>JANQQB010000001.1 GCA_028285165.1 Rhodobiaceae bacterium
GCTTTCACCCTGACGCTCACCTATCTGTCGGAAGAATGCTCGGTGACGGCAGCAGCCGGCGCCATGGCCGCCTACATCACCGGCAATGTGGCCTCCAACCTGTTCGGTCGCCTGATGGCCGCCGGCATTGCCGATGCGTTCGGGCTCGCCGAGAGTTTCTTTGCCTTTGCCGCACTCAATCTGGCCGGCGCCGCGATCGCGTTTTTCTATATCGGCGCCTCGTCCGGGCGGCCCGCCTCGTCAGCGGAAGAAAGTTCGGTTCTGGCCGCCTGGAAAGGGCATTTCTCCAATGCCCGTCTGCGTGCGGCTTTCATCATCGGCTTCATCATCCTGTTCGCGTTTGTCGGCGCCTTCACCTATGTGAATTTTGTTCTGGCGGAGCCGCCGTTTTCGCTTCCGCAGGCCATGATCGGCCTCGTCTATCTCGTCTTCCTGCCCTCCATCGTCACCACGCCCGTGGCCGGGATCGCAGTCAGGCGCTACGGCAGCCGTCCGGTCTTCTGGGCCTCGATGGCCCTGACGCTCCTGGGGCTTGTCCTGTTGTTGCTGCCGAACCTGCCGCTTCTGTTGCTGGGACTTGCGCTGATCGGCGTTGGTTTGTTTTTTGCGCAGGCCGCTGCCACCGGCTATGTGGGCCGCACGGCAACCCACGACCATGCAGCCGCGAACGGCATCTATCTTACGAGCTATTACCTTGGCGGCCTCGGCGGCGCGCTGGTCCTTGGACAGGTTTTTTCGGCCGCGGGGTGGTCCGCCACGATCGGCGTGCTGATAGCCCTGGTCATGCTGGCCAGCGTCATGGCAAGACAAATGACGGAACCCGGTCGATCCGGTCTATGAGTTCGGTCCGGGCGCAATACGCCGGCCTCCGGTGAGAGCCAAGACGTCCCCTAACCCTCATTTGCACTGACCGAATGCCGGAACCCGAGCATGACCTACGGCCACTTTGTTTGGAGCGATCTGTCGACATTCGATATGGCGGCCGCAAGAGCGGATTACACGCAGCTCTTCGCCTGGTCCTTCAGCGGCGACGGATCTTACGACTATGCGACAATCGCAGGGAATGAAGTGGCGGCCACTTTCCCGATGCCGGAGCGCCTGGCAGAGATCGGCATGCCGTCGTTCTGGATGTCGTATGTCCATGTCGACGATCTCGATGGAACCGTTGAGAAGGCGCGACGCCATGCCGGCGTGATCATTGAGGTCGAACCGCAAGCCTTCAGCTCCGATGCCCGGATCGCTTTGGTCCGCGATCCCTCTGGCGCCGGCTTCACCCTTTACGAAGGACCGGACATCACACCGCGCTCGGACGGCATCGGTTGCGTGACGGCCAGGTATCACCATGTCCCCGATATCGGTCTGATCGGGCCGTTTTATCGCGATCTGTTCGGCTGGGAATTCTCGAAAGTCACCGACACGCCGTGGGCCGCATACGCCATTCGCCACCCGGATGGATCGATCATCGCCGCGGCCGAAGAAGTGCCGGGGGCCGTTCGAGGAAAGTACCGGTATTGGATGCCGTGTTTCGCCGTGCAGTCCGCCGAACAGGCCGTTTCGAAGATCAGGGCTCTTGATGGCACGGTCGCTGCCGAGTTGACCGAAGGTCGGTTTCTGGTCGCCGATCGCCAGGGCGCCCATTTCATGATCCGGTCCTTTGTCGCGCCGCCTGACACTGCCTTGCCATGAGCTGCGTCCGCACAAACCGGACCGCGCGTCCTTCTGATCGTCACCCGTCACCCTCGATATGAGAATTCTTGGCTTCGTACTCGGCCCGAGTCGCTCGATTATGGCCGCCCTCCAGCCGGATCGAAGCCATCGCGCGATCCGTATAGATCTCCGAGCGCATCGGCCAATCGCGGGCTTCGTCGAACAGGCCGGGCATGAGGTCATAGCCCGACCCTTCACCCTCCAGATCCCGCATCCACAAATGCGACCCGCATGTTGCGCAAAAGGCTCTTTCTGCAAAGGCGGTGGACGCAAATCGCGTCACCGGCCCCTCGACCGTCACCGCGTCTTCGGCAGCGTAGAAACACAGGAAAAGCCCGCCTGACCAGCGCTGGCACATGCGGCAATGACAGGCCCCGGGCCGCGGATCGTGCAGACCGTTGACACGGATGGTGACGGCGCCGCAGAGGCAGCGCCCCTCCAATTGTCCCTCGACTTCACCCATACGGACTCTCCTGTGATGGCGGGCGGGCCATTCGGCCAGGCGCCCGGATCTTGGCGCCTCCATAACACGAAGCGAAACGTTTTCCGGCAGCATGCGCCTCGTATTGCCGGCTGTCGGGACGATATGAACTTTGTCGATAAAATCACAAGTCGTGTTCCATTCGGATTGCTCCACCTGTGATCGCTAATACCTCCCAAACAATGCAAACTTCTTTGTTGAGTCGATTCGCATCGGCATCGTCTCGAAGGTGCCGAACTTGGCCGAGGTTCATATCGACGGCGATGTGACGCCAATCGACGGCGAAGCGCAAAACGGCGGATTCCTCTGAACGGCAACCCGAAATGCACAACACGCCCCTATTGCACATTGACAATTCCACCACCAACTGTTTGATGCCATTCGCGTTCGGCCTGATGGCGGAGTGGTTACGCAGCGGCCTGCAAAGCCGTGTACGCCGGTTCGATTCCGGCTCAGGCCTCCAACCTCCCTTCCGATCCCGAAGAGACTCAGTCTTTCCCGCCACGTCAGTCGAACTGGCGATGGGGGACTCCTGACGTGTTTCCGCCCCCGACCTTTTAGGATGTCGCTCCCACAGCGCGCAGGCGGCACAACAGGCCACACAACAGGCGACACAAGATGTCTCTGGAGACCTATCTGATTTACCTGGCGGCCGTTGCCGTGTTTTTTGCGACACCGCCCGACACCAGCCAATTGCTGACGATTTCGAACAGCATACGATACGGGCTGCGGCGTGCGACCTACACGATTGCTGGCGACCTGACAGCGAATTGCCTGCAGATGACCGCCGCCGCGTTCGGGCTGGCCGCCATCATCGCGACGTCGGCCAGCGCGTTTTTCTGGATCAAATGGCTTGGCGTTGCCTATCTCGCCTGGATCGGTCTGCAATTGATGCTGTCGACCGACCGTCGTCACGCCGTTCAGGCCGGCGCCGCGGGCAGTGCCTTTCGGCTTTTCCGGCAGGGTTTTCTGACGTCGATGGCCAATCCTTTTGCCGTGATGTTCTTCGGTGCCCTGTTCCCGCAATTCATCGATCCGTCAGAGCCGGTGCTGCCCCAACTCCTGATCCTTGGCCTCACCTACATCGTCATCGACGGAGCCCTGTTGCTGCTTTGGGGGTGGCTTGGCATCCGCGCGAGCGCGGTGGTGAAGCGATATGCCTCGGACTGGATCAACAGGGTGTGTGGCGGCCTGATGATCGCCGCCGCCGCCCTCCTGGCGACCAAGGATATCCAGCCGCAACGATAGCGCCGGACGGCCGCTGAACCGCCGTGAAAATGCGCACCCCGCTCGGCATGAACACCCGAATGGTCGGGATGCAGCATGCATCGATGCATAATTCCGCCCCCCCTAAACCGTCGCCTTGTTTGCGTTCACGCGATACCTCCATGACAGGTAGATCCATAAATTAAATTTATGTTTTATCCGCCACTTTCGATTTCTGTTTCCCGCTTTTGCTTCCCAGATTGTCGGCAAGGCAACCTGTCGAACATGAGCAAGAGAAGTCGAAATAATGATCTGTTTTACAAATGGTTGGATGACTTTTTTCACGGCTCTGCTCGCCTCCCGAAGGCGGAGCGGATATCGCCCTTCGCGTACGGTTCATGCCCGGGGCCTGGACGATCAGATGCTCAAAGACATCGGGTTGTCTGATCACGCGTATGGTTTGCCTGACGCGGACCCCGGGCCTCGGCACGATCGTCTTGTTCAAGACATCATGCGATTTCGCCTGAACTGACGTGCAGGAATCCGGCTACCGGAAATCCAGCCCACCACACACATTGAGGTCTGTCTCGCGGCGAGTCGTACGGCTGGCACGATTGTGCCGCGATGTCCTGACCCCGTTTAGTACCCCTTTTGGACGGAGACGAGTATGTCCGAACAAGCGTTTTCAATGAGTGTCCTATCCGATGATCTGCCGGGCGGATCGCTTCCAGCCGAACCCGCCGGCGAACCGGTTGCAAACAACGCGCATGGTGCGACGCCCATGGCCAAGAAGATTTCCGGATCGGTTGGAAAGGGCGGCAAGAACAAGCCGGAAGGACCGACTGATGATGATGCAAAAGAGACCTATCTGCAGTCGTTCCCGGATGGAGGCGAAGGCATGATGGCCAATGCGGCTCCCGATGCCCTGATGTTCGACATGCCAGGCGAAGAACCCGCAATCGCTATTTTGATCGGACTGCTTCTACCCGCTGTGCAGAAGGCAGGACCGGTCAATCCCGATCTGCCCGTCGGTTCGATGATGCCTCCCAAGGAGAGCGATGCGAGCCGGCCGGACGATGATCCGCAGGAAGCAGACACGGCGGCGGCGCCATCCGATATCGATTTGTTCGCGGCAGGACTGGCCGAAAGGTCAGATCAAATCGAGTTCAACTATATCGAGATCAAGGGCAGCAGCCCTGCCCCGGCAGAGACCGATCCGGACGATTTCTTCCTGGCGCCTGGTGTGGACCAAGATCCGGCACTCGACCAGATCATCGCAGGCTCCGTCGGCGCCTATGGTGACCAGGACGAGCCGAACGGCCTGCTGAGCAGCGGTGACGGTGCCAACGTCCTGTCGGACATAACCTGGTTTGAATTTGTCGACGATGTCCTTGTTTGAGCACGAAACTGACTAACGGCGTGGGCGAGGCGGACGGACAGCCGTTCTCCCTGCCCCGCTCCCCCTACTGGCGAGAAGAGAAGGAGCCCGTCCCCATGCCCCCCATTCATCAGAAGACCATCGGCGTCCTCGGCGGCTGCAGCGACGTTGCAACGGCTGAATATTACAGCATGATCAATGACGAGGTGAACCGCCGCTCGGGCGGCTGGAACGTCGCGGAGACGCTGATTGCCGGTATGAATTTCGCGGTGATCGAAGCCTGCGTCCGTGGCAAAGACCGGCACAGGCTGCAGGCCTATGTGGAAGCCAAGGTCGACGCGCTCATTGCCGGCGGCGCCGATGTGCTGGTGTGTGTGTCCAACACGTTGCATAAGGTGCTGGTACCGATCCTGCAGCGCAAACCGATCCCGTACATCCATATCGCCGACCCGACCGGCGCCGCCATCCGCAACGCCGGCCTGTCACGGGTCGCCCTCTTCAGCACGGCCTCGGGCATGCGCGACCCCTATCTGCGTCTCTACTATGAACGGCAATTCGGTCTGGACGTGCTGGTTCCAAGGGAAGACGAAATCGGGGACATCGACCGGATCATCTTCGATGAATTGGTCAAATCCGATTTCCGGACGGTCTCGAAGAGACGCTATCTCGAAATCCTGGATCGCATGCAGCGCGACCACGGCATCGAGGGGCTGATTATGGGATGCACCGAGATCTTCCTTTTGATCGACCAGATCGACCGGCCGCGCCTTCCCATGTTCAACACGGCGATGTTGCATTGCACGGCAGCGGCAGACTTCGCGCTCGATACGGTCGTACCGCACCACGAGCGGCTTGCGAGCTGACCCGCGGCCGGAATGTCGGCCGCCGAAATCAAATGAGGCCCGCACATCGTGCGGGCCTCAATTCATAGGTTATCGAAAGTCGACAGCGTCTGAGGCCGTCGGGCTTGCCCGACGTCAGCCCGCCGCTTCGACGGCACGCTTGGCCATGACCTTGACCAGGTTGGCGCGGTACTCCGGCGAACCGTGGATGTCGCCGAGCATGTCCGAAGCATCCACTGCGACGCCGTCGACCGCTGACGGCGACCAATTGCCGGCCAGTGCGGCTTCAAGGCCGCCATGCCGGAACACGCCGTCGGATCCGGCGCCGGTGACTGCGACCCGCACGGATCCGTCCGCCATCTTTGCGACGAACACGCCAGCCATCGCATAGCGCGAGGCCGGGTTCGGGAATTTCGCGTAGGCGGCCTTTTCCGCCGACGGAAAGGAAATCGCCGTGATCAGTTCGCCTTCGTCGAGCGCGGTATCGAACATGCCGGTGAAGTAGTCGTCGGCCGCGATGTCCCGCTTGTCGGTGTGGACGGTCGCGCCGAGGCCGAGCACGGCCGCCGGATAATCTGCCGCCGGATCGTTGTTGGCGACCGATCCGCCGAGCGTTCCAAGATGCCGTACATGCGCGTCGCCGATATGGGACGCCAGGTT
>JANQQB010000005.1 GCA_028285165.1 Rhodobiaceae bacterium
ACAGTTTGATCATGGGCTGGCTAATGAAGTTTGCTGGATCGTCTTTCAGCTTGCGCCGAAGCTGGCTCAGTTCGCGCTTGCTTGCGCGGGGTCCGACGACGACGCCGTATCCGCCCGCTTCTCCGACCGGCTTTGTCACCAAGTCGTTGAGATGGTCCATCGTTTTGGCCAAGCCTTCCGGCTCGCGGCAGATATTCGTGTCGACGTTGTCGAGGATCGGGTCTTCGTCCAGGTAGTAGCGGATGATCCGCGGCATATAGGCATAGACCGCCTTGTCGTCGGCGACGCCGGTGCCGAGGGCGTTCGCAAGCGTAACGTTGCCTTTGCGGTAGGCGCGGAACAAGCCGGGGACGCCCAGCAGGCTATCCGGATTGAAGGCTTCCGGGTCGAGGAAGGCGTCGTCGATCCGGCGGTAGAGCACGTGCACCGGCTCCAGCCCGTCGGTGGTGCGCATATAGACCTTGTCGTTCTCTACCGTCAGGTCCCGGCCTTCGACGAGCGGCGCACCCATCTCGCGGGCCAGGAAGACATGCTCGAAATAGGCCGAGTTGAAAACGCCCGGCGACAAGAGCGCGATCGTCGGATCCGACACCCCGGCGGGCGCCACGTCGGTTAGCGTCTGCGCGAGCCGGCTGCCGTACTCGTCGACATTGGCGATGGGAATGTCGCGGGCCAAATCCGAGAAAGCACGCATCATGAGATGCCGGTTCTCGATCACGTAGGAAACACCGGACGGAATCCGCGCGTTATCCTCAAGCACGCAGAGTTTGCCCTTGTCGTCGCGGACGATATCCGTGCCGCAGATATGGACATAGGTTCCCTGCGGCGGGTCGAAGCCGTGCATTTCCGGACGGTAGTCTGCGTTCCCTTTGATCAGGTCTTCCGGGACGATACCGTCCTTGATGATCTGTTCCTTGTGATAGATGTCGTGCAGGAACAGGTTCAGGGCGGCGACTCGTTGTTTGACCCCGGTTTCGATCTGCGACCAGTCGTTTGGCGACAGGATGCGCGGCACGACATCGAAGGGCAGGATGCGGTCGATCGCCTCGTTCTCGGTATAGACGGTAAAGGTGATGCCGAGGTTGAAAAGCTCGCGTTCGGCTTCCCGGACGCGCCGGCGCAGCGCCGCTATATCCAGCGCATTGAGCCGGTCGCGAATCGTCCGGGTGTGGCCAAGGCCGCGCCGGCCGAACATCTCGCAATAGAATTCGTCGTGATCGTATTGCGCCAACAAGCCGTCGCTCTGCGCCGCGGGTTGCGGTTTCTTGCTCATGGTCGTTGGCCGATCCTTGCAAGCGCCCAGCATGGCTGGTCCGGAATCCTGCAATCATCTTATCGATGTTGCGGATTGCGTAAACCGAAGATTGCGAAACGCGGTGTCGCGGCAACTCCACCGGCATGGCCTGCACAGGATCAGATTTGCCGGCCGGCCGATTCCCAATACGGATCGCGGAGGCGGCGTTTGTAAATCTTACCGCTGTCGTCGCGCGGCAGGTCGGCGCGGAACTCGATGACCCGCGGCACCTTGAAGGCAGCGATCCGCGCGCCGAGGTAGGTGCGGATGCCGTCTTCGGTGACCGCATTCGCGCCGGGTTCGCGTTGAACGACACCCATGACGCATTCGCCGAACTCATCGTCGGGGACGCCGAACACCGCGCAGTCGAGGACGCCCGGCATGGCCGCCAGCACGCTTTCGATCTCGGCCGGATAGATGTTCACGCCGCCCGAAATCACCATGTCGCTCTCGCGGTCGCAGAGGAACAAGTATCCGTCGTCGTCGAAATACCCGACGTCGCCGCAGGTCACCAGACCGCCGCGTTCGATGGCGTCCCGGTCGCCATCGCGTTTGTGATAGGTGAAATCGGCGGTTCCGTTGAGGACGCCATAGACCTGTCCGGGCGTCCCCGCCGGCGTTTCCACGCCATTGGTATCGAGTATTTTCATCTGCGCGCCGTCGACCAACCGGCCGACCGTTCCGGGTTTGGCGTTTGCGTCCTCCGAGTCACAGAAGGTCATATAACTCAGCTCGGTCGCGCCGTAGAACTCATGCACGATCGGCCCGAACCAGTCGATCATCCGGGTTTTCATATCGGGCGGGCAGGGCGCGCCGGCGGTCACCACATGCCGCAGCGACGAAATGTCGTAGCACGCCCGGACCTCCGGCCGCAGGTTGAGCAACCGGGCAAACATCACCGGGACCATGAAGGCGTTTGTGATCCGGTGACGCTCGATCAGCGCCAACATGCCTTCGGCGTCGAAGCGCGGCATCAACACGACCCGGCCGGCCACCTGGCTCGCCCGGACGCCGTACTGGTTCGGCGCACCGTGATAAAGCGGGCCGGGCACGATGGCGCGCACGCCCGGCTTCAGGCCGTAGATCATGTCGCGGATTTTGAGGACATGTGCCGCACCGGCGTCGGTGGGCGGGCCGCGTTTCACCCCCTTGGGCAGGCCGGTGGTGCCGGAGGTATAGAACATGGACTCCGGAACGCTGTCGCTGACCGAGCCGATTTCGGGGAAACCCGCCAGCCATGTGTCCCAATCGGTCGCACCGGGTGGTGCACGGCAGATTTCGCCGTCCAGGCGGTAGGCCTCGCGAATCTCATCCGGCGTGTCGATTGTCAGGATGGTCAGGGTATCGGGGATGATGTCCGCGCAGCTGTGCAGCAGGTCGCTGTGGGCGATCAACACGCGCGCATCGCAATCGGACAGGACATACGCGATTTCGGCCGGCGCCAGGTGCCAGTTCATCGGGACCACGTAGGCGCCGAGCGCGCGGGCGGCGTTGGTCGCTTCGAAGAAGACGAAGTCGTTTCGCAGGAGCAGCGCCACACTGTTCCCGGCACCGACGCC
>JANQQB010000009.1 GCA_028285165.1 Rhodobiaceae bacterium
TATAAGGGGCTCGGGGAAATGAACCCGGACCAGCTCTGGGAGACGACGCTCGACCCGAACATCCGGACCCTGCTTCAGGTCAAGGTGCGCGAGGCCGACGATGCCGACGACATTTTCGCCAAGCTGATGGGCGACGACGTCGACCCGCGCCGCGAATTCATTCAGGACAACGCTCTGACCGCCGAAGTCGACGTCTGACATCAGACCGACCGGGCGAATGGGGCGTCGACCCCATTCAGCGCCGGGGCGTCTAAGGCGATATTTTCCTCATCAGGGTTCGCTGTGAGGAAATGTCCGATGAAAATCCCAGCCCGCTTTCTGATCGGCAACAGCCGACAGGCCGGTATCATGCTTTTGACCGGCCTGCTGGCGGCCTTTGCCGCGGCTGCGAGAGCCGATGTCCCGATCCCGCCCGTGCCGGGATACGAGCGGGTCGAGATCCGTTCATCGGACGCAAACGCAGCGCGCGCGATCGACCTGATCACGCCGCTTATCGACACCCATCCGGAGACGCTGGAGGGCCGGCCCGGCACCTCGCTGGATGGTCGAGCCGCAGGCGACTTGCTTGTGTTCGATCTGACGCTGGACGGATTTGCTGATGATTCCGTATCCGGCGTCTCGTACCGCGGCACGATCGCTCGAGCCGACACCGGATGGCAATTGGAGCGTGTTAGCCGGAAATGGCACTGTCGGCGCGGCTCGTCGGGCGCCAAATGCCTGTGACGGTGCCCGACACGCATTGACTTCGACCCGAAGTCAAACGGATACTTCCTGATCAGGAGACCGGACCGAACGCCTTGCCGTCGTGCGGCCGCCCGCCGGGTTCAGGGAGATCGCCATGCATACCCTCGACACCATCCTGGAAAATGCCGTCGCGGGCGAAGCCGTTCCGTTCGTCGTTGCGATGACGGGTAATGCGCGCCGGGTTACCTATTCGGGTGCCGCGGGCCCGGCTGTCGCCGACCATCCGGCCGGCGAAGACACCCTGTTCCGCATCTTTTCCATGACAAAGGCCGTCGGATCGACGGCGGCCATGATCCTGATCGATCGCGGACAGCTCGACTTCGAAACGCCGGTCGAAGACATCCTGCCGGAATTCGGTGCGCTTCAGGTCGTCAACCGGTTCGACGGCGAGACGCCGATCATGCGCGCGCCGATCCGCAAGGCGACCATCCGGCATCTTTCGACCCATACGAGCGGACTTGAGTACGAATTCTGGAGCGAGGAGGTGCCGCGCTATCTGGCAGCGACCGAGCATCCGACCATTCTCTCCGGAACGCGGGCCGCACTGTCCTATCCGCTTATGTTCGATCCGGGCGCGCGCTGGGGATACGGCATCGGCATCGACTGGCTCGGCCAGATCGTGGAAGCCGTCGACGGAAGACGGATCGATCGCTTCTGCGACGAGGAGATCTTCGAACCGCTCGGCATGCACGAGACGGTGTTCGAAGTCCCGGAGCGCCTGGCGCACCGGCTGGCCGATGTCGCCATCCGCGGGCCGGACGGGCGCTTTGGGCCGTTCGATATCGCGCCGCCGCCGGAACCTGAAATCTACGGCATGGGGCACGCCCTGTACTCGACCGCGCCGGATTACATGCGGTTTCTGCGCATGTTCCTCAATCGCGGAGAACTCGACGGCAACCGTATCCTGTCGGAAGCAGGCGTCGCGCGCATGCTGGAGAACCATATCGGCAACCTGTCGTTCCGGCCGATGATCACCGTCGCGCCGACACTGACAGCGGATTGCGATCCGTTTCCCGAAACCCACCGGACCCACAGTTTCGGGTTCCTACGGCTTGAAGAAGACGTGCCCGGCATGCGTTCGGCCGGGTCCCAGACCTGGGCCGGCGTCTGCAACACACATTACTGGTTCGATCCGGCGAAGGATCTGGCGGCCGTGCTCATGACGCAATCGCTGCCCTTCATGGAGCCGCCCTTCACGCGGTTCTACGAGGAATTCGAACGCGCCGTCTATGCCGGCTGACGACGCGGATCAGGCGTCGACGCCTTTCATGCCCTCCGCCGTATAGCGCTCACCGACGACCGGCGCCCGCGCGATCGCCGCATCGAACGCCGCCATCTCCGCTGCGTCGAATGTCAGATCCACGGCACCGGCATTGTCTTCAAGGTACGGGATGCGTTTGGTGCCCGGAATCGGCACGATGGCGTCGCCCTTGTGGAGCAGCCAGGCCAACGCGACCTGGGCCGGCGTGCATTGCCGTTCCGCCGCCTTTTCGCGGACAATGTCGACGAGCGCCTGGTTGTGCCCCAGATTGTCCGCGGAAAACCGCGGCAGCCCCGCACGGAAATCCCCCTCCTGAAAGGTGGTCCCGGTGTCAAAGGCGCCGGTCAGGAAACCGCGACCGAGCGGCGAGTAAGGGACAAACCCGATGCCAAGGTCTCGGCAGACGGGCAGCACCTCGGTCTCGACGTCCCGCGTCCAGAGCGAATATTCGGTCTGGACCGCCGTCACCGGGTGCACGGCATGGGCGCGCCGCAGGGTCTCGGCACTCACTTCGCACAAGCCGATATGACCGATCTTGCCCGCGCGTACGAGATCGGCAAGCGCAACCATGACGTCCTCGATCGGCCGGCCGGCCTCGATCCGGTGCACGTAGTAAAGGTCGATCAGATCGATGCCCAAACGGCTCAGCGATGCCTCGCAGCAGCGGCGGGCATAATCGGGCGAATTGTCGATGGTGCGTTCATAGGACCCGGCCTTGCGGACGATGCCGAACTTCGTGGCGATCCGTATGTCGGGTTTGTGTTCGCGCAAAAACCGTCCGAGCAATTCCTCGTTATGGTGCGGACCGTAGATGTCCGCCGTGTCGAAAAAATCGATCCCGAGATCAACCGCGCGCGCGAGTACGGTCAGGGATTCGCTGTCGTCACGCGGGCCGTAGAACTCGCTCATGCCCATGCAGCCAAGACCAAGCGCGGAGACCGACAGGTCGGGTCCCAGGAGACGTCGTTCCATTTCTGCCATGCCTTTCGATGCGATCGGCGGCCAACCGGCTTTCGGCCAGGTCCGACCAGAAGAGGGTTGTCGCCGGGCAGGATAGTGTTTCAAAATTTCGCGCAATAGACTGAATTTCGGCAATTCATTTTTCAAAATCGGAAAGTAATATGACGCCAGAAACGCGGCTCAACTGGGATGATGCCCGGATTTTCCTCGCCCTTGCGCGCGCCGGCTCGCTGTCAGCCGCGGCAAGCCGGCTGGATCTCGGCATTGCAACCCTTTCAAGGCGCATCAGCCGGTTGGAGACGGCGCTTCAGGTGCCGCTCTTCACTCGTCACCAGACCGGCTACCGGCTGACGGACCAGGGCAACGCGCTGGTCGGCCGCGCTGAGGAGCTGGAAGGCGCCGCGGCGGCCTTGTGTGTCGATGCCCGGCGCGAGGCCGAGATTGTCGGCCGCGTGCGGCTGGCGACCGCGGAAAATCTCGCCAATCCGATCATCATTCCGACACTCGGCCCGCTTCTGGGGCGCCATCCCGGCCTGTCGCTTGAAATCGTCTCCGACGTTACAACGGTCAACCTGCACCGGCGCGACGCGGATCTTGCGGTGCGCATGGTGCGCCCGACTCACGGGCACCTGACGGTGCGCCGCATCGGGACGCTCGGGTTCGGCCTTTACGGATCGCCGGATTACAAGGCGGCCCGGGCACAGCCGGACGCGCCGGTCTCGCCCGGCCAGGACAGCCTTATCGGATGGGCGGAGGGCTACCAGCACCTGCCGGCCGCACGATGGTTGGAAGGGCTGCTGCGTGGGCGGCTTCCGGTGCTTGCGACAACGTCGCTCGCGGCCCAGGTCCGGGCAGCCACCAGCGGCATCGGGCTGGCGGTGCTACCGCACTTTCTGGCGGAGGAGGCGGGCCTTGTCCGCATAGAGGCCCGCATGGACATCGACCAGCCGATCTGGCTGGTGACCCATGCGGATCTTTCCACCTCGCGCCGCGTCAACGCGGTGGCGGACCATCTTGCAAACGTATTCCAGGAGGCCCGCGATCGCCTTGCGGGCGAGAATTGCTGAGGGCCGGCGCGATCAGCCGCGCTGCTTTTTCTTGTCCTCCGCCTTGATGCGGTCCCAGGTGTTCGGCTGTCTCAGCATGGAGCGCAGATAGGCCATATTGGCGGCCGCCTGCTCGCGGTTCAACTCGTTGTTTGCGACCGCCTCGGCTTCCTGAAATTTGCCCTGGAGGCCCAGCACGAGGGCAAGGTTCTGGCGGATCTTGCTGTTGGCGTTGGGACTGGCCGCCGCGCGACGCAGGATCTGTTCGGCACGGACGAGTTCATTCGACAGGACGTGGGAGAGCGCCATGTTGCTGAGAATGCTCGGCTCGTCGGGAGCGATCTTCAACGCCTCCTGATACTTGACGCGGGCCGCGGCATTGTCGCCGATCTGGTCGAGGATCGCGCCCTCGGCCGAAAGCAGGCGCCAATCGGGATTGGACGGCGGATTGGCGTTGCGAATCACCGTCAGCGCTTCTTTGAACTGACCGTTCGAAGCCAAGGCCTTGCCATAGGCGGACGCCACATCACGATCGGATTTGTGCGCAATTACGGCACGGCGCAAGACGGCAACCGCCTGACCGCCCTGACCGTTGAGACGCAAAGCAGCGGCGTAATTGAGGGCCGCGCCCTTGTCGTTCGGGCGGCGGGTGTATTGGTCGCCCCATTTCTTGACAAGCCCCTGGATCTCAGCCGGCGGGCGATCCTGACTGGCGCTGACGGATACCTTGGAATGCGACCCGCGCGCACCGCCGGAGGCACACCCGGCAAGCGCCAGGGCCAACACGACAGGGATAAAAACCGCCACACGCGCGAAAAAATGATCTCTGTTCATAAGCTTCGCCCCCCAGGGCACCTTGTCCGACCCGACGAACACCCATTAAAGAAATAGTTTGTTAACCCTAATGCTTCGTT
>JANQQB010000059.1 GCA_028285165.1 Rhodobiaceae bacterium
GTGGGATCGGACCTGGCACGTCATCGCCACTTCGTCGACGACCTGCAGCGCGCCGATCCTGGTGTCGCGACGGCCGTCATCGCCTCCTCGGGCGATGCCTACCGGATCGTGCCGTTCACGACCGCTGCCGCCCAGATCAACCGCTATGTCCGTGTGTTGAACGCGGACATGATGCCGAAGGCCGGACAAAACCCGCATCTGGCCCTGGCCCAGGCCGAGCGCATTCTCGACAATGCCGGATTTCTTGTACGCCAGATCGTGCTGGTGACGGCCCGCCGGCCGCCGGACCAAATCGTTGCCATTCCCAACGCGCAAAGCCGACGTTTCCTGGTGCCGCTGGCCGGCGCCGGAAACTGGGACGACTGGGCATCGGGCCAGGTTGCGGTTGTTCTCGGCGAAGACGCGGTGGCCCGCTTGACCCGGTCCCTGCGACAGGAAACCGGTTCGGTCGCGCGGTCCGAGCTTCCGTCTGCCCGAACGGAATGGACGACCTTGCTCATCGCGTTGGCGGCCGTGCTGTGGCTGCCGATGTTCCGGCGGAGGACATCATGATCAGAAGCCGGATCGTCCTGCTTGTCGTCGGCGCCGCGATTGCACTGGTTCTGGCATGGATCCTGCCGCGCCTGGACGCGCCGCAGGATCGTTTCACGGTGGCCAGGAGCCTGATCGCGGACGGGCGCGGCAGCGATGCGGTTCACCTGTTGGAGGACCGCGTCTGGCGCGGCATCGCGGAATACCGCGCCAGTCGTTTCCGCCGGGCGACGGCTGAATTCGTGCAAGGGCAGGGCGTGATCTCTCTTTATAACCTCGGGACGGCCTACGCCCGGCTCGGCGAATGGCGCGCGGCCCGTGTCGCCTATGAAAGAGTGCTTGGTCTGGATCCCGGCCATGAAGACGCCGCCTACAACCTGGCCCTTGTCCTGCAGGCCGAAAAGCAGCAGCGCCAAGAACAGGAAGGCCAGCGCCAGACCCGGACCTTGGGCGCAGAACTGGGGGCGATCGGGCAGGACCAAAGCCAGGACAGCGCGAGCGGAGACCAGACGACCACCGAGGACGCCCGCCCGTCCGACGACGCAACCCCTTCCGAAAAGGACGCAGATCAAGCCGGTCAGATCGCAGCCCGAGGCCGCACGGGTGAGCAGGCCTTGAGCAGTGACCAAGCGGCGGGCCGAAGCGCTGTGACGGAGACTGGCGAGCGAGAGGCCGCCGGCCATCAGGGCGCCGGCGGCATGCGGATCGTGACCAAAAGCGCTCAGGATGCCCGGATCATGCTGCGCGCGATCAGGGACGATCCCGAACGGGTGCTCGCGGCCCGGTTGCGGGCCATGCACCGGCTGCGGCAGGAGGCTCGGCAATGAGGGCCCCGGCGTTGCTGGTTACAGCGTTTCTGGCCTTCGGTGCGCAGGCACAGCCGACCGAACCGCCACGCGTTCCAAAGCTCACGGTCGAAGTCGGTCCCCTGTCCGCTCTGTCCACCAACGGCTATGTCGGCGGCCAGATTGTCCTTAAAGCCTTGTTGGTGTCGCGCCATCCCTTTGAAGCGCTTGAACTCAAGCTGCCGCGATTGCCGGACGCGCAGGTCATTGAACTGCAACGCCCGAGGACGCGCAGAGTGACCGGCTATGGGGGACGCGGATATGTGTTTGAGACGGCGATTGCGATCTTCCCGAGAAGCCCTGGAACCCTGACCATTCCTCCGGTTACCGCCGTCGGGTTCGTCGAACCCGAAGCTGACAACGAACTGACCTTCGATCTGGCTTCGGATCCGGTCGAGATCAAGATCTCCGGCGTGTCCCGTCATTACGAAAACCCGTGGTGGCTGGTTTCCGATCGCGTCGAGATCGAAGATACCTGGAGTGTGCCGCCAGAAGACATTCGTGTTGGCGAGGTGGTCCAGAGAACCGTTCATTTCCACGTCTGGGGCGTAGCGGCAGACCATCTGCCTGTCGTTGACCATGGCCGTGCCCGCGGCCTGAAGGTCAGCTTGGCCGATCGGAAGCTTCGAACCGAAAGAAGCCCCGACGGCCTGATCGCGCATGCGGCCTATACCTGGGATGTGGAAGCCGAACCGCAGCAAGTCGCCTTCATCACACCGATCGGGTTGGATTATTGGGACCCGATCGAGCACCGCGCACGCAAGGTTGCGGCGCCGGCTCTCCGTCTGGAGCCGCTCGCCGCCGACAGCGAGAAAATTGCAGCGGGTTTGATGCGCGAAGCCGCTGATCAAAAAAACCTGGTCAGGGTCTACGGTGCCATGCTGATCGGAGCCCTCAGCATTCCCGTCGTTCTTTTGCTGGGCGCATTTCTGACAACCTGGATCCCGACCCGCACGGACCAGCACTTGCGGGCTTCAGCCGCGATCGATCCAAGCCCGTCGAACGTGTACCGGGCATTTGATACCTGGCTTGCACGCTCGGGAGTTTCCGCGGACCATTTCGATCATCACCACACCTCCAGGCGTGACCTGTCAGATCGGCTGTTCTCCCGCGCGCACCCTGACCTCTCAGCACGCAACGATCTGATATCGGATGCCTTGCGGTATTCCAGGCGGTCCCGTGCGCAGCGCCTGTCCCATTGGCTTCGCACAATGCTCCGGCCCTGATCGATCGGGCCTTCAGCCAAACCGGATGCGTCCCGTATTGCGGTCGGTTTACGCTACGTAATCTGCTTGTCAGGTTGGAGATTTTTTGACACAGTATTGAACTCTGAATTCAGAACACAAAGATCGTCAAAAAAGGCGGCAGTCTGACAAGTCGCACCCGAATGCGGCGCTAGGGAGGATTGCTTGACGGACGGTGGCCGCACCAAACACCCGCGCAACAGGCGTGATGTCCTGGCCGCGGGCACCGGTCTTCTGATCGGTGCCGCGATCGGAAGACCGGATGTCGCAGAAGCCTCGAGACCGCCGGAACGACAACCCGCCCAGGCCGGGGACCGGATCCAGATCATCATCGGCGATCTCAAGGACCAGCTTGTAAAACCGGACTTGCTCGAGGCCGGCGCGAAGCCTTTCGAGGCATTTCCGCTCGATCCGGCGTCCGGCGTGTTACGCCGGAGAAACCGGCTGAACCGGCTTCTGGTGTTGCGGCTCGACCCGGGGGAGATGGACGACGAAACGCGGGACCGCAGCGCCGACGGCGTTCTGGTCTATTCCGCGATTTGCACGCATCGCAGCTGCACCATCAAGTCCTGGAAGCCGGAAGAGCGCATCATTCGCTGCCATTGCCACCTATCGGAATTCGCTGCCCTGTCCGCAGGCAGCGTCTTAAGCGGGCCTGCGCGCAGGCAATTGCCGATGGTCCCGCTCGGCCTCGACGACGATGGGTATGTCGTCGCGGTCGATACGTTCACGCGTAAACCTGGAGGCGCCAAGAAGTAAGCGGCGTCTTACTCGCCGGTCCAACGGCTCATAACGGGAGGAAGTGATGCGCACATTGACAACTTGTCTTGCGGCCCTGGCCGTCGGTGGAATGGGGACGTTCGCACTCGCGGACACCTATAACCCCGTGACCGATGCCCGGCTTGCCAACCCGGAGCCGCATAACTGGCTGACCTGGCGCGGCAATTACGAAGGCCACGGCCACAGCCCGCTGTCCCAGATCACCGATGAAAATGTCAAAAACCTGGTCCCGGCGTGGGTCTATTCGACCGGGGTGACGGAAGGCCACCAAGCACCGCCGATGGTCAATGACGGCATGATGTACATCTCCACCCCGCAGAACCAGGTGATTGCGCTGGATGCCAAAACCGGGACGGAACTCTGGCGGTACGTCCGCGAATTGCCCGAAGATCTGTTCCAATTGCACCCGACCAATCGGGGCGTGGCGCTTTATGGTGACAAGGTCTTCATGGCGACCGTCGATGCGGGCGTCGTGGCGCTCGATGCAAAGACCGGGAAAGTGGTCTGGGATGTGATCGTCGGCGACTATACCGATGGGTATTATTCCACCCTGTCGCTGATGGCGGCAGAGGGCAAGATCGTCACCGGTGTCTCCGGCGGAGAGTACGGGATCCGCGGCTATGTGGTGGCCCTCGATGCCGAAACCGGCGCCGAGGCCTGGAAGACCTACACCATACCTGCCCCTGGCGAGCCCGGCTCGGAAACCTGGAAAGGCGACAGCTGGAAGGTCGGCGGCGGGTCGGTGTGGATGCAGCCGAATTACGATTCAGACATGGGCGTCATGTATGTCGGCACCGGAAACGGCGGCCCCTGGATGCCGGACACCCGACCGGGCGACAACCTCTACACAACCTCTGTCATGGCGCTGGACATCAAGGACGGTGGTATCAGAGGTCACTTCCAGTACCATTGGAACGACGCCTGGGACTGGGATGAGGTGTCCGCCCCGCTTTTGATGCCGATCGAACGGGACGGCCAGAAGATCAACGGCCTCGTTCACGCCGGACGCAACGGCTACATCTGGACGATGGAAGCCAAGGACGACGGGTCCATCGGGTTCGTGAAGGCCGACAAGTTTGTCCGCCAGGATGCCTTTGAATCGATCGATCCTGAGACCGGCCGTCCGAGCTACAACGAAGCCAAGACACCGGGCACCAACAAAACCGTCACGTTCTGTCCGTCGCTTTGGGGCGGCAAGGACTGGCCGCCGGAAGCCTACAACCCGGATACCGGTCTGTTCTATATCCCGGCGCACGAAAATCTCTGTTCCGAACTTGGCGGCGTGCCGATCGGCGAGCGCGAGCCCGGCGAACTCTATATCGGGATCCCGATCGATGTGATCCTGTCGTCCCTGCGGTTTGCCGAAGGCGTCGATGAATCCAAACCCGTGCCCATCGGTCAGTTGCAGGCCTGGGACATGAACAAGGGCGAAATGGTTTGGAGCCACAGCTTCAACGACACGCCTTTCTGGGGTCCATTGCTGTCGACCAGTGGCAACCTGATCTTCACCGGCGGCACGAATGACCGGATGTTCCGGGCGTTCAACGCGACCACCGGGGATGTGCTTTGGGAGTTTCCGACGAATTCCGGCATCACCGGCGTGCCGGCCTCCTACGAGATCGACGGTGTCCAATATGTCGCCGTCCAGTCCGGCTGGGGTGTTGATGCCGAGCGCATGCAGGGCCTCCTGAAGGATATGCTGCCGGAAGGCCGCGTACCTGATGTACCGCAGGGCGGAGCGCTCTGGGTCTTCAAGTTGGCAAATCAATGACCCGGTCGCGGAAAATGTTGTTCCGGGGGTTTCTCGCCCCCGGACTTGCGCTTTGTCTTTCGGCGGGCGCCGTAAGTGCGGCTGAGATGCCGAAGGACCAGGACGCGGTCCTGGACTACATCCGCACGGCGATCGAAACCAAGGACTACGAGATGCTGCGCGAGATGGTGTTCTGGAAAGACACCGGAAAGATCAAGAAGCGCATCGTCCGCTTCCACCTCGCGCGAAGCATCGGACGTCCGATCAAGAGCATCACGTGGGAACCCTTTCCCGAGAACGGGTTCGATGCGGCGATCGCGACCGGAAAGCTGGCACCGAATATGGATGTCTCGCATGCCGTACGCGTGGTCTTCGACGAAGAGCCGATCGACGCGAAGGGCAAACGGCCGACCGCCGTGTTTCTGGTTGGCAAGCGCAAGGACGTCTATCGCATCGGTCTGGTGAACCGGGCCGGTTTTGACGACGACGACGATTGACATGCGGGCCGCCGGACAACGGCGGCTTTCAACAGGCGCCGACCAGGATAGCGCCTGAATTCCAGACAAATGTGAAACCCAGGAGGGTGAAATGGCGACACTCAAAGTGAACGGGTCCAGCGTCGAAATCGATGGTCCCGGCGACACCACGCTGTTGTGGGCGTTGCGGGACATGGCTGGACTGACGGGTACGAAATACGGCTGCGGCGCGGGCCTGTGCGGTGCGTGCACCGTGCATGTCGACGGCGTGGCGGAGCAATCGTGCATGCTGACCGTCGACGAGGTTGACGGCAAGGAGATCACGACCATCGAAGGCCTGTCGAGCGACGGGCATCACCCGGTGCAGGAGGCATGGCGCGACTTGCATGTGCCGCAATGCGGCTTCTGCCAGGCCGGTCAGATCATGCAGGCTGCGAGCCTCCTGGCCCAGAAGCCGAACCCGACCGATCAGGAAATCCTGGAAGGGATGGCCGGAAACATCTGTCGGTGCGGCTGCTACGAACGCATCGTTGCAGCGGTCCGCCAGGCAGCGACGGGGAGCTAAGTCATGTTGCACTTCATTGAACAAGCTGCGCAGGGCGGCCCGAAGGCTGCCGAAAACCTCAACGTGGCCCATGTTTCGCGCCGCGGCTTCCTCGTAACCACGGCCGCTGGCTTTGCCGTTGCGGCCTTTGCCGGCGATGCCGGCGCGTTTGCCCGGTACAAGACCGGCGGCGATTCCATGCCGCACGGGCTGCGCTACGATCCGCATCTGTTTGTGGCGATCGATCCCGACGGCACGGTGACGCTGACCGCGCACCGGTCGGAAATGGGCACCGGCTCGCGCACGTCCTTGCCGATGATCATTGCCGACGAAATGGGTGCCGACTGGGCCAAGGTGAAGATCATCCAGGCCCCGGGCGACGAGCCCAAATACGGCAACCAGGATACCGACGGCTCGCGATCCGTACGCCACCATATCCAGTCCATGCGCCAGATGGGCGCCTCGGTTCGGCATATGCTGGCGAAGGCGGCCGCGGACAAGGCCGGTGTCGACGTCAACGACGTCAAGGTCGGCGTGCATGAAGTGACCGCCGGCGGCAATACCTACGGCTTCGGCGATCTGGCAGAGGCGGCCATGCAGGTTCCCGTGCCCGAATTCGAGGAACTCAGCTTCAAGGACGAATCCGAGTTCCGCTATATCGGCAAGCGCAATGTCGGCATCTACGATCTGCACGACATTACGACGGGCCGCGCGCAATACGGTGCCGACGTCAGGTTGGACGGTATGGTCTATGCGGCGATTGCGCGTCCACCGGTTCATGCCGCCCGTCCGGTTCGCTACGACGCGACCGAGACCTGGAAAGTCCCGGGTGTCATGCAGGTCATGGGATTGCCGATCAGCGACTTCCCGGCAAAATTCGCTCCGAAGGGCGGTATCGCCGTCATCGCGACCAACACGGACGCGGCGATCAAGGGCAAGGAAGCATTGGAAATCGAATGGGGCGACAGCCGCCATTCGGACTACAATTCCGAAGCCTTCACGGCCGAAATGCGCGAAACGGCGGCGCAACCCGGCAAAGTGTTGCGGGCGGTAGGCGACGCCCGCGCCGCCATCGATGGCGCGGCAAAGACCTTCAAGGGCCAATATGGCGGCGCCCACATGGCCCATGCCATGATGGAACCCCCGGCAGCGGTCGCCGATGTCAGAGACGGCAAGGCGACCATCTGGGCCCCGGTACAGTCTCCTTATGGCGCGCGCGGCGATCTGGCTGCAGCCTTGAACATGGACATCGAGAATGTCGAGGTTCAGGTGACGCTTTTGGGCGGTGGTTTCGGACGCAAGTCGAAATGCGACTTCGCGATCGAGGCCGCCTTGCTGAGCCAGAAGCTCGGCAAGCCGGTCAAGGTCCAGTGGACCCGGGTCGACGATATCCAGAACAGCTTCTATCACACGACCTCGATCGAGGAACTGGAAGTCGGGATGGATGAAAACGGCAAATGGCTGGGCTTCCGCCACAATTCGGTCGCCCCGTCGATCCTGTCGACCTTTGCGCCCGACAGCGGCCACCAATTCTTCATCGAGAGCGGCATGGGCCACCTGGACAATCCGTATCAGGTCCCGAACGTCTCGATCGAGAACGGTAAGGCCATGGCCAAGACGCGGATCGGGTGGTTCCGGGTTGTGTCGAACATTCCGCGATCCTGGGCCCACAACACATTCCTGTCGGAAGTGGCCGCCGATCTCGGCCGAGACGAGTTGGAATACATGCTGGAGGTCATGGGCGAGGATCGCACCATCGACATCAAGGCGGAAAACTACCCGGACGACTTCTGGGATTATGGCGAGGAATACGACGTCTATCCGATGCAGGTCGGCCGTCAGAAAAACGTGCTGCGCATGGCTGCTGAAAAAGCCGGCTGGGGGCAATCGCTTCCCGAAGGCGAGGGCATCGGCCTCGCGTCGCATCGCTGCTTCGTGACCTATATCGCGGCAGCGGCCCGCGTGAAGATCGTCGATGGCAAGATCCGCGTTCCGCAGATCGACGTGGCCGTGGATTGCGGTTTCGTTGCCATGCCGGAACGGGTCGAAAGTCAGATCCAGGGCGCTGCCGTCCAGGGCATGACGGCCGCGCTCTATTCGGCAATCACGTTCGAGGACGGCGTGGCGCAGCAGCAGAACTTCGACACCTACGAGATGGTGCGTTCGGACAATTTCCCCGAAAGGGTGAATGTCCATATCGTGCCGCATCCGTTCTCGGTCCACGCTGCCGGCGCCGGCGAGCCGGGCGTCGCCCCGATCGCGCCAGCCATCGGCAACGCGATTTTCCACGCCACCGGCAAACGCTTCCGCGACATACCGTTCGGCGAGACGGTCTGAGGTCTTTTGCTGGAAACTGCTCTCTGGAAGGGCCGGCCTTGTGCCGGCCCTTTTAATTCGTGCAATCGAGGCGACGCTGAAATCGTCTTCTTTCTGATTGATCGGACAGGCGTGACACCGACCCGGTTTAGTCAGAAGGCGATCGTGCCCTTGAGGCTCAGCCCGTGCTGCTGGGTGTCGGAAGAGATCAGCCCTTCATAGGACAGACCCAGGGTCGACCCGTTGTCGAAGAAAGCGGTCGCGCCGGCCGCCACGTCGGCGAACACGTCGTCGAAATTGGACGTAATTGCGAATGCGCTTGTGCTGGCGGGAGCATTTACGAAGCGCGCCGTCAGGCCGTGATCGCTGTCGGTATAAAAGCTCACGTCTGCGCGCACATACGGTCGGATCACGGAGGTTTCCGACAGCGTAAAGACGCCGCCGATCTCGAGCGCCGGTGTCACCGAGAAAAACGTCTCGTCGCTGCCCGAAAGCGCAAGGTTGGCTGCTCCCGCTCCAGTCTCTGTCACCCCGTCGCGGGACAGATAGGTTGCGGTCACGTCGACCAGCGGCTTGGCGAACCAGTCGCGGAACTGAAAGACATAGGCGGCCCGTGCCTGACCGGTCAGCGTCTTGATCGCGTAGTTGGAGTCCGCCGTGGCATTGAAGCCGCCGACGCCTCCGATGCTGATCGGTCGCTGCGTGTCGTTGCCCGACACGCCGCCGCTGATCGCGGCACCGAGCAGGAACGATCCGGTCTGGTACTTCAGCGACAGGCCGCCCGAGAACCGGTTGGCATCCGTCTCGGCGCCGGTGTCCGTATCCAGCGACGCCCGCTCATACCCCAGCGCAAAACCGGCGAACCAGTTCGGTGCGACGGCCACCTGAGCACCGGCCGCCAATCCGCCGGACGTTTCGTCGAAGCCGATCGTATTGGCATCGCTGTCGCGATCGAGGAACCGGCCCTGCGGTCGGGCCCAATAACATTCGCCTTCGCTGAGCGCCGTGTGGTTCTCTCCGGCCAAGCGGCAGGAAAAGAGATTTTCAACGAATTCCTCGGACGAGAACAGCGTCGCCGTCTCGGTGTTGAGCATCACCTCGGGCAGCAGCTGATTGAGCGCGTTCCTGTAATCGCCGACCGTGAAAATGTTGTTCAGAAGGGGATCCAGAACCGGTTCCAAACCGCCCAGCCCATTGGCAAGTGCCGAGTTGAGGCTGCCCGCCAACGCCGTCTGGTTCGGATTGAGCCCGCCAGCGGAAAAGTCGATGGAGTAGTTGAGCACCACGTCATTGGCATTCGGGAACGTCAGCGAGGCCTGCAGGGCCGGGCTCGCCAGCAGTCCGAGACCGTTATTCGTCGTGCCGCCTGCCGCCGACAGGATGGTCACCGACTGGTTCCCGAAGGCGGGATTGATGACAAACGCCTGGACATTGCCGGCAAGCGTGGCTGTCTCCGTCACAGTAACCAGATCGCCGGTCCCGGCGCTCGGATCGACGGTGGACAGAAAGATCCCGCCGCCGTCCTGGACCACGGTGCCGGTGATCGCCGTGGTCCGGATCGTGCCGGACGCGCCGGGCGACAAGATGCCGGAATTCGAGAAGATGTTTCCGGCACCCAGGTTCACGATCCCGCCACCATTGAAGATCGCGCCGCCCCTGTTGTTGAAAGCGTTGGTTCCGGCGCCGAGCTCGATCGCGCCGTTCGTGACGGTGTTCAGCGTGCCGAAATTGTTG
>JANQQB010000068.1 GCA_028285165.1 Rhodobiaceae bacterium
CGGGGCGCTGACCGAATGCCTGCGTATGGGAATTGCGGTACCGGACCGTCTGGCGGTCGCCGGTTTCGGCGCTTATGAAGTCTCTGAACTCAGCGTGCCCTCCATCACGACCATCGACGTGCACGCCGAGCGCATCGGCGCGGCGACGGCCGCCTGCATTCTGGGCCGTCTCGATGACGATACCCCGCCTGTCGTGCCCGAATGCCTGGTGCCGCGTCTGCTGTTCCGACAGTCCACCGGAGGCGATGGCGGCTGATCGTCGGACCGGTCGGCGGTTTGGGCGAACGGGTCGGGGGCAATTCGGTCGGCGACGTCGCCGCACTGGTTTTTAACCGGAAAATATGACATCCAGCGTCGAACGGTATTCCGGCCCGCTGCATTGCAGCATGCCTATATCTGACGCATAACCCTCATGGTTCTTGTGCAAACCGAAGGTCATTGAAACTGTGTTGTCGAAGCTCAAGGCTTTCATTGAATCGCCCCGCACCGAGATGGTGATCATCTGCCTGATCATCGTCAATGCCATCACCTTGGGAATGGAAACCAGCAAGACCGCCATGGAAGTGGCCGGACCGGTTCTCTTGCTGGTGGATCGGGCCTTACTGACGGTTTTTGTCTTGGAAATCGCTGCCAAGCTGATCGTCTACCGATTCAAGTTCTGGCACGATCCCTGGCGGATCTTCGACTTCATCGTGGTGGGGTTTGCGCTTCTGCCGTCCCAGGGTGCGTTGTCGGTGCTGCGGGCGCTGCGCATCCTGCGCGTGTTGCGTCTGATCAGCCTCGTGCCCTCGCTTCGCCGCGTCGTCGGCGGCCTGATTGCAGCCCTACCCGGCATGGGCTCGATCGTCCTGCTCATGGCGCTGATCTTTTATGTGTTTTCGGTCATGGCCACCAAGCTGTATGGGGCGACGTTTCCGGAATGGTTCGGGTCGCTCGGCGCTTCGGCCTATACGCTGTTCCAGATCATGACGCTGGAAAGCTGGTCGATGGGCATCGTGCGTCCGGTCATGGAGGTCTATCCGCTGGCCTGGATGTTCTTCGTACCGTTCATCCTGTCGACCGCCTTCACGGTGCTCAACCTGTTCATCGGCATCATCGTCAGTGCGATGCAGAGCGAGCATGAACAGACCGCCGACGCGGATCGCCAGGCGATCCACGAGGAAACCGAGGCCGTCTTGAATGAGGTGCGGGCCTTGCGCCAGGACGTGAAAGAGTTGAAGGCACAGCTGGCCGAGGCGCGGGCCGGATAGCGTTGTCGTCAAACGGCCTTGAAGTGTTTCGATAGCTTCAGGCCCTGGGCCTGGTAATTGCTGGTCGATCCGGCCCCGCCGTAAAGCGCGTCCGGCTCCTCGGTCATTTTCTCGAAGACCAGCCGGCCGACGAATTGCCCGTCTTCCAGCACGAACGGCACTTCGTGGCTGCGCACTTCCAACACGGCCCGGGCCGTCGGACCGGTGGCGCCGTCACCGAAACCGGGATCGAAGAAGCCGGCATAATGCGCCCGGAATTCCCCCATGGCCGGATCGATCGGTACCATTTCGGCGGCGAGGTCGCTCGGCACGCGCATCCGCTCCTTGGAGGCGAGAATGTAGAATTGGTGCGGATCGAGGATCAACCGCCGGTCCGGCCGGGCCGGCAGCGGTTCCCAGAAGTCGCGCACCGGGTAGGCGCCGACTCGGTCGACATCGATGACATCGGTATAGGTCTGCGCCCGGAACCCCGCCCATTGCGCCTCTTCGGCGCCGGCCAGATGCACTGAAAGCAGCAGACCGCCGCGCGCAGACAGGGTCGTGTCGACGATCGGCGCTGCATCGTGCCGGTCGCGCAGGTCGCGGTCGGACAGGCGGAAATCGGCGAATTCGTCCTGGCTTCCGGCCCGTCGCCTGAAGCGCAATTGGCTGAGCCTGGAACCCTCCCGCACCAGGACGGAGAAGGTGCGCGGGCAGACTTCGGCGTAGAGCTTTCCCTCATAGGCGGCCGGTACGAAATCGAAGCGGTCAGCGCCGTCGGCGATCACGCGCGTGAAGATGTCGAGCCGACCGGTGGAACTCTTCGGGTTTGCCAGCGCGGAAATGCTGTCCGGCAGGGCCAGATGTTCCAGCAATTCAATGATGTAAACACAATTGCGTTCCAGAACCGCGCCTTCCGAAAGGTCGATCTCGGCATAGGTCAGCGTCTCCAGCCGTTCGCGCACGGACTTGCCGGCGCCCGGCAGGAAGCTTGCACGCACGCGAAACGCCTTTGCTCCGAGCCGCAAATCAAGGCTGGCCGGCTGGATCTGGTTCTCTTCCAGCGGACGGGTCGCCTGGATCATCCGGCGATGTGCCATGGCCGCGATGCGCTGGCAGGGCAGGATGCCGCTGCGTCCGGCCAGGTCAAAGCCCCGACTGGCGGACCCGGTGGGAAACGACGATTGTCCGTCCCTGTCGAAAATGGAGGATGCTGACTGTGTCATCCCGGATTTGGTCCTCTGGCGCGGCACTTGTCGGAATCGGCCGGACACTATCGGCTCCGGAGCGGCTTGTCCCGCCAAGTTTGCCATCCTACCGGCGGCGTACCGATTTTCCACACGCCCGTTCACCGGGACCTGATCGCCTGTGACTGGCGAACGGACCAGCGGGCGCATGCAAGTCATTGACGGCCGGCCCGGAAGGGAGTAGGTGAAGGGCGTGGTCATTTGAGCCGGCCGGCTTGCAGCCACGTTAAACAACTTGCTAAAAGGCCGGGGCGGAGCAGACAAACCGGCCTGGCGCAGCCCGGCCGGGTTTTTTGTGTCTAACGCCAAGAGGTCCGCAAATGGGCACCCGTGATCGATCCGCCGCTTCCAAACCCGCCTGGCGCAAGGCCACGCAATTGGTGCATGGCGGTACGCTGCGCTCCGAGTTCGGCGAAACGTCGGAAGCGCTGTTCCTCACCCAAGGGTTCACCTACGACACCGCCGAACAGGCCGCCGCCCGGTTCAAGGGCGATGCCGACGGCTTCATCTATTCGCGGTTTTCCAACCCGACGATCGCCATGTTCGAGGAGCGCATGTGCGCGCTTGAAGGCGCCGAGGCGGCGCGCGCGACGGCGACCGGCATGGCGGCGGTGACAGCCTCCCTTCTGTGCCAGGTTTCGGCCGGCGATCATGTCGTGGCGGCCACCGCGCTGTTCGGCTCGTGCCGGTATGTTGTGGAAACGCTTTTGCCGCGGTTCGGTGTGTCGTCCACGCTTGTCGACGGCACCGACTTGTCGGCCTGGCAAGCGGCGATGCGGCCGGAAACCAAGGCCCTGTTCCTGGAATCGCCGACCAATCCGACGCTCGACGTGCTCGATATCGAGGCGATCGCCGACATCGCTCATGCCGGCGGTGCAAAGCTGGTCGTCGACAACGTCTTTGCAACGCCGCTCTGGCAGTCGCCGCTGTCGCTCGGCGCCGATGTGGTGGTCTATTCCGCCACCAAGCATATCGACGGCCAGGGCCGCTGCCTTGGGGGGGTCGTCCTCTCGGATGCCGAATGGATCAACGAAAACCTGCACAATTTCATGCGCCAGACCGGCCCGTCGATCTCTCCGTTCAACGCCTGGGTCCTTCTGAAAGCGCTTGAAACCCTGCCCGTTCGTGTCGCCCAGCAGACCGCGAACGCGGCCCGCATCGCCGATGCGCTGGCCGAGCATCCTTTCGTGCGCCGGGTGCTCTATCCGGGTCGGGCCGATCATCCCCAGCATGCGATTGCAAAACGCCAGATGGACAAGGGCTCGACCATGGTGGCCTTCGAGGTCGAGGGCGGCCGGCGCGGTGCGTTCGATGTCTCGAATGCCCTGCAGATCGTCCGGATTTCCAACAATCTGGGCGACGCCAAGAGCCTGATCACCCATCCCGCGACCACCACCCATCAGCGGCTGTCGGACGAGGACCGGGCCACGCTCGGCATCACCGAGGGTCTCCTGCGGCTTTCGGCCGGGTTGGAAGACGCCGACGATCTGGTTGCCGACCTGTCCGAAGCCCTCGATCGGGCCCGGCGTGCGCCGACGATTGTCAGCGTCGCCTGACCGACTGGATCGTTCCGAGCGTTACTGGCCGGCCCTGATCGCGACCTTGTCCTGCAATTGGGCCTCATGGGCGCGGATGACGATGAAGCCGTTCACGCAGCGGGCGCCGGCCGATACGAAACAGACGATCCCGAACAGGATGGCAAGTTCTGCGAAGCGGCCGGGAAACAGGCAGAACAGCAGGAACATGACGATGGTTTCGAAGCCTTCTGCGATGCCGGCCATGTAATACAGCGATTTCAGACCCTGGTGTTGCGTGCTGAGGCCGAGTTTTTCCGCAAACGTCGAAAACGCCAGAAACGCCGAGCCATTGGCATAGAAGCTGGCAATCAGAAACGCGGCGGCGGCTCCGTTGCGTTCCGGATCGGCAAGCGCGAACCCCACCGGCAGGAGGCCATAAAAGAAAAAATCGAGCACGATATCGAGAAAGCCGCCGCTTTCGGTGGGTTTCGAGGCTCTCGAGACGGCGCCGTCCAGACCGTCGGCCAGGCGATTGAGCAGGATGAACAGCGCGCCGATCAGCGTGCTTCCCACAGCGATGAACGCGACCGCTGATATGCCGAATCCGAACCCGATCAGGGTGATCCCGTTCGCGGTGAGACCGAGTGCCGCGATCGCGCGGCCCGCGCGGGTCAGCGGTGGATCGATATAGGGACGCAGGCGGGCGTCGAACATGGCAGATTTCCGTAAGTATCTGAACCACAAAGCTCGAAAACGCCCCGATCACCGGCCAAAGTCAAGACGCGACACCGTGAAGTGCAAATAGGCGGGACAGCAACCCGGGATAACCCTTAGTTGACGGAAGCGCGGCGGGACGGTAGGTGCGGCGGGATGTTTGATCTGCCTGCTAGACGGTGGTGTGTGCTCGTTAACGGACCGGATCAAAAAGTAATGCCGGGGCCTTGTTTGGGGTCCTTTTCCTACCCAGATCGGTAATCGGGTCGGAATCCGGCAAAACGACAAGAGGCAAAGCCCGATCCGGCTTCCGGGCCCGACAGGCAGCACGGGGCCCTTTCAGCGGCTCCCCGGGGCCGCATGCGTAACAGAATGGGGATGGGCGGTGTACAGATCGGTCACGCGGGATATTCAGGTATCCGTCGAGCCGCGCTTTATTCCGGAGGATTCCGAACCGGACGAGGGGCGGTTTTTTTGGGCCTATCGTGTCGAGATAGCGAATTACGGCGAGCAGAAGGTGCAATTGCGCTCGCGCTACTGGCATATCACGGACGGGCTCGGCCGCGTCCAGGAAGTGTCCGGCCCCGGCGTCGTCGGTGAGGAACCGGTTCTGGAACCGGGCGAATCCTTTGAATACACGTCCGGCTGTCCGCTGCCGACATCGTCCGGCATCATGCGCGGCGCCTATCACATGGAAACCGAGACCGGCGAGTATTTTAACGTCGAGATCCCGGCCTTTTCCCTCGATCTGCCGGACACGCCCCGCATTTTGAATTGATATCTGCCGTCGGCAGGTTTGCCTGAACCCCGTGCCCTTGGTATACGCGCAAGGCGCAATACCGCCGTGAGCCGTACGTGTTCAGCTTTCGCCCAATTTTCCTTGTCATCGGCGTTCTTCTGGCCACGCTCGGCTGCGCCATGATGCTGCCTGCGATCGTCGATCTGGCCTACAACAATCCCGATTGGCAGGTTTTCGCGGTCTCTTCGCTCATTACCGTCATGGTCGGCGTCGGTCTGTGGATCGCGGCCCGCGGCGCGCCGACCGTCCTGTCGCTGCGCCAGGCCTTCGTCCTGACGGTCTTTGCCTGGGTGTCGCTGTGCGCCTTCGGCGCGCTGCCATTGTACCTGTCCGGCGTCCTGCCGACCTTTACCGACGCCCTGTTTGAATCCATGTCCGGCCTGACGACCACCGGCGCGACCGTGATCACGGGACTGGACACGGCGCCACCCGGCATTCTGTTCTGGCGCGGGCTGCAGCAATGGCTGGGCGGTCTGGGCATCATCGTGATGGCGATCGCCGTGTTCCCGATGCTGCAGGTCGGCGGCATGCAATTGTTCAAGGCCGAGGCGTTCGACACGCCGGAAAAGATCCTGCCGCGCGCCACGCAGATTTCCAGCGTGATGACGCTGATTTTCATCGTGTTCACCGGCGCCTGCTTCTTTGCCTATCTGGCCGCCGGCATGAACGCCATGGATGCGATCGTGCACGCCATGACGACGGTCGCGACCGGCGGGTTTTCCACCCGCGATGCCTCGATCGGCTATTTCGACAGCGATGCGATCGAAATGGTCGCGATCACTTTCATGATCCTCGGCAGCCTGCCCTTCCTGCTCTACGTCAAGGTTTTGCAGGGCCGGCCGGACGCCTTGATCCTCGATTCCCAGGTGATCGGCTTTTTTGTGCTGCTGGTCGTGTTCATCGCCATCGTCTGGCTGCTGGTCCTCCTGCCCGCCCATGACGGCGAGGGCAGCGCGTTCCTGCTTGCGGCCTTCAACGTCGTCTCGATCATGACCGGGACCGGCTATGCGAGCGACAATTATCACGCCTGGGGGCCGAGCGCGGCGGCCTTGTTCCTGGTCATCATGTTCATCGGCGGCTGCGCCGGCTCTACCTCCTGCGGCATCAAGGTGTTCCGCTTCCAGGTCGTCGCCCAGGATCTTGCCCAGCATCTCAACCGCATCGTCTATCCGAACGGAATTTTCGTAAAACGCTTCAACGGCCGCGTATTGCCGGACAGCGTGTCGGCGGCCGTGTTCAGCTTCCTGTTCCTCTACATTGCGAGTTTTGCCGCGTTGACCGGGGCACTGGCGTTGACTGGCCTCGACAGCGTCACCGCCTTGTCGGGGGCGGCGACCGCCATCTCCAATGTCGGTCCCGGCCTCGGCGAGATCATCGGGCCGGCCGGAACCTTCACCGACGTGAACGACGTGGCCAAATGGCTCCTGACCGCCGGCATGCTGGTCGGTCGTCTGGAGATCTTCACTGTATTGGTATTGTTCCTGCCGCAATTCTGGCGGGTCTGAACCGATTAGGCCGGCGGCAGCGTACGATCCGCCCAGTCGGCCTCTGCGATGCCCACGGCATCGGCGAGACTTGCCAGGCCGCGGGCCGCCAGTTCGGCTTCAAGGCCCTTCAGGATGTCGATCAGGAGCGATGGTCCCTGATAGACCAGCCCGGTATAGAGCTGGAGCAGTGTCGCGCCGGCTGCGACCTTGTCCCAAGCCGTGCGGGCGTCGGTAATGCCGCCCACCCCGATCAACGGCAAGTCGGGC
>JANQQB010000105.1 GCA_028285165.1 Rhodobiaceae bacterium
TGGGTTCCCCGCTCTCCCCCTACTCCGTCTTCGCCCGGCTTGACCGTGCGATCCAGGAACGGCGACCGGTGCGCCTGGCAGGCTGGCACCGCCGGTCAAGCCGTCGGATGACGGGTCGGGGCTTGGGCAACCTCTTTTTTTCAGGGCCCGCGCGCGCCAGCACGGCGTCTTCACACATCCCCCTCCCCCGTCTTCGCCCGGCTTGACCGGGCGATCCAAAGACGGCGACCGGCGCGCCCTGCAGGCTGGATCCGCCGGTCACGCCGTCGGATGATGGATTGGGGGTTGGATGACGTCCTTTTTTCAGGGCCCGCGCGCGCCAGAATGGCGTCCTTACACAACCCCCGCTTCGTTTTCACCCGGCTTGCCAGGGCGGAGACGGATCGGGGTAAGACCGCACATACACAACGGCCGAGCGCGCGCCCTTGCCCCTCGTCCTAACGTTTCGTCAGGATCACGATCGGGTATTGCCACAGCCGCGCGGCAAGACCGGGCGCGGTTTTTTCGAACCAGGCGGCGAACCGGTAAAACGCCGACGCCAGCCGGTCGCTCGGCAACATGGCTTGTTCTTCGAGGCTGCCGATCACGTCCCATGGCTGCATCTCCACACCACACCGGTCTTCGAACCGGCGCCACCATTTCAGCGGATGGCGGGCGAAATAGAGCGCGGGTTTGTCGCCGGCCGCCTGCGGCGTAGACGCCTTCCCACCGAAGAGCTTTTGCAGGCGCAAAGCAAGGCCGGCGAAAAAGCGGAACGGAGAACCGGGATTGGAGGCGATCACGACGATCCGGCCGCCCGGCTTCGTGACGCGGATCAATTCGGCGATGGCCTTTTCCTGGAGGTCGATGACGATGTGATAGATCACATGGGCGCAGAATACGGCATCGAAGCGATTGTCCGGGACCGGCAATTCGAGGATCGACGCTTCGAGGAGCTCCGCCGGCGGCCCGAGCTTTTCGCGCGCCCGGTCAAGCGCGCGCGCGGAAATGTCGGCACAGGCGATTTCCGGATAATTGCGGGCAAGCCGCACATGGCTGTCCGGCATGTCGCCGCACCCGGCAATCAGAAGGCTGTCGCCGAAGGGCTGGAAGACGGCCTGCGTGCGCCGTTCCACGGCGCGGTGGTAACTTTCATAGGCCGGCCGAAAAACCCGGAAGGATCGGTCTTCGCCGGACGCCCCGTCGACCTCGACCCATCCATAGGTGTCGTAGAAGTCCCGAACGCTGGATTCCACGTTGGACGTTTTCCGGTCGCTCACATCCTGCATGTCGACGCCACCGCTTTTGGCCCGGAACGCACAGGATCCGGGAACTGGAACTCAAGCCCAGAAGGCAGGGTTTTTATGTCGTTTTTACGACCGGAACCGGCGATCGCCTCGTTGGAGTGGGGCGCGGCCGGGTCCCACCGGCCGGCTTCGGTCGCGCACCGGGGCAAGGGCAGCGGCCGAAGACGCCGTCCGCGAGCTGGATAGGACGCAAGCCGTTACCATTGCGGAGACCGAAACGCCGCAGCGCCGTGGTCCCATTGATGACACTTTTTTGCCGCAGGCAGAAGCGCAGCTGCCATCCCGATCAGACCGGAGACCCGCACAAAGCCCATGGTTGCTTCGTTTCTCAAGCAGCAGGCCAAGTATGCATTTTCCGCCCTGCATCCGCTGCTGCCGTCAACGGCCCGGACGCGGCTGAAGGAACATTTCGAACTGCGCTATTGGCGCGACTATTACCGCGCCATCGATGACGCCTCGGCCGGCGACCGCAGCGATACGCTGGCCCACGAACGGTCCCATTACCGACACTTCTATACCGACTTCTTTGACCTCGAACCGGACGACTATCGCGACAAACGGCTGCTCGACATCGGTTGCGGCCCGGTCGGAAGCCTGGAATGGGCGGACATGACGCATCTGCGTCTCGGCCTCGACCCACTGGCCCATGCCTATCGCGGCCTCGATGCCCAGACACAGAAAATGGCCTATGTGGCTGCCGCCTCCGAGGCGATCCCGGCGACGTCGGGGAGTTTCGACATTGTGGCGAGCTTCAACAGCCTCGACCATGTCGCCGACACCGCCCGCACGGCAGCCGAGATCGGCCGTGTCACCGCCCCTGGCGGGCACTTCCTGCTGATCACCGAAATCAATCACTTGCCGACCCCGACCGAACCGCATCGCCTGACCGAGGCGGTCTGCGATCTTTTCGAAACGGATTTCGAAACACGGTCACGCCGCCTCTTCGGCGTACGCGACGACCACAATCTCTATGGCAGCCTGTTCGACGGCATTGCCTATCGGCCGGGCGAAAGCGGCCTGTTATGCGCGCACTTCACCCGGCGCGGCCCGACGCCGCCGACCGGCGCCGACTGACCGGCCGGCACCAGGCCCGTCGCTCCCGACGGACTAGTACCTCTGAGCATAAATTCACAAAAACGCTCGCGAATTCTCACATAACCGTGATGACGCAAGTATTGGTTCCTTTACGAATCTCGCCTACACGTTACGATATGTCGAGAATTGTGTTCATTCTTGTGTTTGTATTGATGGGCGTCCAGCAAGGATTTGCCCGCAGCACAATTGATTTGGGCCAATTCGAACCCGCCGTGATCGTCAACCTCGAGACAGCTGCGTCCGCGTCGCTGACGCAGGATTGCTGCGACGAAATCGAAGTCAGCGAAGACCGGCAATCGTTCTGCAACGCCGATTGCAAAGCGCTGCTTCCGCTTGCAATTCTGAAACCCCATACAACGACACACGATCACGCCTGGGATCTTCCTGCCACTCGTGTATCGATCAAGGGCAGCGTCGACCTGAAGCCCCCGAAGTCCTGATTTTCGTTTCCTGACGCCCGAGCCCCGGGCCTGAACGCCTGGGCTCACACCAAAGACAACGAAAATCCGGAGACTTCCTGTGTTTACAAGACGAAACCTGCTGCTTGGCGGCCTTGCCGTGACGGCCCTGCCCCTTGCGGCCCCGGCCGCGGCGCATCACAGCGCCAAATTCAAGAAAACCTTCAAATTGAACCCGGTGTTCAAGCCGCAGACCGTGCGCTATTCGCCGCGCTACGCGCCCGGCACGCTCGTGGTCGACCCGCGCAACCACTTTCTCTATCTGGTCGAACGCCCGGGCCGGGCGCGGCGTTATGGCGTCGGCGTCGGCCGCGCGGGCCTTGCCTTCCGTGGCGCCGCCACGATCGAGCGCAAGGCGGAATGGCCGAGCTGGACGCCGACGAAGAACATGATCCGGCGCGAACCGCACAAATATGCACGCTATGCCAAGGGCGTGCCCGGCGGCATCAACAATCCGCTCGGCGCCCGCGCGCTTTATCTCTACCGCGGCGGTCGCGACACCTATTACCGGATCCATGGCACGACCCAGCCGTCCTCCATCGGACGGTCTGTGTCGAACGGTTGCATCCGCATGATCAACGACCACGTGATCGATCTCTACAATCGTGTGCCGCTTGGCACGCGTGTCGTCGTGCTCTGAACCCCGTATTCGGAGAAAAATCGATGACAGAGACGTTTACGCGGCGCCACGTCGTGCGCGCGGGCTTTGGCTTGGCCGGGCTCGCGCTCGCAGGGTGCGCCCCGACGACAAGGGGCACGCCCTCCACGGGCCTGTTTGCCAATCGGGAAAACAATTTCGCCCTCAATTACGGCCCCCGGCCGAACGAGAAGTTTCCGCTGCCGGCCATCAGCCCGGCGGTTCTGCCACCGAGATTCCGGCGCAAGCGCGTCCGGTACAACACGTCTGAAAGACCCGGCTCGGTCGTGGTCGATACGAAGAGCTTCTACCTCTACCTGGTCGAACCCAACAACACGGCCATGCGCTACGGCGTCGGTCTCGGGCGGCAGGGATTTGAATGGTCCGGCCGGGCGCGTGTCGCCTGGAAGCGGCCATGGCCGACCTGGACGCCGCCCGACGAGATGATCGCCCGGGAACCGCGCCTGGAACGGTGGAGCGTCAGGAATGGCGGTATGCCGCCCGGCCTCGGCAATCCGCTCGGCGCACGGGCCCTCTATATCTTCGAGGGCAATGTCGACACGCTCTACCGACTGCACGGCACCAACGAGCCGGAATCCATCGGTAAGGCCGTGTCGAGCGGATGCGTGCGTCTGGTCAACCAGGATGCGATCGACCTCTACGACAGGGTGAAAAACAACGCTCCGATCCTGGTGACCTGACGCCTCTGGCGCTCGTGCGGTTTCAGGAAACCGTACTCGCCCGCACCACCAGGACACAAAAAGCCCGTCGCGTGCCGTCGAACCGCACGCAACAGGCTTTCGGAGCGCACCCCCGAGCGGTGTCACGCGCGGGACCGGTAACCCGTCGCCGGCGCAACAGATACCAAGCCGAAGCACCGCGATTTCACGATTTTCAGACAGGTGATGTCATGAGAAAGAGCAAGAAATCCCACAAGCCGGCCGCCAGAAAACAGCACAAGCCGCAAGCCCGGAACGCACAAGACGATGTCAATGAAAGCCGGCGTGCCCTGTTTCGCAAAGTGCGCAACGGCGCCATCGGCTTTGCGATCGTCGGAGGACTGGGCGGTCTGCTCGCCCGCAACGTCTATGCCACGATGCGCGAGCATGATCTCTCCCGCCTCGCCAACGGCCGACCGACCATCGTGCAAATCCACGATCCGCAATGCCGGATGTGCCTGGCTCTGCAAAAGGAGACGCGCAAGGCGCTGAAGGCCTTCGACGGCGACGCGCTGGATTATGTGGTCGCCAACATCCGGACGGCGGACGGGCGCGCCTTTGCCAACCGCTACGGGACTCAGCACGTCACACTGCTCCTGTTCGATGCCGGCGGCAATCTGCAACAGGTCCTGCAGGGACAGCGCAGCAGCGCAACGCTGCAGACCGCGTTTCGGCGCTTGCTTTAGTAACCGCGGCCTGCGGGCAATCAGCGCGGAAGCCCGAACAACCTGTTCCCGCCGAAGGCGCCTGCCGGCGATCGCATGAAGGCCGCGCTGAGCCGTCGGGCGGCAGGTCGGACAATTGCAGGCGGTCACGAAGCCCGGATCGCCGGCAGACATTGGACGCTTTGTGCGCCTTCCTCTTTGCGTCTTCATCGCCCCTGCCCGGGTCACGAACGGACACAACACTCGGCAAGCGGTCGAAAGCAAAAGGGGACGCCCGTGACGGCGTCCCCTTGTTTCCCGATCAATTCGCAGGCGACGAACCCAGATGGTCCGGTTTCAGTCGTAGGTCCTGGAGATGCTGATTTTTTCACCATTCTCACGGGTGATCCGCCGGGCGTAGAGCTCATTCATGACAAGGTCATCGTCCATGACGCCTTCCACCACGATCCGCTCGCCCGATTTGATCGGCAAGGCCCGCGGACCGAGGTAAACGCGAACGGTCCCGGTTTCGTCGCGCAACCGGATTTCATCGGTGTCGAAGAACCTGTCCACGACCCCGGCTACAGTCACAGACTGGCCGCGCTGGATGTCGGCGATCGGCGTCGTGTCGGCAAGCGCCGAGCCAGCCATAAGGCAAAGAGCAATCGCACCAAACGTGCGCTTGAGCATATCCGTACTCCATTGGTGTTGATATATCGGATAAGTAGAGCAACCAAGCCCGGCTTGGAGCGGGTTTGCCGTTTTGTCGCAGCTTTCTGCCAGACCACGGACGTCTTGCAAAAGGCACATAACCATGGCACCGCACCCGCGACGCCACATGAACGGCCGCCCAACGCGACAGACCGTCCGGTTCAGACGATTGCGATAGCGTCCGGTGCTGGAGGCATCAGGATGATCGGCGTCCGGAACGGCCCTCGCCGTCCGGCAAACAACAGGCGCGCACGATGGCGTTGTTGGCACAGCAATCCTGCATCAGATACCGGATCAGGTCGCCGATACGCGCAAAATCGACCCGGTAGGTGATTTCCCGCGACTGCTTGGCCGATGAAATCAGGCCGGTCTCCGAAAGGGCCGCCAGGTGGAACGAAGCCCGGGACGGCGAAGCGTCCACCTGCCGGGCGACATCGCCGGCGGTCAGGCCGTCGTTTCCCGCGGCGACCAGCGTCTTCAGGATCCGCAATCGGGTTGCGTTGGCAAGCGCGGAAAGTGCGGCCAGGGCATCGGGTTCCTTCATATTTCAATTCTCCTTGAAATATCGAGGTCGGTCTGGCATATATATTTCAAGCTTCGTTGAAACAACAGGTGCGCCATGACCCCTCAACACCTTTTCGCCGCCCTCGAGACACTGCCTTCTGACGCCCCGCTGATCTTCGAAACCGACACCGGTCCGGTCGCCGGCGGGTACCATGTGACCGAGCTGAAACACGCCGCGATCAAGAGCATCGATTGCGGCGCTCGCCTGTCGGAGTGGACGGAAGCCTCGCTGCAAGTGCTCGACGGTCGGGGCGGTGACGCGATGACCGTTGGCAAGTTTACGGGCATTCTTTCCCACAGCATGCGGCAGGTGGCGGGATTGGGCGAGAGCCCGCTGCATGTCGAGTTCGCACCGAAAAACGTCGGCATGCGCATCTATCAGGTCGGATCACCGGAAATGCAGGACGGACAGGTCGTGATCCGGCTGACGGAGAGCCGCGCGCAATGCAAACCGGCCATGGAGATATTCGCCCGGCCGCAAGCCGACAATTGTTGCCCGTCCGGCGCACCGACGCCGACCTGCTGTACCTGATCAGTCGACAACAGTGTGCGGTCCTGAGGCCGGCTCCTTTCCAGTCGGCCTGGCCGGCGCCGTCTTGTGCCCTGCCCGTCGACAGCGTGTGTCCGGGTACCGCGTCGTGACGACAAGACTCACACAAATAAAAGCGTGACGACCACATGAACCCGATCAAACAATCCCGTTAATACTAGGTACCTCACCCAGTTGCTTTTTGTTGCGATTGCGTTTTCACTGGCGAAGTCAAAAATTTTCACGCGTATTTTTGAAGTGCCAAAGTAATTTGGGGAAGTTCACGCCATGGCTGGGAACGGCGCCAACGGAAACGGCAAATCCGGCCTGGATGAGGTCTCGAATGCCATTATCGGCACTTGGCTGTTTTTTCTTTATCTGCTGACGATCATCATTTCGATCCTGATGCTTTCCAGCTATCAGATCCAGGCGCGCATGCAGGTGGTCGATGTCAGCGGCGTCAGCCTGTCGATCTGGCGGCTGATCGAGTTGTCAGAATCCTACGCCCTTCAGGAACAGGAAAAGGAAACCCGAGAACAGGCGCTCGAACAGGCCAAGGCAAAACTGACCGGCATCGAGGCGCGCATTCGCGAACTCGACGCCCAGTACACCCCGGTTTTCGATGAATTCTACCGGGACGTCCGCCAGTTCAAGGGCGCTTATGAGAGGGCCAATCCGGATTTTCGGTTCGTGCCGCTCGACCGACATCGCAGCAGCGTAAAGGTTCTTTACGAGGACGTGAGCGGGCAGATCGATGAGGACAACCTCGACGAAACGCTGGCCCAGACCTTCGCCGACCTGACCACACGCTTCGCGGCCGGCGACGACATTTTCCGAAATATATCGAGCGCCAAGAAAAACGCGGCGACCGTCACGGAGGAAATCGAGCAGGACCGTGACAATCTGGCCGAAGCCGCAGAACGGGTGCGGCTCGGCGTCTTCGGCATCATCGGTGCGGACCCGCGTTATGCCGGTCTCAACGAAAACGAAAAGGCGCAGCTCCAGGACGCCGTCTCGGAGTTTTCCTCCCTGAAGAACATCTTCTGGAGAGTGCCCTACAGTCTCGCCATCATGCCAACGGAAATCCTGGTTCTGTTCCTGGTACTCGCCATGGGCGTGCTTGGCAGCACGATCTTCATCACCCAATTGTTCTTCCGGCGGGACAAGTACCAGAGCAAGATCGACGACGATCTGAACCTGGCATTCTTCTTCTCACGCCCCTGGTTCGGCGCGATCACGGCCCTGTCGATCTTCGTGCTTGCCAAGGCCGGGGTGTTGTTCTTGACGGATCCGACTTCGCAGAGCGGTCAGGCAACGCTCAGCCCCTTCTTCATCTCCTTCATCGCGATCATTTCAGGCCTGTTTTCCGAACAGGCGATCCAGGCCATCAAAAAGGCTGCGGAGGAATGGTTCCGCAATCAGAACACTTTCGCGGATCGCTGGGGCATCGGACTGAACCAGGCGCTTGAAAAGAGCGGCCGCGACAAGGCAAGTTTCGCCAGCGCCACCGGCATCCCCATCGAAACGGTCGAAGCCTGGTTTGCGGAAGAAAAACCGGTTGCTCCGGACAAGCAGGACATCCTGAGCGCCTGGTTGGAGGCCCCGGTTCGCACGCTCTTCACGGACATTCCGCCGAATGCCAACCGGGGAGACACGCCGACGGTGGACGGCGATCAGGTCACAGAAGGCAATCCCTCTCAGAAGCCGTGACCGGCCCCTGGTCAGACCGTAGCGCGGTTACGCTCAGACAAACCGCGTCGCCGACAACCGGTCGATCGGATGATCCGGCGTCTCGCCGACGATCGCCTGCGCCACCAGCCGCCCGGTGATCGGTCCGAGGCTGAAACCCCAGTGCCCGTGCCCGATGGAAAACCACAATCCGGCATGGTTCGGCGCCCGGCCGAGCACCGGCATGGAATCCGGCGTACACGGCCGGTTGCCCATCCAGGGTTCGGCCTCGACCGGTTCGTCCAACGGAAACAGGGCCTGCGCCATCGGCAGGATGCGTCCCATCTGAACCGGGGTTGGGGCGCTGTCCAGTTCAGCGAACTCGATCCCGCTCGTCAGCCGGATGCCGCGCTCCATCGGCGTGATGACAAATCCGTTGTCCATGTCGACGACCGGTCGCGACAGCCCGGCATTGCCGGACGGCACGAAATGCCGGTGATAGCCGCGCTTGACTTCCAACGGCAGCCTGTAGCCGAAACGCTCGATAAGCGTCTTGGCCCAGGGACCGAGTGCGATCACGGCATCCGGTGCGCGGCACGGGCCGGCGGCGGTCCGCACGGTCCAGCAATTATCCGTATCCCAGGCCAGCGTTGCCGCGTTGCCCGTCGCAAACGTGCCGCCGTTTGCAACAACGCTTTGCGCGATGGCGTTGGTGACGCCGCCCGGAGAGGAAACCGACCTTGATCCCCCGAAATACAGCGCCGTGTGGTAATCCGGCCGGAGATGCGGTTCGAGTTCCGCCATGGCCTCTTTCGAGATTTCAGCGCAATGCGTACCGGCCGCATAAGCGTCGCGCATCATTGCTTCCGCGTCCTTCCGGCTTGCCGGATCGCGGAACAGCTTGATCCAGCCGGTCTCGCGATAGAACCCGGTCGCGCCCGCCTGCTCGGCCAGATGATCGTGCGCCGTACCGGCCGCCAGGATCAGCGGTTTCATGATCTCGGCGTAACGCACCAAGGCGTCCGGCTGCGAGTGCCGGCGCAAGGCCGCGAGCCAGGGCGCCATGCGGACCAGCGTCTTCAGGTGGTAATGCACTTCGGATTCCCGGTTCAGCGCATACCGCATCAACGAGCGCCAATCGTCGGGAAAGGTGACCGGGGTGAAGCCGTCCGTCTCAATCACGCCGGCATTACCGTAGGACGTACCCTCGCCTGGCTCTTGCCGGTCGACCAGCAGGACCTGCCGGCCGCGTTCCACCAGCGCATGCGCCACCGACACCCCGGCCATGCCGGCGCCGAGCACCATCACATCGAATGATTTCACGCTGTCCCCCGAGCCGGTTGCATCGCCCGTCTATAGGACGCCGTCGGGCAAAAGAAAACCGACCCTGGCGCCCCGCGCGAGCAAGCACCATGGGCCGCGGAACAGACCGGGCCGTTCAGCCAGCCAACACCTGTTTCACCGTCGTCGCCAATTGTTTGAGGCTGAACGGTTTCGGCAGGAAGTGGAATTTCTCGTTTTCCGGCAAGTTCTTGGCAAACGCCTCTTCGGCATAGCCGGACACGAATATGATCTTCAGGTCGGGCCGGGTCTTGCGCAATTCGCGCAGCAGCGACGGGCCGTCCATTTCCGGCATGACGACGTCGGAAACCACGAGATCGACCGACCCGTCCGTCTCCGCCATCACCTCCAGCGCCTCTGTGCCGCTCGACGCCTCGTGCACGGTGTACCCGCGTGAGGCAAGCGCCCGCGCCGCAAAGGCCCGTACGGCCTCCTCGTCCTCGACGAGCAGGATCGTTGCATTGCCAGTCAGGTCATGCGCGGCGACCGCTTCTTCGGGCTTCGCATCTTCCTCCGGTTTGTCCTCGGGAATGTGACGCGGCAGGAAGATCCGGAATGTCGTACCCTTGCCGGGTTCGCTGTCGGCATAGATGTAGCCGCCGGTCTGTTTGATGATGCCATAGACCGTCGACAGGCCGAGCCCCGTGCCCTTGCCCACATCCTTGGTGGTAAAGAACGGGTCGAAGATCTTTTCCAGGACGTCCGGGCTCATGCCGGTGCCGGTATCGGCCACTTCGATCAGCACAAACTCGGCCTCCGGCAGGCCCTTGACGGCAAATCCCGCGGTTTCCTTGGCTTCGACATTGCGGGTCGCAATGGACAGCTTGCCGCCATCCGGCATGGCGTCTCCGGCATTCACCGCCAGGTTGATGATCACCTGTTCGAACTGGTTCACGTCGACCATGACCGGCCAAAGGTCGCGACCGTGATTCATGTCCAGTTCCACCGGTTCGCCGAGCAGCCGGTCGAGCAGGATCGACAGGTCCGACAAGGTGTCGGTCAGCGCCAGTTCGGTCGGGCGCAGCGTCTGGCGCCGCGAGAACGCAAGCAATTGCCGAACCAGACCGGCCGCCCGGTTGGCATTCTGCTTGATGTTCATGATGTCCTGGAAGGACGGATCGGTCGGCCGATGGTTGGCCAGAAGCAGATCGGAAAAGCCGATGATCGCGGTCAGCACGTTGTTGAAATCGTGTGCGACGCCACCGGCGAGCTGACCGATCGCCTGCATCTTCTGGCTTTGCGCGAACTGGGCTTCCAGCCCGCGCTGCTCGGTCGTGTCGAGCGCATAGACGATGGCGGCCTCGCCTTCGCCGTCGCTGCTGCCATGTTCGACGGCCGACACATAGAAACGCACGAACCGTTCGGCATCGCCGGCAAACACCGCGTCCACCGGTTCGATGCTGCTCTTGCCTTCCCGGGCCTCGGTCAGCGCCGCCTCCAGCGCGGCGCGATCGTCGGCGGCGACCACCTCGCTCAACTTGGCGAACTGGCCCAATTCGTTCTTGGTCGGTGTGCCGAACAGCCGGGCAAACGGCGCATTGGTGCGTCCGATGCGGCCATCCGGATTGACCGAAGCGATGGCGATCGGCGTGTTGTTGAAGAACCGCGTGAAACGGACTTCGGCCGCGCGCACCGATTCAGAACTCTCCGCGCCGGCCGACCGGTTGAGCACCACGGTGCGCGACGCGCCGGCCCGCCCCTCATTGTCGAACGGCACACGATGCAGGACACGCACCGGTATCGGCTTCTGGGACCGAGAGATCAGGTCGAGATCGAAGGATTCCGTCAGCACCTGGCCGGGCTGGCCCGACAATTCGGTGATCAGCGCCGCTCCGTCGCCATCAATGATGCGGTCAAGGTCGATGCTGCCCGGATCGAAGGCAGCGAGATCGACGCCGACCCAGTCCGACAGCGTGGCGTTGAGGTAAATGACCTTGCCTTCGGCATTGGCCGACAGGAAACCGACCGGCGAATGATCGAGGAAATTGATTGCCCGCTGCAATTCCTGGAAGGAGTTTTCCTGATCGAACCGGTCCTTGGTGATGTCACTGGTGCGCCACACCGACAGGATCCGGCTGCGCCCGGTCGCGTCCGGCAATTTCATCGGCCGCACCCGCACCCGATACCAGCGCGGCTCGCCGTCCGGATCGCCGAGCGGATGATCCATGCGGATTTCTTCTTCCGCGCGCACCATTTCACGTGCCGCCCGCGTCAGCCGGAAGATCGATTCCGCGGCATCGCCATGCCCGGAAAAAACCCGTTCGATCGAGGACACGTCTGCCGGCGAGCGGGCGCCCGTCAAGGTGGCGTAGGCCTGATTGGCATAGAGCGTGCGGCCGGAGGCATCGGCGATCAAGACGCCGTCGTCCATGGTATCGAGATGCACGTGGGCGAATGTCGGCTGGCGCCGGCGCGGCGTGAACCGCAACAGGCCCGTGGCGCCGGCAAACAACGCAAGCACGCCGACCACGGACAGGGCACCGAGGAAGCCGAGCACATACGGTTCCGCCTCGTCACGCGGCATGGTCGCGATGAAGGCGGCGGCAGCGACGAGGACAAGCGCCAGGAGAAGCAGCGTGGCGATGCTGCCGCTGCGCTCAGTGCGGTCAATGATCGGATCGCTGGACGGTGCCCGCGCGTCATGAACGCTCATTGGCCGGTTTCCTGCCTCGTCAGAAGATAATCGGCGGCGTGACCGCGCATTACAATGATTCGCAGCCTATTGCGAAAACACAACACTTTCACAGGTTTTGCGCCTTGAAACCCGGATTTCAGGCAAAAACCACAGAACAATCGACGCGGGACCCGGCTCGCCGGCCAATCGCGCCGCGTTCCGCGATCAGCGCCGCTTCAGATCGCGGAAATCGTATACGCCTGCTTCCTGCGTGGGATCCGTTCCTTCCGGAAAAATTTTGTGTTTCAGCACTTTCTGGGTGCCGGTTACCGGCAGATCTTCGACAAAGAGCAGCCATCCGGGCGCCTTGTAATAGGCAAGCGCGGAGAAACAGGTATCGAAAAGGGCACGGGCCAGCGCCGCATCGTCGATCGTACCGGGCTTCGTAACGACACAGGCGAATACTTCCTCGTCGCGCAGCGGGTCCGCGACCGGGATGACGGCCACCTGGGCGACACGCTGGTCGCTATAAAGGCAGTCTTCGACTTCCGCAGCGGCAATGTTTTCGCCCGACCGCCGGATGACATTCTTTTTGCGATCGACGAAGTAGAACATGCCGGTTTCGTCGCACATCACCGTATCGCCGGTATGGAACCAGCCGCCGCGCCAACTGTCCTCGGTTTCCGCCTCGCGATTGAGATAGCCTGAAAAAAAGCCACGTCGCGGCGTTTCTGCGGAATGCCGGACAACCAGTTCGCCCGGTGTTCCCGGCGGAACGTCCCGGTCGTCCGCGTCCACAACCCGTGCCTCGCGTCCCGGTCCGGCGCGGCCAAAGGCCCGTGTATCGCGCTGCCGCGGCTCTTCGGACGCCGCAAAGATGCGGCACATCTCCGTCATCCCCCAGCCTTCCACCAGCGTCATGCCGAACCGGTCCTCGAAGACGCCGTGCAATTCCGGCTCGACGCCGGCCCCGACGCCGAGGCGAATCCCGTGCTTGCGGTCGTCAGGACCCGGCGGGTCGGCGAGCAGCGCCGGAATGATGATGCCGAGATAGTGGAAGACCGTCGCGCCCGTCGCCTCCAGATCCGGCCACCAGGCGGACTTGCTGAACCGCGCCGGCGCAATCTGGCAATTGCCGCACAGAAGAATGCCGAAGAACGACAGGATCATTGCATTGACATGATAGAGCGGCAACGGATTGTAGACCCGCTCCGAGGCCTCCCGGAATGTCGCCGCGCCCCCCATGGTCAAATAGCGCTCGCCGATCATCAGCGAGTATTCGTGGCCGATGCGGCAGCCCTTTGGTCGCCCGGTGGTGCCGGACGTATAGATCAGGCTCGCCTCGGTCTCCGGGGTGACGGCGCGCGGGGCGGCCGCGCCGCCGGTGCGCACCGGAAATCCCGTCTCGTCGAGCGCTTCGAAAACGACGAGAGGACAGGCGAGCCCGCTTTCGCGCACGCCGTCGGACGCCAGGCCGACCCGGCTCTCTTCGACGATCACGAACCGGGCCGCCGAATCCTGCAGAAGATAGGCGATTTCACCGGGCCTGTAGTCCGGATTGACCGGAACGATCGAAATGCCGAGACCGTTCATGGCAAGCATCAGCAGGAAGTGTTCCGGACGATTGCCCATCAGCACTGCAATCCGATCCCCGCAGCCATAACCGGCCTCGGCCAGGCGGGTCGCAAGACGCTGCACATGCCCGGCCGCCTCGCCGTAGGTGATCGTGCGCATCAGCCCGGTGCTGGGCGGTGTCATCAGAAACGGCCTGTCGGCATGGCGATCCGCCGCGATCTCGAAAGCGTCACCGATGGTGCGGCCCGTAATGTCGATCGGCATGCTTGCCCTCCCGCGCAGCGATCTTCCCGCAATGCCCATCCGCGCGACACCGATCAGGGTCAGGGCCGGGACAAATCTCTAGCGGGTCGCCCGCCAGGCGCTGCGATTCTTCAATTTCATCACGTAACCAATGACTTCGGCAACGGCCCGGTAATGCTCCTCCGGGATTTCCTGATCGATCTCGACATGGGCATAGAGCGCACGGGCGAGCGGCGGATTTTCGACAAGCGGAATGTCGTTTTCACGCGCAACCGTTCGGATGCGCAATGCGGTTTCATCGGTACCCTTGGCCAGACAGACCGGAGCGGTCATGCCGACTTCATATTTCAGCGCGACGGAATAGTGCGTCGGGTTCGTCACGACGACGGTCGCGTCGGGCACGTTCTGCATCATCCGCTTGCGCCCGCGTTCCAGGCGCAATTGCCGGATCTTGCCTTTGACGACCGGGTCGCCCTCGGTCTGCTTGAACTCGTCTTTGATGTCTTTCAGCGACATCTTCTGTTTGTCGAACCAGCGCTTGCGCTGATACACCCAGTCGATCGCCGCGATCACGGTCATGACGGCGAAGACGCCGGCGATTAGCTGTATGGCGAAATCCCAGGTCAGATACAAAAGCCCAAGCGGATCGGTCGCGATCATCGCGTCAAGCCGGTCGCGCTGCGGCCACATGATAGCCACCATCAGCATGCCGACAACACCCAGCTTGATGAGGCCCTTGGCGAAGTTCATCAGGCTTTCGGGCGAAAACAGCCGCTTGAAGCCGCTGAGCGGCGATATTTTGGACAGTTTTGGCGTAATCGGCTCGACGGACCAGACCAGCTTGTGCTGGATGAGGTTGCCCATCAGGGCCATGGCCACGATGATGGCAAGCGGCAGCGACAGCGCCGATGCGACCATGAAGCCGGTGGTTTTCCAGAGTTCGCGCACACCGCTTGGGTCGACTGGAATCATGTGAGCGTTCATCAGGAAACCGCGCATGTCGGCGTTCAGATCGCGCGCCATCGGTCCGAGCGCAAACCACGTAATCAGCGCGATCCCGGCGATCACGAACCAGGTGCTGACCTCCTGGCTTTTCGGGACATCGCCCTTGCTGTGCGCTTCGTCGAGCCGTTTCTGTGTCGGGTCTTCTGTTTTTTCTGTGTCGTCGGTTTCCTCGGCCATGCCCTCGCCTTCCCTTTAGCCGGCGAGGAACTGGCCGAGCGTGGCGCGCAGATGGTCGGCATACCACATCATCATCGTTCCGATCGTCGCCATGAGCAGGAGCAGGGCGATGCCGACGTTGGCCGGCATGGCGATGAAGAAGATCTGGACCTGCGGCATCAGCCGGTTCAACAGCCCCATGCCGAGATTGAAGACGATGCCGAACACGATGAACGGCGCAGCCAGGCTGATGCCGAGCTTGAAGGCGCCGGCAATCGTATTGACCGCCATCTGTGTCACGTCCCCGACCGGCAGCCAGACGCCCGGCGGGAATAGGAGATAGCTGTCGTGCAGCGCCATGATGGCAACGTGGTGGATTTCCATGGCGAACACGACGACGACGCCAACCACGGCAAGGAAATTGCCGATCAGCGCCCCTTGCGTGCCGATCGTCGGATCGAAGGATTGCGCGAGCGCCATGCTCGCCTGGTAGCTGATGGTCGTGCCGGCGACCTGCAGCGCCGACACGATGAGCCGTGCCGACAATCCGATGACGCCTCCGATCACAAATTCACCGAAGAAAAACATCGCCACCCGCATCGGGTTGTCCAGGATACCCGACGGATAAAGCCCGACAAAAAGCGGATACAGCACGAACGAAAGCACGAGGGCGAGCGACAGGCGAATGCGGGTCGAAACGTTCTGTTCGCCGAGCGCCGGCATCAGCATCACCATCGTGCCCAACCGGGCGAACGACAGGAGAAACAATACGACAACTTCAGGAAGGACAGAAACCGTCACGACAAGCGCCCCCCGCTCGGACCGGCACCGATCATGGCATGATTCGGGCGCCGCGACGGCTGCGGGATTGGCGCGGACGTGTCGCGAACTCGCCCGGCCAATGTCAGCCTGTGACGATCCGGTCGACGATCCCGCTCACATAGCCGTTCAGGACGTCGCCGATAAACGGCAGGGTGAAGAACATGGTGAGAAAGATCGCAATGATCTTTGGCACGAAGACGAGCGTCAGCTCCTGCACCTGGGTCAGCGCCTGCAACAGGGCGATGGCAACGCCAACGATGAGGCCGACGGCCATCATGGGGGCCGAAATCAGCAAAAGCGTGAAGATCGCGTCCCGCGCAAGGTCGATGACTTCCAGTCCGTTCATGGTCAAATCCGTTACTGAAGGGGCGCGATCACCAACCGGGAAGCACCGAGACGCCGGGTATGTCCGACGCGCTCGAACCGGTCCTCAGATCGGCATGCGCATGATTTCCTCATAGGCCGAAATGACCCTGTCGCGAACCGACACCAGGGTTTCCATCGCAACTTCGGTTTCGGCAACCGCCGTAACCACATCCACCACGTTGGACTTGCCCTGCAAAAGGTCGACGGTTGTCTGCTCCGCCGCCTTTCCGGTCTCGACAACGCCGCTGACGGCATCGGTGACCATCGCGCCGAAATCGGCGCCGCCGCCCGCGATCGTCTTCTGCGCCGCCGATTGCTGTCCGCCGGAGACAGCATCGGAAATCTGTCCGATGGCCGCATAGGCATTGGCCGCCAGTCCGGGTGTGGTCATGGGGATCTCTCCAAATGCTCAGCGTGTTTCCGGTTCAGGCTCGCAGGATGTCCAGCGTGCGCTGCATCATGCGGCGGGTCGCATCCACCACGTTCAGGTTCGCTTCGTAGCTGCGCTGCGCCTCTCGCATGTCGACCGCCTCGATCAGCGTGTTGACGTTCGGCATCTGTACATAGCCTTCCGCGTTGGCCGCCGGGTGATCCGGCTCGTATCGCAGGTCGAAATCCGACGGATCCTTTCTGATCCGCCCCAGTTCGACGACGTTCACCCGCATCTGTCGGTCGAACTCGGTCTTGAACGTCGGGATCTTGCGCTGGTAAGGGTCGGCTCCCGGCCGGTCGCCGGTCGACTGAGCGTTGGCGATGTTTTCGGCGATTACGCGCATGCGACCGGACTGGGCCTTCAGACCCGATGCCGCGACCATCATCGACTTGAGGAAATCCATGGTGCTATCCGTTTTCTGGCACGTCAGCCGCGCCGGTTGATGGCGATCTTGAGGAGGCCGAGGCTGCGGCTGTAGAGCGTGCTGGCCATCTGATAATCCATCTGGTTCGATGTGACCTTCATCATCTGTTCTTCCAAAACGACCTCGTTGCCTTCGGGGGTGATTTCGAACCCGCCGCTGCGTTCTGCGTCAAACGCGCCGGAAAGCGAGGCCGCCGCCCCTTCGATATGGGCCACATGGGTGAGTGTCGTGGACACGTCGCCGGCCCCGGCAAGCTGCAGGGTCTGTCGGAAATCGACCGGCGCCAGGTCCCGCGCCCGATAGTTCGGCGTATCGGCGTTGGCGACATTTTGCGCGAGCATGCTCTGGCGCGTCTGGTGCCAGTTCAGCTTCGTCCGCAAAGCGTCGAACAGTGAGAAATTGTCGAGAGCCATTGCCCGCCCCGCCTCGTGTGATGGGCAAATCTTGCCGGTTTTATGGTTAAGGAATCGTAAATTGCGTTAACCTTCCAACGCTTTCCCGTCTCAAAAAAGTCTAGGAAAATGCCCAAAGAGTTGGATAATTGGGGGTAAGGGCGTTAACGATCGCCCCGGCAGATTTTTCCTATCGGCGATTCAAGACTAGTATTGCACCGGAGAATCGGTCGTGCGGACCGGTGCCGGAGGAGGACAACAATGAAGGACTGGCTAGTTGAGACATTGGGGCTAGACCCCGGTTTCGCCCGCGGCCTGCAGATCATTATTGCCCTCGTGGTCATTCTCGCGCTGATCGCTCTGTTTTCCTGGTTTCTGGCACGTCTGAAAGGAATCCGCACCGAAACCGCGCGCCGTTCGCGGCAACCGCGCATCGCCGTCATGGATTCCACGCCGATCGACAACCAGCGTCGCCTGGTGCTCGTCCGCCGTGACGCGGTCGAGCATCTTATATTGGTCGGCGGCGACACTGACATCGTCGTCGAACAGTCGATCGTCCGCGGCGCTCCGGTCACGGCCCCGGCGCCCGCTCCCGTTGCGACCCCGGTTGCCGCGCCGATCCCGGCCCCGGCGGCAGCGGCAGCACCCGCACCGGCGCCATCGCCCGTCCAACAACAGCCCGCACCGGCGCAGCCGGCTGCCGCCAGCCAGCATCCCGCCCCGCAGCGCCCGCGCCCGGCACCCGCCCCCGCGGCCCCGACTAAGGCACCGCCGGCCGCGGCTTCGTCACAACCGGCACCGTTGGCCCCGCCGCCGGCCCGGCCGGCTCCGTCCCGGCAAACAGATGCGCCCGCCGCACCGGCACAGCGACCGGCAGCAAAACAACAACAGCGCCCGGCCGCGGAAAAACCGGCGGCCAGCCGAGCCCGTGCCGCGCTGTCCGGGGCTGCTGCGAACGTTCTGGGCATGGCCCGCCCGAAAGCCGCACCGGCGCCGGAAACGTCCGGTCCGGCCGCTGCGAG
>JANQQB010000103.1 GCA_028285165.1 Rhodobiaceae bacterium
CCGATGTAGAGCAAATCGGATGTTTCCGATTTGCCAGGCAAAGGGCAACGGCGAAACATCGCCGTTGCGATCGCGCTGCGCTGTTTGCCTCGCCGAACGACCTGATCTGGCACATCAAATGGGTCAAGCTAATCACACAATGCTCTAGCTCAGGGCAAAGCCCGGATACCCATCGCGCGCAATCTGATCGCAGCGTTCATGGTAACGGTTGGCGCCGCCGATGTAGGACAGAAGGCGGCGCTGCTTGCCCTTCACATTCGAGCCCATGTACCAGGAATGGGTCTTCGTCACGAGCGTCGCATTGGCGGTTTCGTCGTGGTGCCGGACCCATTCTTCTTCGGCCTCGCGGGTCGGCTCCATCGTGTCGATGCCGTTCCTTTGCATATGCACGATGCAGTCGGTGATCCAGTCGACCTGTTGCTGCAGACACGTGGTCATGTTGCAGAACGCGGCTGATGGCGCGAGCGGAGCTGCCGTCATGAACAGGTTCGGGTAGCCGTGCACCTGCATGCCCAGCATGGAGCGGATATCCTTCGACCATTCGTCCTTGAGGGCACGCCCGTCTCGGCCGCGGATGCCCATCCGGGTGAGCGATCCGGTGCCCGCGTCGAACCCGGTTGCCAGGATCAGCATGTCGAGGTCGCAGACCGTGCCATCGGCCGTGCGCACACCGGTCTCGGTCAGGCCGTCAATGGCGTTGTCGCTGACATCGACGAGGTCGACATTGTCCCGGTTGAAGGCCTCCAGATACTGGCTTTCCAACGGGACGCGGTGGGTGCCGAAGCCATAGGTCGTCGGCAACAGTTTTTCGGCGAGCGCGGGGTCGTCGATCCGCGACCGCATTTTCTCGCGGACGAAATCGGACACCTCGTTGTTGACGGATTCGACGAAGAACATCTCCGGGAAGGTCGTGAGCCAGAAGCTGAGCGATCCGTCGGCCCAGATCTTTTCCATATGCTCGCGCCGCTCCTGCGGCGTCAGGTCGTCATAGCCCTTGTCGCCGAAATCGTAATCGAAGCCGGCAAAGGTTTCCCGGATACGGGTCTTCAATGTATCGAATTCGCCCCGATACCGTTTCCGATCCTCGTCTTGCAGCAGCGGATTGCGCATCGGGATGATGTATTGCGGCGTGCGCTGGAACACGGTCAGGTGCCCGGCAAGCGGCGCGATGGTCTGGATAACCTGGATGCCGGTGGCGCCCGTTCCGATCACGCCGACCCGCTTGCCCGCGTAGGTTACCTCTTTCTTCGGCCACTGGGCCGTGTAGTAGACCTCGCCCTTGAACCTGTCCTGGCCGGCGAACCGGGTGAGTAGCGGGGAGGACAGCATACCGGCGCAGGACACGAAATATTTCGCGCGGAATGTGCGTCCGGTATCCGTTCCGATCAGCCATTTTTTGGCCGCTTCGTCATAGACCGCCGAGGTCACGCGTGTGTCGAAGATGATGTCCTTGCGCAGGTCGCATCGTTCGGTCACGTAATGCAGGTAGCGTTCCGCTTCAGGCTGGGCCGGGAACCGTTCGCTCCAGTCCCAGTCCTCGCACAGTTCGCGGGAAAACCAGTACTGGTAGATATAGGACTGGGAATCCACACGGGCGCCCGGATAGCGGTTCCAGTACCAGGTGCCGCCGACATCGGAGGCCGCGTCGACCGACTTGACGGAAAGGCCAGCTTCGCGAAGCCGGTAAAGCTGGTAGAGGCCGGCTATGCCCGCTCCGATGACCAGGGCGTCAAGGTCGGTAACGGCCGCGCCGTTGCCGTTCGAGCCGTTGGTGTTGCTCGCTGAGTTCATCCGCTTTGTTCCTCCCTTTGCTGAGCGGGTCCGAGGTCTCCGGTCCGGATCGGGCATGGCTGTGCGCCCGGATCGCCATTGGCGTGCCGCAAGCCCTCGACGACACGGCAGGAGCCGCGCCGTCGAACCTGTCGTCCGACAAATGTCAGGCCTCGATCGGCCCGCTCGTTTCGATGCTGATTATTCTCCGGCCGCCTGCAGGCGCTGGGAGATCCAGTTGTAGACCGCGGTTTCGAAGTCCATGTAACCGGCAAAAGAGACCGGATCGGCAAAGGGCAGGATCTGGGTCGCCCAATAGCCGCCAATGCCGTTCGACCGGTCGATCCAGTAGAAACAATTGGCAAGCCCCGCCCAGCCGATGGCGCCGGCCGGCCGGCCGGTTGGCGCCTGTGCGTCGTTGACCATGAAGGTGTAGGACCAGGATTTCGGCAGGCCCGGGAAGAACTCGGCGTCGTGCGACAGGGTCGGATTGACGCTGTGCAGCATCGTCACCTTCTGGTGCGACTGAAGCCCGTTCGAAACGGCCATCTCGACGGTTTCCGGCTTAAGGACAGGGCCGTTCGGGCCGGCTCCGTCGTTCAGCCACATGCGGATGAACTTCATGTATTCGGGAATGCTCGCATAAAGGCCGTGACCGGCCATGTCGACTTCCGGATTGTCGGGCAGGGCGAAACCGTCCATCGGGGTGAGGGCATTGTCTTCGCCGCGGGCATGGATCGTCGCCGTACGCGCCTTCATATCGTCGGTGCGCGTGAACGCGATGTCGACCATGCCGAGCGGATCGAACACCCGTTCTTTCAGCACGTCGCCGAGGCGCTTGCCGCGAATCCCTTCCACCACCTGGCCGGCCCAGTCGATGTTGGAGCCGTATTCCCATTTGTCGCCCGGATCGAAGAGCAGTGGGGTGCGGATCGCGGCTTTCGTGCCGGTGACGACACTCGGTTGGTCGTGTTCGTCGGCCAGACGCTTATAGGCCTCGCTGAAGAAGTCGTAGCCGAGGCCCGCCGTGTGCAGCATCAATTGGCGCGTCGTGATGGCGGATTTCGGGGCACGAAGCTGCGGCGCACCGGACGCGTCGAACCCGTCAAGAACCTGGAGCTCGCCGATTTCCGGTGCGTAGTCGCGGGCCGGTGCGTCAAGGTCAAGAAGGCCGTCTTCCACGCATTGCAGGACCGCGACACCGCCGATCGCCTTGGTGGTCGAAAAGATGGCAAAGACGGTGTCTTCCGTCATGGCCGTGCCATCGTCCGTGTGGCGTACGCCGGCGGCTCCGGAAAAGATATCCGCATCCCGGTCCGTCACCATGGCGACAACGCCGGGCACGCGGTCGGTTCCGCTCGTGACTTTGTCGAGTACGCCTCCGCAGATTGACGAAAGGTCGGCCATTGTTTCCTCCTGGTTTTCGATTTGCCGATCAGAATGACAACCGGCAAATCGCATTTCTGTTCGCAATCGGCAGAACCTGTTCGAAACCGGAAGCAATCAGCTGCGCCGGGCCCGTTTCAGGGTCCAGGACGGCGGCTCGCCGAACCGCCTTCGGTAGGCGGCGGCCAGCGCTCCGAAATTCACGTATCCCCAGTCCGCGGCGACGGAAGCGACCGTCGCGCCTTTCGGCGCAGCCGCAAGGTCGGCCCGCACGCCGTCAAGCCGGCGATCCCGGAGGAAGGCGCGCGGCGTGATTCCGCGAAACCGGCGAAATCCTTCCGAGAGGGTGCGAACCGAAACGCCGAGACCGGCGGCAACGGCGCCGACCGTCGGTGCATCGCGCGCCGTGGCCTCGATGATTTCCTCCGCGGCGCGCACATAATGCGGCGCGGCCATGCGCGCGCCGGTTTCCAGCGACATACCGGCGCCGTCCGCCCAGGCGCGCAGCAGTTCCAGGCAGATCGTCTCCTCCAGATGGGCGGCGAACCGACCGTCAGCCACACTCGCGGACTCTGCCCGGATACGCCGGGCTGCATAATCCATCAGCGCCAGCCAGCTCGAGCCCGGCCCGCCGAACTTCAGGCGGGTCGTCCAGAGGCGATCGTCCGGCACAAAACCGTACCAGCGCTCGGCGATTTCGGCGACGACGTCATGCGGGATGGTCAGATTGACCTGCATATGCGCATCGTCGGCGTCGAGCCAATACTCGGCGCGGCTGCAATCGACCACAAAACTGTCGCCCGCGGCCGTTTCGGTGTCGGAATGTGCGTCGACCATGTGCCGGAGCCCGCCGCGGATCGTGTTCAACACGATGATGTTGCCGGCGTCGGGATCGAAGGTGTCGAGATGAATCGGCACGCCGTAGGAAAACCGGGTCATGGTCACGCGACCGATGCGGGCGGACCGCATGGTCGCGTCGGGTTTAAGACGCCGTCCCAGCGGCTCGACCCGATAGGGCATGTAGACTTCGTGGCAAAATTCCTGAACCTCGTCCCAATCGCGCGATCGCGTGCGCTGATCCTGGCGAATGGGCTGCCCGGCTTCGTCGAAAAGCAAGGCGTTCTCGAGCATGGTCGTTCCTCCCTGGTCTTCTTTCGAGCGTTTCTTTTGTTCTTAAAGTGTAGATCAGGACCGGGCCTCGTAAACACCCCGCTTCGCTGACAAACGCCCCGGCATACCGGGCGGTGTCGCAAGCGTCTGAAATCCGGGAACATTCCGACCGTCCCGGTTTCTGCCGGAGGGCGCCGGTGCTAGGCGGCGAGCGCGCCGATCCGTTTCCAGACCGCCGGTGCATGGGAAATGGCGACGAAATGCCCGCCGCCTTCAATTCTGACCAGATCGACATCCGGCGCGCGGCGCGCGGCCTCTTCCAGAGCGTCGATCCGGGTGAGCGGATCCTCGGTGCCATGAATCAAGATGACCGGCACGGGGAGCGAGGCGACTACCGATTGCCAGGCGTTCATGACGAAGCCGAAATCCTCGGCGATCCCGATCAGCGAATGCTGATAGGTCTCGGAAAACAGGGCGTAGGCGGGCACGCCCGTGAAGGTGCCTTCCAGCACTTCGCTGTCGGTGCGCGACTTGCCGAACAGGTTCAGGAGGATCTCGCGGCAGGTTTCCTGGCGGGCGTAGTGGCGGCGGAATTCCCAGTTCACAAGGCGAAAGATATCGGGCCGGTCGGTGAGCGCCCGCATCGCCTTTCTGAATTCGGCGGCATAAGGCTTGTCCCCGGCGGTCGTGCGCATGAGGTTTATCGACAAGGCGACGAGGCGGGATACGAGATCCGGATACAGCGCGGCAAAACGCATGGCGATGACACCGCCGATGGAATTGCCGATGACCGGTATCGGTCCATAGGCACATTGGCGCAGGTAATCCGCGATGTCGTCGAGGCCGGTGCGGATGAAATCGGCATGTTCGTAAAGGCTGGCGATCGAGCGCTCTTCAAAATAGCCCGGGCGGAGCGGCACGATCAGCCGAATGCCGAGCGAGACCAGGCGGCCGGACAGGGCAAACAGCATCATGGGAAACATCAATCCATGGATCATGAGCACAGGCCGGCCGGATGCCGGGCCGCATTCGAGCACGCGGATCAGCCGGCCGTTCGACAGCCGCTGAACCGTCAGGCGCACATCGTCGGCGAGATAGCGGGAAACGAAGATTTCGGCGATTTCCGCGCCGGCCGCTTGCGATCCGCTGACCGACATCAAGTGCGTCATCTGACCCATCACCAGGCGCACCAATTCCTTCTGGCCGGCGCAGTGGAGCTTTTCGCAAGCCGATTTGACGTGCGATCGCTTGGTTTCGTAGGCCAGAGCATCGAGGCTGGCGGCATCGCGCAGAGAAAGGCCGGCAACGGTCTGGTACATCACACGCGTTTCCGCGCTGCTTAGGCCGGCATCGGCGTTGAACACACGCACGATCTCGTCGAACACCGATTGATCGACGGCGATGCAGCGCAGGCGTTGTTGCGGGAACCCGTCGATACGGGTCGGCGTGAAGGGCACGAACCAGTAAAGCCGTTTTCGCTCGGCGATCCAGGCCGCCTGGCCGGCCCGGCAGCCCTTTTCGGCGGCGAACCGAACGATGTGGTGGATGTCGGGATCTTCCTGGCTGTTCGTCACAATACGGGTGGCATAGCCCGACACGTCGGAGGCGCCGCCGCGCAGGAACCGACCGTTCAGATCGAACTCGGCCCATTTCAGATCCTCAACGAAGCGCGCTCCGCCGGACCCGAAGCGCCTCAGGAGATTCCGGCGCGCGCCTTGTGCCTTTTCTTCCGGCAGCAGGGAAAAGGCCGACGTCAGGATCTGTTCCAGGTCTTTGGTCATTTGCTCGCGCCAGTGACCGGTAGCGATCTGTTCCGGCATGGCCACTTGCCACGCCGAGACGTCGTGCGCGAGCACTGTGTCATGAACCGCAGCGGCGGCTCATACCCAAATGGGTTAAATCCGACGATGGTTCGGAGATTGGGTCGGGCGTCTCAGAGCTGCGGTTCCGGCGAGCGAAACCGAGTTCGGTCGATGCTGCGGGACAGATCCGACAGGCTGGCCTGTGTGGCGGCGATATCATCCGGTTCGAAAGCGGCAAAACCCAGCAGCAACCCGGACTGCTTGCGTCGGCCGGAGTAATAGATGGACAAGGGTCTCGCCACCGTGCCCCGGTCCTGGAGGTCGCGCACGAGCGCACGATCGTCCGCGCCGTTGGCTATCGGAAGAATGATGTGCATGCCGCTTGCCAGCTCATGGGCCGGGGGCGTGTATCCGACCGCTGAATCAAGGGCGGCGACGAGGGCTTCCTGACGCTCGCGATAGAGTTTGCGCATATTGCGCAGATGCGCAGCGTAAAACCCGCGGCGAATGAATTCCGACAGGACGAGCTGTTCGAAGATCGGCGGGTGCCGGTCGATGACCGACCGTGCCCGGGCGAAGCCATCCGCCAGGTCCTGTGGCACAACGATGAAACCCAGCCGGAACGAGGGCAGGAGTGTCTTGGAGAATGTGCCGATGAGCAGCACGCGACCGGTGCGATCCTTTGCACTGATCGCAGGACCGGGGCCGCCGACATAAAAGAATTCACTGTCATAATCGTCTTCCAGGATCCAGGTGCCCGATTGCCTGGAAAAATCCAGAAGAGCCTGACGGCGCTCGGTGCTGAGCCGTCCCCCCAACGGATAATGCCGGCTCGGCGAGACGACGATCATCGACGGTGCGGGATAGCGGGCAAGGCCCGCGTCGACGTCGAGCCCGTCCCCGTCTGCCGGAACCGGCAGCAGCGTGCAGCCATTCGCCGCCAGCGCGGCCCGGGCGCCCAGATAGCCCGGTTCCTCGACCCATACGGGATCGCCGCGTTCCAGCAGCAATCGGGCAACCAGATCGATGCTTTGCTGCGAGCCGGTCGTGATGATCACCTGATCGGCGGAACAGTCCAGATGCCGGGTCAGATTGAGGTGATGGGCGATCGCCTCGCGCAACGGTTCGTATCCGGCATTGGTCAGGTTCACCAGAATGTTGCCCTTCAGACGTCCGGATACCTCGTTCATTAGTCTAAGCCAGGAGCGCATCGGAAAGGAGCGCAGGTCCGGAATGTCCGGCATGAGGGGCAGCGGTTTCTCGCTCATATCGCCGTGGCTCTGCGCGATCAGATTGCGGCCGCGCCGCGACAGGGACCGGAAAGGATATCCGGCCGCATTCCGGTCGACAGGCGGATCCCCCGGCTCGATGTCAGCCTCCGTCTCCGACCGGTCGGCGACATAGGTGCCGTCGCCCACGCGCGATTCCAAAAGTCCTTCACTTACAAGGGTTTCGAAGACATGCAGCACGGTGTTGCGCGACACGTCCCAATCCCGGGAAAGGGCGCGTGTCGACGGTAATCGGCTGCCTGCAAGCAGGCGTCCCTTGTCGATCGCCTCGCGCAATCCGATGGCGATCTGTTCGTGCAAGGGCGTCGGGTTTTCGCGGTCGATCTCAAGCGGCACGAGCGCGCCCAACGATCCGGACTTTGCCATAGGTGTTTATCCCATTGGGGGAGCCATTGGTTTTCAGATTATCCCAAAATGGCCCTGATGCTCAATTTGCGGGCATGCATAAAGATTAGTCAGCAGGCGTGAAACTAGAAATCGCATGTATAAATTTTCGGTTTCGCGCCCGAATGGCCTTGAAGGCACAGAAGAATACGTAATCACGCGATGTAAATTCCTTTTTCATCCGTGAATTCGGCATCATCTGTGATGAATGCAGGCTTTTATCTTGAGGGGATGTAGGTATGTCACACAAGGACAATGTCAAATCTGCAGTCAACGCGTTCGAAAACGGTCGGATGAGCCGCCGCGGCTTCATGTCGCGCATGGCTGCTCTCGGCGTCACGACAGGCGTGGCGAACTTCATCGTCCAGTCGCCGCTGGGTGCCACAAAGGCGTTTGCCGCCGTTTCCGGACCCGAAGAACGGGCCTGGGCGTTGGCCAAGGAAGCCGCCGCGAAAGCCGAGAAGAAAACCCTGACGGTGCTGATCCCGACCGGATCGATCGGCAACATGACGCCATATGTCGACAAGTGGAAAAACGAGCTCGGTATCGAGATCGAATTCATCGAAGAACCCGATGAGGTCGTGCACACGAAGGGCATGCAGGAAGCCGTCGCCAGGACCGGCCGGTACGACGTGATGATGCCGACGGCGATGTCCTACCCCGACTGGATCGATTCCGGCGTGATCTACGACCTGACGGACTGGACCGAAAAATACAATCCGGAACTGTTCAACCCGGAATTCGGCGTCGTCTTTCCGGCGAGCCACCATGCTCAGCTCTACAACGGACGGGTGGCCGGTCTCCTGTGCGACGGCGATCAGATCACCCTGATTTGCCGCGGCGACATGATCGAAGCCAAGGCGAAGGCCTTTGAGGACAAGTTCGGCTATGCGCTGACCACGCCGAAGACCTGGAAACAATATTACGACATCGCGTCGTTTATGCACGACCCGGACAACAAGTTCTTCGGCAGCCTGGAATACCGCTCGCGCTATTACGTGAAGTGGATGTTCATGCAGCGCCTGATGTCCAAGGGCACGCTGTATTTCGACGGCGACATGAACCCGACCTTCAATTCCGATGCCGGGCTCGCCGCATTGGAAGACATGCTGGCGATGAACGATTTCCTGCATCCCGACGCGTTCAGCTTCACATGGTCGTCCAATTACAACGCCTTCGGACGCGGCGAGGGCTTCATGAACATCGTCTGGCCGTCGGGGTACAAATATTCGATGAACCCGAAGACCGGCCCGGCCACGCACGGCAAGATCGCCGCAACCGTCATGCCGGCGGACACCTTGCCGGACGGGTCGTCGCTGTCAGCGGGTCTGTTCTGTTGGGGCTACGGCTATGCGGTTTCGAAATACTCGCAGAACCCGGAACTGGCCTATGCCTACGCCCAGTGGATGACCTCGCCGACCGTGTCGGCAGACGCGATCCCCTATCTCGGCGGCTATTCGGATCCCTATCGGGTCAATCATATGAAACAGCCGACCGAACGGCTGGTCGAGACCTATGGCGAGCCGTATCTCGACACGCTCTACAACAACATCGTCAACACCGTGCCGGATTTCTGTCTGCCCGGCGGCTTCGAGTACCAGGACGCGCTCGACAAGGAAGTGCATGCCTGCATGACGGGCGAAAAGGCTCCGAAAGAGGCCCTGGACGATGCCGCCCGGGCCGTCGACCGGATCACGCGCCGCGTCGGCCGCGACAAGGTCAAGAAGTCCTGGATGGCGCTCGCCAAGAACCTTGCCGATCCGATCAAGAAGGCAAGCGGCGCCGATTCCTGGGTCTGATCCCGGGCCGCCGCGCCACCGGCGCGGCGACCGCTCCGGCCGCTCTAGCGCTTTTCGAAACAGAGACCGTCACAGCCCTGCCATGACCGTGCAATCGCAATCTCTTCCGGTATCGACCGGCCTTCCGGCTGCCGGTCGCGCGGGCCCCGACGCAACCCGGGCGCAACGCGGAACCGGCCGCAAGGCGTTCGGCAGGGCGCTGTTGTTGCCGGGCCAGTTGATTTCGCTGTTCGTGCTCGTCGTGCCGCTGCTCGTGGCCTTCTACATGAGCTTTACCGACTGGTCGCCGACACGCGGTTCGTTGACGTCGGCGCAGTTCATCGGGCTGTTCAACTACGAGGAATTGCTCGTCTACGACACCCGGTTCGTCGAAGCGGTGTTGCGCACATTGGTGTTCGCGGTGATCTGCCTGTCGCTGGAATTTGCCATCGGGCTCGGTCTCGCTGTCCTGTTCCTGCGCCGCTTTCGCGGCAAGGCGCTGATGTTCTCCTTGTTGCTCACGCCGATGATGGTCCTGCCGGTCGTCGTCGGGTACACGTTCTGGATGCTGTTCCAGTCGAACGGTCCGATCAATCAGATGATCGAGATCGCGTTCGGCGCGGGCGCGGCGCCCGACTGGTTCAAGAGTGCGCTCCTGGCGCAGATCACGGTGATCGTGACCGAGGTCTGGCACTGGACGCCGCTGTTCTTCCTCATTCTCTTGTCCGGACTGAACGCGATACCGGAAAATCCCGTCCGCGCCGCAGTCATCCTCGGCGCTAGCCCGCGGCAGATCTTCTGGCGAATCGTGCTGCCGATGCTGATGCCGGTGATCGTCATCGCCTTTGTCATCCGGGCCATGGAAATCATCAAGCTGTTCGACGAGGTCTTCATGCTGACAAGGGGCGGCCCCGGTTCGGCGACCGAAACCGTTAGCCTCTACATCTACAAACTCGCCTTCAACGACTTTCAACTGGCGTATGGCGCGGCTGCCGCCTTCCTCGTGCTGATCGGCACATTGCTTCTGGTTCATCTGCTTCTGACGCCGGTTCGCGCCCAGCTTCTGGAGGCTCGTCGCTGATGCCCGAACGTCCTTTGACTGTGCCGCTTGCGATCCTGCTGGTCTTCGCGCTGACAATCGCGCTGTTTCCGATCTTCTGGATCGTCATGACCGCCATCAAACCCCCGACGGACTGGAACGCGGTTCCGGCCATCTGGGTTCCGTCGGAACCGACATTGGTCAACTTTCAGACCCTGTTCGATCCGGACGCGCTCGGTGTCTATGGCGTCGGCGGCGTGAGCGAGGCGGCGAGCCAGGCGGTTTTCGGGTCGCTGCTGGCGACGATCGTGGCGACGGGCCTTTCCGTCGGCATCGGCCTGGCAGCGGCCATCGCAATTTCACGCTACAGCGGTGGCGGCCGCGCGACGCCGCTTGTGATCCTGTCGGGACGCATGTTCCCGCCGGCGGCGATCGCGGTGCCTTTTGTCATCATCTTTTCGACGATCGGCATGATCGACACCTATACCGGCCTGATCGCGATCTACGTCGCGATCACGCTGCCGTTCTCGACCTGGATGCTGAAAAGTTTCGTCGACGATGTGCCGCGCGAGGTCGAGGAAGCGGCCATGATCGACGGCATGTCCCGGATCATGGCGCATCTGACCGTCACCATTCCGCTGATCCGCGGCGGCCTGTTTGCGACGACCCTGTTCATCTTCATTCTCAACTGGTCGGAATTCCTGTTCGCGCTGGTGCTGTCCTATACGAGCATCGAGACCATTCCGGTGCGGCTTGCCAAATACGTCACGGCAACCGCCGGCACGCTTTACGGTGTACAGGCTGCACTTGCCGTGCTCGCCATGCTGCCGCTCGCCATCGCCGGCTATCTCATCCAGAACCACCTGGCCCGCGGCATGACATTCGGGGCGGTGAAACGATGACCGCTCCGAAGCTCGAACTCATTGGCTTGCGCAAGGAATACGACGACGGCGCCGTCGTTGCCGTCGACGGCATCGATTTGCAGATCGCGCCCGGCGAGACCGTGGCGTTACTCGGACCGTCTGGATGCGGCAAGTCGACGACCCTGAACATGGTCGTCGGTCTGGAAGACCCGAGCGGCGGCGATATCCGCATCGACGGATCGTCCGTGGTCGGGGTTCCGCCGGGTAAGCGCAATGTCGGTCTGGTTTTCCAGGACTATGCCGTCTTCACCCATATGAGCGTCGGCCGGAACCTGTCTTTCGGACTGGAAGTCGCCGGGCTCGGCCGTGCGGAAATCACGCAGCGCGTCGGCGAGGTCGCAGAACTGCTCGGCCTTGGGGACATGTTGCGGGAAAAGGCCGCGACGCTCGGCGGTTCGCAGCTCCAGCGGGTTGCGATCGGCCGCACGCTCGTTACCAGACCGGCGCTTTTGCTGCTCGACGAACCGCTCTCCAACCTGGAAGCCGAGGCGCGGCTTGCCATGCGCCGCGAATTGCGGCGGCTGCAGAGCGAGACCGGCCTGACGATCGTCTACGTGACGCATGATCAGACTGAGGCGATTTCGCTCGCCAACCGGATCGCCGTGATGAGCAACGGCCGGATCCGCCAGTTCGATGCCACGCAGACGGTTTACGACGATCCGGCTCACGTGTTTGTCGCCGGTTTCATCGGGTCGCCGGCGATGAACCTTGTCAAAGGCGATTTGAAAAGCGACCCGGCCGGACCGGTCTTTGTGCGTGATGGGCTGCAAGTGGGTTTACAGCACCGGTTCGTGGATCGCATGCCGCCCCATCCCACCCGTGTCGTTCTCGGCTTTCGGCCTGATGCGGTCCGGCTTTCCGACAAGGCCGGCACAGGACTTCCCGGCCGGGTCACGCTGGTTGCGCCGCGCGGACCGGAGGCGGTTGTCAGCCTGGACGTCCATGGCATCGAGATCACGGCGATCGTGCCTGCCATCGGACGACCGGACGACGGTGCGGAAGTGGCCGTCGAGATTCCACCTGAAGCCTGCGTGCTCTTTTCGACCGAAACCGGGCGCAATCTGTCGACCGGCGAACCTTTGGGGGCAGCGGCATGATCGACCAGCCCGCGCTTTGTCTGGATGGCGTTGCCAAACGGTTCGGACGGGCCCAGGCCCTTGCCGGCATCGATTTCGCCGTGCCGCGCGGTGCCTTTGTGGTGCTTCTGGGCGCGGCCGGGGCTGGCAAGACCACGACGCTGCGCATCGCCGCCGGGCTGGAGGATCCGGACGAGGGAACTGTCAGCCTGCACGGGCGCGATGTCGACGGGCTTCAGCCCAAGGATCGGGACGTCGCCATGATCTTTGACAATCTGGCGCTCTACCCGAACCGGGTCGGATACGACAACATTGCCAGTCCGCTGCGGATCCGTGGTCTCGGCAAGGCGGAAATCGAACGGCGCGTGCACGATGTCTCCGCGACCTTGCGCATCGGCCATGTATTGAAGCGCCTGCCGAAGACAATGAGCGGCGGCGAGCGGCAACGGGTTGCGCTCGGGCGGGCGCTGGTGCGCGAACCCGGTCTTTTCCTGCTCGACGAACCGCTCTCCAGCCTCGATGCGATGCTGCGGGTGGAATTGCAGGCGGAACTGAAGCGCCTGCAAAGGCAACACGGATATTCGTTCCTGCTGGCGACGCCGGACTATGCCGAGGCGCTCGCCATAGCCGACCGGATCGTCATGCTGATCGACGGCCATGTGCGCCAGGTGGGGACGCCGCAGGAAATCTATGATGCGCCGGTGGACCGCGACGTGGCGCGTTTCGTGGGCGCTCCTGAAATCAATCTGCTGCCGGCCGAACTGGATCCGGTGGGCGAGGGGGCCCTGCGCCTGTGCGGTGGTGAGTTCTCCTTGCCGGCTGCATTGCGGTCCGATCCCGGTTCGCTGCCGGCGACCTTCGACGCCGGGCTGCGGCCGGAACACATGCGTTTGACACGGGATGACGGCCGGCCGGCGCGCGCCGAAGTGATCGACATCGAGCCGCTCGGCGCTCAGGCCGCGGTGACCCTGTCCAGCGGTACTGACAGCATTCGCGCGACGCTTTCAGCGGCCGAAGCCGTCGATCTGTCGTTGGGTACGTGGGTCGGATTGGATCCCCGGATCGACCACCTGGTCGCCTTCGACAGCCAGACCGGACATCGCCTGACGCAGTGAAAAACCCAGCGAGGAAAACCATGACCAAGCCCAACCGTCAGATGATCAAGACCACGTGTCCGCGCGATTGCTACGACGCTTGCGGCATGGTGGCGGCGGTGGATGACGGGCGGATCCGCAAGATCCTGGGTGATCCCGACCACGCCGTCGCCAAGGGCGCACTCTGCGGCAAATGTGCGATCGCCTATAACGGCGCTTGGCGCGACGCTGCACAACGGCTGACCCGCCCGATGCGGCGGACCGGACCGAAAGGCACGGCATCGTTCGAGCCGGTATCCTGGGACGAAGCGCTTGGCGAGATCGCCGACAAACTGTCACCGCTGATTGCCGAGGGGCGCAACGAGACCATCGTGCACGCCCACTATACCGGGACGGTCGGTCTGATCGCTGGCTGGTATCCGTTGCGCTTCTTTTCGCATATTGGCGCGACCGAGGTCGATCCGGACACGGTGTGCAACAAGGCGGGACATACCGCGCTGGAATATGTGGTTGGCGATTCGCTCGACGGGTTCGATCCGGAAACGGCGAAGGACGCTGCGACCATCCTTGTCTGGGGCGCGAACCCGTCGCATTCGGCCCCGCACATGCATAAGAGCTGGCTGCGCGAAACGCCGGCCCGCGTGATTGCGATCGACCCGATCGCGACACGCACCGCGCGTGATGTGGCGGATACGCATCTGCAATTGCGTCCGGGCAGCGACGCTGCGCTCGCCTTCGGGTTCCTGCATGTCGCCAAGACGCATCAATTGCTCGACCGGGCGTTCATCGAGGCCCATGTCGAAGGCTTCGACGAAATCGACGCGGCCATCG
>JANQQB010000107.1 GCA_028285165.1 Rhodobiaceae bacterium
TGCGTCCGGATCGGAAGCGGTCACCCGCGATGCACCCGCCATCGAAGCCGCGATGGCGACCAGTCCGCTTCCGGCGCCGAGGTCCAGAACCCGCCGCCCGCGCACGACGGCGGGGTTGTCCAGCGCGTACCGCGCCAGGGCCTGACCGCCGGCCCAGGCAAACGCCCAGAACGGCGGCTCGACGACGGCGGCAGACAGCTCCTCCTCCGTCATCTGCCAAAGCGGAACCAGTTCGGACGCCAAATGAAGCTGGACCTCCGGCACCAGAGGCGACGCCGCCAACACGGTATGCTCGACGATGAAGTCGCGCGGACTGTCGTTCCGTCGACCTGTTTCTGTCATTCAACAACCCTATGGTGCCGGCAATTGACGAACCGGCAGGAACATAATATGAACATTGGCGAAATCACTTCAGCACGGATCAGGCAGGTGCCGAATGCCGACGATACATGAAAAGGCTGAACGATTCAGGGACCTGCATAAGCGTCCCGGCGCGTTCGTGATACCCAATCCGTGGGATGCGGGCACCGCCAAGATCCTGCAACACCTTGGTTTCGAAGCGCTGGCGACCACCAGTTCCGGCTATGCGTTTTCCCAGGGCCTGCCGGACCATGGCGTCGGACGCGATGACATGATGCGCCATGTCGCGACCATCGTTCAGGCGACCGACCTGCCCGTCTCGGCGGACCTTGGCAATGGCTTCGGCGACCAGCCGAAGGACATCTCGACAACGATCCGGCTCGCCGGCGATACCGGCTTGTGCGGGGCCTCCATCGAAGACTCGACCACAGACCCGGCGCAACCGCTTTACGATTTCAACCAGTCCGTCGACCGTGTTGCAGCCGCCGTTTCGATGGCGCGCAGCATGTCTGTCGACTTCGTCGTCACCGCGCGGGCCGAAAACTTCCTGGTCGGCCAACCCGATATCGAAGACGTCATCCTTCGCCTCAGAGCCTATCAGGCCGCCGGCGCCGATGTGCTCTATGCGCCCGGTCTGTCGCGCGAAGCGGACATTCGTGCCGTAACGGAGGCCGTCGACCGGCCGGTGAACGTCGTTATGGGAGCGGCCGGCAGCGGGTTCAGCGTGAAGGATCTCGAAAACTTCGGGGTGAAGCGGATCAGTGTCGGCAGCGCCCTGTCACGCGCCGCCCTGGGGGCGTTCATGCGCGCCGCACGCGAGATGAAAGAAAACGGCACGTTCGCGTTTGCCGACGACGCCGCCCCCTTCAAGGAGATCAACAGCATCTTCTGAGGCCGGATTCGAAGGCGACGCCGGCACGATGGCAAGCGGTCAGCCGGCCGCTAAAGTCGGCTGCTCGGGGCTACCAACCGCCCGTCTCGAGCCAACGCTCAACCATCCACACCCGATCCGCCCCCCAGAACATCTCGCCGTCGACGACGAAGGTCGGCGTACCGAATACGCCCGCCGACAGCGATGCGTCGACACGCTGCTTGAGCTTCTCCTTGACGTCGGCCGACTCGATGGCGGACATCAGCTCGCCGCCATCAATGCCCAGGTCCTGCGTCAGATGCTGGAGTTCTTTCGGGTCGGCCATGTCCCGCGCCTCGCCCCAGTAGCGGCGCATCACTTCCTTTGCGAAGCGTACGGCAAGCTCATCGTCCCGGTCCTTGAGCCAACTGAACGCGCGTGCCGGCGGCAAGGGATGCATCTGCTCTGCCGGCCGCTTCAACTCCAGCCCCACCAACCGCGCAAACCGCTGGGCATCGTGGCTGATGTACGGCCCTTTCAGCGGCGTATCAGGTAACGGCTTCAAGCCCATGACATTCATTACGGAAACGCCGAGCAGCATCGGCCGCCAGTCGAGGCTGCGTCCGTGTTTTTCGGCCACCGGCTCGATCAGATGCGCGCCGATGTAGCCAAACGGCGAGATGAAGTCGAAGTAAAAGGCAATCGGCGCGGCCATGTCGATCCTATGCGTCGTCACGGATAGCGCGACTGATCACGATCTTCTGCACATCGGACGTGCCTTCGTAGATCTGCGTCACGCGGACATCGCGATAAATCCGTTCGACCGGAAAATCACTGAGATAACCGTAACCGCCATGCACCTGGATCGCCGCAGAACAGACGCGCTCCGCCATTTCCGACGCGAACAGTTTCGCCATCGACGCCTCCTTTAGGCATGGCACGCCGGCGTCATGCATGGCGGCGGCGTGCACCGTCATCTGCCGCGCGGCCTCAATCTGCGTCGCCATCTCGGCCAGACGGAAGGCAATCGCCTGATGATCGAAGATCGGCTTGCCGAAGGCCTCCCGTTCCTGGGCATAGGTCAGCGCATGCCGGTAGGCGGCCTGTGCCATGCCGGTCGCCTGAGCGGCGATACCGATCCGCCCGGTCGACAGGTTGGCCAGCGCGATCTTGTAGCCCTGGCCCGGCTCGCCCAG
>JANQQB010000109.1 GCA_028285165.1 Rhodobiaceae bacterium
CGGGGCCGGTGGACGCTGTACTGCAGGCCCCCGCGCATCCCTATACCAAGGGCCTGCTGGCTTCGCGTCCCGACCTTGACGCCCCGCGTTCCGGCCTCCGCGCGCTGCGCGGTTTCGCACCCGCACCGGACGCCGTGCCTTCTGGGTGCGCCTTCGCGCCGCGCTGCGTCGAGGCGAAGGCCGCATGTACTGCAATGCCGGGCATATCGTCTCTTGCGTGGGATCGTACGGTGCGCTGTCACTTCCCCGATGTTCAGGGCGCGGCGGAACCGCCGAACCGCGACCGGTCTCACATGCCGGTATCCGGCGTAGACGCGGCCGTCCTTCATGGCTGACATACCCCGTCTCAGCGTCCGCGATGCGGTCGTCCGCTACAGCGCCTCCGGGGGCCGCGACGTCGTGGCGGTCGATGGCGTCGATCTCACCGTCGCCGCCGGCGAAACGCTTGGCATTGTCGGGGAATCCGGATGCGGCAAGTCGAGCCTTGCCAAGGCCGTGGTCGGGCTTGCGAAAGGCGCGACCGCGAAAGTGCATCTCGACGGCACACGCATCGACGATGCCGGCGAGCGGCAATGGAAGGCCCTGCGCCGGCGTTTGCAATATGTCTTCCAGGATCCGCTTGGCGCGCTCGATCCGCGCATGGCTGTTCTCGATCAGGTGCGCGAACCGCTGGACATCCACCGTATCGGCACGCCGGCTGAGCGAGCCGAACGGGCACGCGCCATGCTGGACGCGGTCGGCATCGGGCCACACCTTCATGCCAGCGCCCCGGTGGCAATATCCGGCGGCCAGCGCCAGCGGGTCGTCGTGGCGCGGGCACTGGTCCTCGACCCCGACATCCTGTTCTGCGACGAACCGGTCTCAGCGCTCGATGTCTCGATCCAGGCACAGGTGCTTGAACTGCTCATCGGCCTGCGCGACCGGACCGGACTGACCATGGTGTTCATCAGCCATGATCTGGCGGTCGTCCGCCATATCAGCCACACGGTCGCGGTCATGTATCTCGGGCGCGTGGTCGAGGCCGGACCGGTCGACGCGGTGTTCGCACGCCCCGCCCATCCGTACACAAGGGCCTTGCTCGACGCCGCACCGCGCATCGGCAACAGGGGCGCGCGGCTTCGCCTTGAGGGCGAAACCCCGTCCGCGGAGGCGCGGCCGCCCGGCTGCGCCTTTGCGGCGCGTTGTCCGTTCGTGCACGACCGGTGCCTTACCGATGATCCCGCTTTGACCCCGCTGGAGGCCGGCCGGACCGCCGCCTGTCACTATCCGTTCTCGGCCGAGAATGCCGCATGAGCGCGCCCTGGATCCTGCGTCGCATCGGCCGGGCACTGATCACCCTGTGGCTCCTGATGAGTTTCACCTTCGTGGCGCTGACGCTGAGTTCGGAACCGGCGCTGCAGATCCTCGGGCCGGAAGCCGGCCCGGAGGCAATCGAGGCCTTCAATCGTCGCTGGGGCCTCGACCGTCCCTATTGGGAACAATATCTGCATCATCTCGCGCGCCTGGTGACATTCGATTTCGGCCTGTCCTACCGCACGTCGGACCCGGCCCTGCAGATGGTTGTGGAACGCATTCCCGCGACTCTCAGCCTGATGATCCCGACGGCGTTTCTGGCGGTTGCCATCGGTGTCCCGCTGGGCGTCCTGGCGGCGATCCGGCGCAACACGCTGATCGACCGGGCTGCCATGACGTTCGCCGTCGTCGGCTTCGCGATCCCGAATTTCCTCGTCGGCATCCTCCTGATCTACCTGTTCTCGGTCCAGCTCGGCATCATCCAGCCGTCCGGCATCGTCGACTGGCGTTCCTGGATCATGCCGGTGCTGACGATGGCATCGGCCGAGGCGGCCGTGTTCGCCCGGTTCTCGCGTTCCGCCATGGCCGAGGTGCTTGGCCACCCGATGATGCGCACCGCGCTCGCCAACGGCATTCCCTGGTCGCAGGCCGTGCGCGAGCACGCGCTGCCGAACGCAGCGATCCCAATCGTTACTGTGGCGGGACTGTTTTTCGGTTCGCTGATCGGCGGCGGCGTGATCACCGAGAACGTGTTCGCCTGGCCGGGCCTCGGCCGCATGCTGGTCGATGCGGTTTCCGCCCGCGATTACGCCATCGTGCAGACCATCGTCATTCTGGTAGGCGTGACGATGATCCTGGCGAACCTGATTGTCGATCTCGCCTATGGCTGGATCGATCCGCGCATTCGGGATCAGCGCCAATGAGCCTGTCCTCGGCCCTTGACTTCAGATCCCTCACGGACCGGGTCGGGCGTTTCCGCCGACGTTGGCCGCCGATGGTGATCCTGTCCTTTGCGGTCGTGGCGATATTGGTGTTCGTCGCCGTTTTTGCCCAATGGCTGATGCCGACCGAACTCGGCGAACAGGACCTTCTCAACCGATTCAAGCCGCCGGTGTTCATGGGCGGTGACTGGGACTATCCGCTCGGCACTGACGGCCTTGGCCAGGACATGGTGACGCTGATGCTGCGGGCGATCCAGGTCAGCATGTCGATTGCGTTTCTGGGCACCGTCATCGGCGCGGCCGTCGGCACGCTCGTCGGCTTTGCCGCGGCGCGGTTCGGCGGCATCGTGGACGGCATTGTCGGTATTCTGGTCGATTTCCAGGCCGCCTTGCCGTTTCTGGTCCTGGCGCTCGCCCTTCTGGCCGTCATGCCCGATGCGGACATGGGCATGTTCATCGTCTTGATGTGCATCTACGGCTGGGAACGCTATGCCCGGCTCGGCCGCGGCCTGGCCATCGCCGCCCAGGAACAGGGATATGCGGTGGCGCAAAAGGCGCTTGGCGCCAGCGCGTGGCGGTTGTACTTCCGCCACATCCTGCCGAACATCGCCGCGGTGCTGGTCGTCAACATGTCCCTGAACTTTCCCGCAACGATCCTGACCGAAACCTCATTGAACTTTCTCGGCGTCGGCATCGAACCGCCCGACACCAGCCTCGGTGTCCTGATGGGCCAGGGCCGATCTTTCCTCTACAAGGCCCCCTGGATTGCGCTGATGCCCGGCCTGGTGATCTTCATGGCGACCTTTGCCATGAGCATTATCGGCGACTGGCTGCGCGACCGTCTGGATGCAACAAGTCACTGACCCGCCGAACCGAAACACGGAGACCACAGGATGCCGAACCAAGCCAAAAAAGCCGTCTTCTGTGTGTTCGATGGGCTCCGCCCCGACCGGGTGACCGAGGAGCACACGCCGAATCTCTGGCGCTTTGCCAATGCCGGCACCTGGTTCCGGGAAAGCCGGTCGGTGTTTCCGTCCGTGACCCGGGTCGCCACGACCAGTTTCGCGACCGGATCGAAGCCGCAGACCCACGGTATTGTCGACAACGCCTTCTTTCATCTGCCGGTGATCGGGGACCGGCCGCTGGACCTGTCGAGCCGCGAACATAT
>JANQQB010000122.1 GCA_028285165.1 Rhodobiaceae bacterium
GGCTTGACCGGCGGATCCAGCTCATAGAACGTATCGCGTGCCGATGCTGGATCGCCCGGTCAAGCCGGGCGAAGACGGAGAGGGGTGAGCGCGAAGACGGGGAAGTGTAAGCAGGCAAGCCAATCCGGTGCGCGCCTCTCCTTGAAAAGAACGCGCCAACCCTTCCCCAATCCGTCATCCGGCGGATCCAGCTCATAGAGCGTATCGCGTGCCGATGCTGGATCGCCCAGTCAAGCCGGGCGAAGACGGAGCAAGGGGTTGGGCCGTGAAGCCTGTCCGGCATGCGCAGGGCCCGAAAGGAAGACTCCAATAGTCGCGAATCCGGTGACTTCCGGCTCGTCCGGCGCATCCGGCCTGCCGGGCACGCGCGTCAGTCCAGTCGCTACCCTCTAAAACCCTTGGTCAACACCAATCCCCAATTGCCGCTTTATCGCATCGATGTCGCCGAGCACCCAGAGCTCGGTGATCTGCGCGCCGTCGGTCACAAAAAACGCGCCGCCGGTCCAGGTGATGGTGCGGCCGGTTGCTGGAATGCCGAAGAATTCGGCCTGGTGGCGGCCGGTGAAACTCATGCGGGCGGCGGCGCGGTTGTCTTCGACAAGGAGGGTCTCGATCGTGCAGGTATAGTCCGCGAGCGCTGCGTGGATCTGGCGCATATAGGCGATGAACCCGTCCGGGCCGATGTGCTCCGGGCCGAGCGATGCGCGGAAGCGGAAGTCCTTATGCAGGATGCGGCGGGCTTCGGCCTCGTCGGCCTTGTCCCAGACCTGATGGTAGAAGCGTTCGACGAGGCTTCTCGGTGTGACTGTCATGAGGTTCTTCGATCCACGATGGTGCCGAGACCCTTCAAGGCCGTGCGCACGATGTCCGTCGCGAACGCGGCATCAACGGCGGCATGGCCGGCGAGAAGGCGATAGAAGATCGGCCCGTAGATGAGGTCAAGCGCCACGTCCATGTCGAGGTCGGTGCGCACAAGGCCGAGGGCCTGGGCGCGTTCGAGGATGGCGCGGCCCTGTTCGCGCGAGCCCATAATCACCTGGTTGCGGAACGCCTTGGAGACCTCGCTGTCGGCCTCCGAGGCCGCCATCATCTGCGTCACCTGGCGGCCGCGGCGGCCGGAAAACACGGTTACGACATGAATGACCTGGCGCTCCAGATCGTCGAGCGGCGAGGGTGTTTCGCGGGACGAGGCCTGCGGCAGCTTCTGCTCCAGGAGCGCGGCCATGGCCAGTTCCTGGGCATTCGCCCAATAGCGGTAAATCGTCGGCTTGCCGACGCCGGCGCGTGCGGCGACCGCCTCGATCGTCAGCCTTCCGGGACCGAGTTCCGCCATCAGGTCATGGGCGCTCTTCAGGATCGCGGTGCGGGCCTTTGTGCTGCGGGGCCGTCCGCGCGGCCGGGGTGACGGGTCGATGTGTCTTGACATTTATGAAACGGTACGTAACGTAATTATAGTTTGCCAATCAAAAGGGATTGCTGTCAATGCCCCGAACGACAAGAGGCCCGTCGGCCTATATCTCGGTCAAGAATGCCAGCGACGCGATCGACTATTATGTGGCGGTCTTCGGTGCGGTGGAGGATTTCCGCCTGACCGATCCCGCCGACGGCCGGATCGGCCATGCGCAGCTTACCTTCGGCGATCAGGTTCTGATGATTGCCGACGAGTTTCCGGATTTCGGTTCGCTCGGCCCGGATTCGATCGGCGGCACGCCGGTGAAACTGCATATCGAGGTCGACGACGCCGACGCTGTGTTCGAAAAGGCGCTGGCGCATGGCGGCAGCGAGATGCGGCCTGTGAAGGATCAATTCTACGGTTATCGCGGCGGCATGGTCGCCGATCCTTTCGGCCATCAATGGTTCATCCAGACAAAAGTCGAGGACGTGCCGCCGGACGTCATGCAGGAACGCTGGAACAACGGTCTGGCGGGCTGACAAGCCAAATGGTGGACTGTGTCAGGCGGCCTGCGCGGTCTTGCGGACGATCTCACGAACATATTTGGCGGCTGAGCGATAATGGCTCGGCCCTGACGCTTCTGCCCACCGGCCGAGCGTCCAGGTGTTTGTCCAGTCGTAACGGCCCGTTGCATAGAGGTCGCCGTCGTCCAATCCCTGAATGAGACCCAGTATCGCCGTGTGGCCGGCCCCAAGCCGCGTTTTTGCCTCGTCCCACGGCACGTCCCGGGTGCGCTCGCGAACGAGGGCGTTGTATTCCTTCAACTGGTTCCACTTGTAGCCCGGCGCCGGAATCTCGACCGGCCTGCCGGCCGCGCCGTCGCGATACCAGCCGAGAAACAGGTCGATCCAGTGCACCCGGTGCAGGATCGTGTCCTTGATGGTGATGCCGTCCTCGGGATGTGGGACGGTCGCGGTTCTGTCGTCGATCCCGTCGAGCAGTTTTTGCAGTTTTGCGAATTCCTTGATGGTCAGATCGACAAGTTCGGATTTGGCTTTTGCCGCCATGACAGGCTGGATCCCTCGTTGTGCAGATTCTGGGTCTGCACAAAGCTCAGGACCGCCGAAGCCGCCACGACATGGATCAATCGCGGGTCGGGTGCGGCAATTATACCGAAATCAAACGGTCTCGTAGCGCACGCCGGGCAGCACACACAGCATCTCGTACAACAGATTGGCGCCGACCAACGCCGTATTGCCGCTCGGGTCATAGGGCGGGGAGACCTCGACAAGGTCGCCGCCGACCAGGTTGAGGCCGCGGCAGCCGCGGATGATCTCCAGGCCCTGCCAGATCGTCAGCCCGCCGATCTCGACGGTGCCGGTGCCGGGCGCAAAGGCCGGATCGAGGCTGTCGATATCGTATGTCAGGTAGACCGGCGCATCGCCGATCGTCGACCGCACCTCTTCCATCAGCGGCGTCAGCGATTTGTGCCAGCAGGCTTCGGCCGGCACCACGGTGAAACCCTGATTGCGCGACCAGTTGAAATCCTCCGGCGAATAGCCGGTGCCGCGCAGTCCGATCTGGAAGACCTTGTCGGCGATCAGGCAACCGTCCTCAAGCGCCCGGCGGAACGGCGTGCCGTGGGCGATCTTTTCGCCGAACATCTCGTCGTTGATGTCGGCATGGGCATCGACATGGACGAGGGCGACCGGGCCGTGCCTGGCGGCAATCGCCTTCAGCACCGGATAGGTCAGCGTGTGGTCGCCGCCGAGCGAAAGCGGGATGCAGTCGTGTGCGAGGATATCGTTCATCGATGCCTCGATGAGCCCGACCGACTTTTTCAGATCGAACGTGTTCAAGGCCATGTCGCCGATATCGGCGACCTGCAGGCTGTCGAACGGGGCGGCACCGGTGCCCATGTTGTAGGGCCGCAGCATGCAGGATTCGGCACGGATCTGGCGCGGGCCGTGCCGCGTGCCGGACCGGTTCGAGGTCCCGATGTCCATCGGAATGCCGACAAAACAGGCGTCCAACCCCTCCGCAGTTTCCTGTGTCGGCAGACGCATCATGGTGGCCGGACCGGCAAAACGCGGCATGTCGTTGCCGCCGAGGGGCTGATTGAAGGGCATGGCAGAACCTCTGGACTTCAGGCGGGAAAGCCAAGACATGCGTCAAACGCGGTCCGGATGCACGCGAATTCTGAGGCGCACGGGAACGCAAAACCGACCGGCCTGTCTGCGCTTTCCGCCCAAACAGGCACATAATACGCCCCCGCATGCGTGGCGGCCGACCCGCTTCTGTGCTTGCCTGAGGAGATCTCAATCAAAACACTTCCGGAGGCACCGATGACACAGTTCAAAGCCGCCGCCGTGCAGGCCGCACCGGCTTTTCTCGACCTGAAGGGCAGTGTCGACAAGGCGATCGCACTGATCGACGAGGCGGGCGCCAAGGGCGTCGGTCTGATCGCCTTTCCCGAAACCTGGATCCCCGGCTATCCCTGGTGGATCTGGCTCGGCGCGCCGGCCTGGGGCATGCAGTTCGTCGGCCGCTATTTCGACAATTCCATCGAGGTCGACAGCCCCGAGGACAAGGCGCTGCGCGAGGCGGTCCGGCGCAACAACCTGACCGCCGTCATAGGCGTGTCGGAACGGGCCGGCGGATCGCTCTATATGGGACAGTGGATCTACGGCCCGGACGGCGAACCGATCGCCCGCCGGCGCAAGCTGAAGCCGACCCATGTCGAACGCACCGTCTTCGGCGAAAGCGACGGCAGCCATATCGCCGTGCATGAGACCCCGGTCGGTCGTCTCGGCGCGCTGTGCTGCTGGGAACACCTGCAGCCGCTCACGAAATACGCCATGTATGCCCAGAACGAGCAGGTGCATATCGCCTCCTGGCCGAGTTTCAGCCTCTATACCGGGGCGGCCTATGCGCTCGGTCCGGAAGTCAACAGCGCGGCCAGCCAGATGTATGCCGTGGAAGGCCAGTGTTTTGTGTTGGCCTCCTGCGGCGTCGTCAGCCAGGACATGGTCGACATGCTCTGCGACAGTCCGGACAAGCAGCAATTCCTGCAAGCCGGCGGCGGTCATGCCCGGATCTACGGGCCGGACGGCACGCCGCTCGCCGAACCGCTCGATCCGTCGGAAGAGGGGCTCCTGATCGCCGATCTCGACCTGTCGATGATCGCCTATGCCAAGGCAGCCGCCGATCCGGTCGGCCATTACTCCCGCCCGGACGTGTTCCGGCTGATGTTCAACGACCAGCCAAGCCCGGTCGCCATGACTTTCGGCCAGGGTCTTAAGGTGCAGGAGGACACGCGGGAGGAAAGCGGCGCCGAAGCGTCCTGAATGCGGGCTTTCGGGGCCGTTTAGAGCGTGACGCCTCTTGCCGTGCTTCGCCGCCTTCCGTAGGCTTTCCCGACAGGCGCGGGACGCATGAGCACTCACAGGTTCAGGACGGAAGACGTGCGGCACAAGGATCGCTTCGCCTATTGGCGCGAGGCGATCTGCGAGGCCTATGTGAATCTGGGATGCGACACCCGTCGCCCGGCCGACTTTGCCGGCGAGATCGCCCTGCGACCGCTGGACGGGGTCGGCCTGTCCCGCGTGCGCAGCACCGCCCAGCACGTCGTGCGCCGGCGGCGCCATATCGCCGAGGCGACGGAGGCCTATTTCCTGCTCAGCCTGCAGCGGCGCGGAACCGGCCGGATCGTTCAACGCGGTCGTGAAGCGGTGCTCGGGCCGGGCGAATGCGCGCTCTATTCCAGCACGGATCCCTACGACCTGATCTTTGCCGAACCGTTCGAACAATGGGTGTTCCAGATCCCCAGGCAGGCGCTTCTCGACCGGTTGCCGATTGCCGACCAGGTCACGGGCATAGCGATCGGGACGCA
>JANQQB010000156.1 GCA_028285165.1 Rhodobiaceae bacterium
CCAGGCCATCCCGAAACCACCGCCTTCGACGAAGGAAATGATGGCGATCAACCAGACGGGGCCTGTCGGCACGCATAACGCAAATCCGATAATGCTTGCCGTTACCAAGCACATGCCGGCGGCGATGAAGGTCGGGTCGTGGCGTTCGGAATATCCCGAAACAGAGACGGCGACGACGGTCCAACCGATCGACGAACAGGCAACAATGTAGCCGGCCGTGAGCGCCGACGCTCCGTGCAACATGGTGACCAGGAGCGGCCCATAGGCGGTGATGGCGATCGTGCCGGCGGAAAAGGCCAGGATCATCAAGAGTGCCGCGCCCGCGGGCCGGCGCAGGTCGAACGGTCGCATCGGCAACAACCGGTCCGCGCCTTTTCGGGCATCGATGGCGAGAAAGGTCCCGAGCATCGCAAAGCCTGCTGCAACCAAAAGGCCGGTTTTGACCGGCGACACATCGATGCCGCCATAGGCGATCAGCACCACGCCGGCGCACAGGCACATCAGGCGCAGGACCGGAAATCTGCCACCTTGCCGATCCTGCGTCTTGGACCCGAAATCGCGCGCTCCGAACCAGATCCACAGGCCGAGCAAGAGGGCCTGGACGCCAAAGAACGCGAAGCCGATTCGCCAGTTGAAAAACTCGACAAAGAACCCGCCGGCAAGAGGCCCGAGAAACGCCGAGACGCCCCAGAGCGTCGAGATCGCCGCCATGGCGCGCGCGATAAGGCGTTTGGGGAACAGAAGCCCGACAGCAACGAACGACAAGGACACGAGGCCGCCGCCCCCAAGACCCTGCAACAGACGGCCGACAAGCATGACCGGCATTGTCGGGGCGACCACGCTGGCAAGGCACCCGATTGCAAATAACAGGGCGGCCATGCTCATCGGGGTGCGCAGACCGAATCGCACACTCAAAAGACCGCTTGCCGCGCCGGCGACGATCGATCCGATTTCATACAGCGAGATATTCCAGGCAACGAGATCCGCGCCGCCGATTTCGGCGATGATGGACGGCATCTTGGTGGCCACCACAAGACTGTCGGCGGCGTGCAGCCAGACGCCGAGACAGACCAGGATCACGGACGGTCCGTAGCGGCGGTTGAGGAGCTCCGACCATCGCACGGTGTCGGTGGGCGCAACGGGATCTGAATGTGTGGTCATCGGGCCTCCTGGAACGGCGGGCCTTGACAGGGCGATATTTTTTAAAGCATATACTTTATAAAATAGCAATCACCACATTCGGATCCGGCACGGTGAGTGACGATTCCTTGCTTTATCTCCTGAAAAGCCGCGGACCGCAGACCGCCCCGCAGGTCGGCGAGGCGCTCGGCATGACCGCAGCCGGTGCGCAGCAGCGCCTGGCCAAGCTTGCCGGTGCCGGTCTCGTCGAGCCGGAAGACAGAAAGGCCGGCCGTGGGCGGCCGCGCCGCTACTGGCACCTCACCGATGCGGGCCATGCCCGGTTTCCCGACAGGCATGCCGATCTGACGCTGGAAATCCTGAAGGCAACCGAAACCCTGTTCGGACGTGAAGGGCTCGACCGGCTGATTGCGCACCGGGAAGCGCAATCGCTGGCACTCTACCGGGACCGCCTTGCCGGCAGTTCCGACATACGGGTCCGGGTCGCGGCGCTTGCCGAGATCCGGACCCTGGAAGGTTACATGGCGGAATGGCAGGAGGACGGACCGGGCGCCTTCGTGCTCATTGAGAACCATTGCCCGGTCTGTGCCGCGGCGACCGCATGCCAGGGGTTGTGCCGGTCCGAACTCGCGATCTTCCGCGAGGTGCTGGGGCCGGATGTCGAGGTTCAGCGCACGGACCATATCCTCGCCGGGGCGCGGCGGTGCGCCTACACGATCACGCCGCGCAACGCGTCCCGATAGGTCGGCTCAGACGGCGACCACTTTCTTGCGCGGTGCGACCGGCTTTGCCAGGTGCTCTTCGTGCTTGACCAATTCGCAGATGAAACCGAGCAGCGAATCCGCCGTCATCTTCGACGGCTGGAAGTCCGAATGCGGAGAAAACCGGCGATACAATTCGTCCGCGACATCGGAATGGCCGGCAAAGGCCATGGACCAGTTCAGGAAGATGCGTTCGGCGACCGGCTTGGCTTCAAGGATGACGATGTCGGAATGGCGCTGATCCGTGCACACCCGGCAGAAGGTCTGCGTGACCGCCTTGCGGTCGCCCTCCAGGACCTGTGCAAAATAGTTCTGATTGAACAGCAACGCACCGGTGACGTTGGCGGTCTTGTTGCGATCCATCGAATGGTTGAGGATCTGCTTGATTTCCTTGTAGGCGGATTGCTGCCCCGGCGGAATCGCGTTTTTGCTGTAATAGATCAGGCGATGGAGATACATGATCAGGCACCGGATTTCCCTAGTCTTCCGGTGCATGATGGTTGTTAAAGCCGAACAAAACTTAAAATTTTAGGGACTTCTGAGAATATGCTTAACCCCGTTTTGCCCTCCATGCGCCGCCATGGCACGCTCTGAACGTTCCGCTTGCCATGGAATTGCGCCACCTTCGCTATTTTGTCGCTGTTGCCGAACACGGCGGCATTCGTCTGGCGGCTGAATACCTGAACGTCGCCCAACCCGCGATCACCCGTCAGATCAAGGACCTTGAGCGAGAACTCGGCGTGTCGCTGCTGCGGCGGGAGGGACGTGGCGTCGTGCTGACCGACGCCGGGCGCGCCTATGCAGGCGCCGTGCGCCAGATATTGGATGATGTGGGGGAGGCGGGCGTCGCGGCACGCAAGGTGGCGGAAGGGCGTGGCGGACGGCTGGCTATCGGACTGCTTGAAAACGCATCCTGGGCCGGCATAGCGCCGCTCGCCCTGCAGAGATTCGCCCGGTCGCATCCCGATATTGCGCTCGACGTTCGACCCATGGCCTCGGTTCAGCAATTCGCCGCCGTCGCTGCGGGGGCCCTGGACGGCGGCTTCGCCTACCGGCTGGATCCGGCGGACCGACCCGGTGTAGCGAGTATTCTGCTGCGCCATGACGATGTGATGCTTGCCGCGACCCGCGATCTCGTTTTCGACCATGACGACGATCTCGACCCGTCCGATATCGATGGCCTGGCTATGATCGGGTTCCATCGCGAAGCAGCACCTGTCTACCATGACCGATTGGAAGCGGCGATGGCCGGGATCGGGCTTGTGCCGAACCTTGTCCAGGTGGTCGGAGACGAGACAACCATGCTGAGCCTGGTGTCGGCCGGCGTCGGCTGCGCGCTGGTCAATTCCGCCAACCGGCACCGGCCGCCTCCCAACGTCCAGTTCCGTTCGGTCCGCGGATTGAGCGTGCCCATACCGTTCCACTTTTTTCACCGGGACCCGCCGGGTTCGCTGATGGATCGGTTTCTTGCCGTGCTTGACGGGTGTCGGCGTGATTGATGCCGAGGAGGTATCGGTTGCCCGAAAAATCATTAGTTTTCGAGGCTGAATTTGGCGCCATATGACAAGGCGAACCGAGAATTGACGTTGGAGAAAAGTCCATGAAAACGCTGTCTTCCGCCCTGATCGCCGGCTTCATCCTTGCCGGATCGACCGGTCTTTCACAGTCCGAGACCGGCACGTTTCCGGCCGGAGATTCCGTCACCACGGCCAATGTGGCCGATATCCAGGACATGATCCGTGTTGCCGACGGAATCGATGCCGCGGTCGATGCGAAAGATTGGGCCGCCGCACGGGCGTATTTCACCGACGAGATCCGCGTCGATTTCACATCGCTTGTCGGTGGCGAGCCGGCGACGATCCCCGCGGATGCATTGATCACCGCCTGGTCCGGCAACCTCAAACCGTCCAAGACCAGCTTTCACCTGCGCGGCAATCACCGGGTCGCCTTCGAGGGCACGGACCGCGCCCTGATGACCAGCCACGGCTATGCCTGGAACCGGATGGAGGCGGGCGGTCTGCCGGAAAACGGCGGCAACCCGCTCTGGGAGGTCTGGGGCACCTACGAGCACGGCTTCGTGCGGACCGCCGACGGCTGGCGGGTCGATGCCATGACCTTCACGGCAACCGCCCAGCGCGGCAATGAGTTTGTGCGCGATACCGTGCCGGCCGAGTGACAGCAAATCGACGCGTCACTCTCGGCACCGGTGTCACACGTCGAACAGGTAGGGCGGTGCCGGGTCGTATTCGATCTCCTTGAGCACGGCGCGCGCATGGTCCGGAGTCGACATGTGACCGACAATCCATAGGGACATGTCGATGCCGGCCGAAACACCAGCAGATGACAGGTAGGCGCCGTCCCGGATGAAACGCTGGTCGTCGCGCACTTCCAGCGCTTCGTTGCGGGCTCGGATTTCCTCGATCGCACTCCAATGCGTCGTGACCCGCTTGCCGCGGGCCAGTCCTGCGGCAAGCGTGATGCGCAGGCCCGTGCAGACGCTGGCGACAAGCTCGGCCTTATCGGAGGTCTCAGCGACCCAGTCGACCAGAACCCGGTTCTCCTGTTGGACGCGGGTTCCGGCTCCTCCGGGCACCACAAGGACATCGGCCGCCGGGGCGTCGTCAAACCCGTAATGCGGGAGCAATTTCAAGCCGTTTATACAGGTCACGGCTTCCTTCGTTTCACCGACGAGCGCAACTTGGCAAACATCGGGTTCAAGGGCGTTGGCGGTGCCGAACACTTCATAGGGGCCGACCGCATCGAATTCCTCGACGCCGTCGAAGACAAGGATCAAAACCGTTTTCATCAGCGTGCCTCTCTCAACATCGGGATCATGCAAGGCGACGATCCGGCGCGGATCTCTCCCAGCACCTCAAAACCATGGCGTTCATAAAGGGAGAGGTTTCGCGGGTTGGACGATTCCAGGTAGACCGGGATCCCGTCGTCGTCGCACCGGCTGAGACCGCGTCTCAGAAGCGATGCGCCGAGGCCCCTGCCGAACAGCGCCGGGTCGGCGGCGATCATCGGCAAGTACCAGCACGCCCGGTCGCGAGGATGAAATGCTTCCATCCGTTCGAACAGCACATCCACATCGTCGGAGATTTCAGAGCTGACCGTTCGTTTCAGAAGCTTCTCAATTGTCCGGTCGTCGGGTCCGGCTTCCGGCGGCAGCCAAAGCGAGGCCGCGCCAAAATCCTCGGTCACATAGGCCGACCCGTGGTCGAAGGCGCTGCCACCGAATGCCATGGCGAATTCGGGCATGGCCTGGAGGTATATGTCCGGTTCAGGCCAGATCCATCGCGCGACCGGGTCGCCCGAAAATCCAAGGGTAATGGTTCGCATGACGGCTATGGCCTCCCGGTTCGTGGCCGGCCGTACCTTTTGCATCTGCATGGAAATCGCTCGCATCGATTGAAGATAGAAAGGCAAGTAATCGCCGCACCGGTTGACATAAAGGGCAATCATCCCTCATTTTCTGCCAATGAAAAAACGCATCCTTTTCCTGGTCTTTCCCTCCTCGACGCTGCTCGATCTCGCCGGACCGCTTCAGGTGTTCCAAGAGGCCGACAAGTGTCTCGACGATGCGAGCGGCTATGACAGTCGTCTGGTTTCGCCCGACGGCGGCACGATCAACACGGACACCGTTCTGCCCGTTGTCACCGAGGCGGCCGACGCGCTGGATATCGATCAGTCCGACACGTTGATCGTGGTCGGCGGAAACCTCGCCCATGTGATTTCCGAACAGCCGGAAACCGGAGCGCTGGTGCGTCGGCTTGCAGAAAAGTGCGGACGCGTCGCGTCGGTCTGCACCGGCTCGTTCTTTCTCGCTTCGGCCGGTTTGCTGTCACGACGGCGGGCGGTGACCCATTGGCGCGCTTGTGACCTGTTCGCGGACCGGTTTCCCGATGTCTTTCTGGAACGCGACCCCATCTTTCTGAGGGACGGCGGGGTGTGGACTTCGGCCGGTGTGACGGCCGGCATCGACATGGCGCTCGCCATGGTCTCGCAGGACTGGGGGCGGGCGACGGCGCTCGAAACGGCCCGGGAAATGGTGACCTACATGGCGCGGCCGGGCGGGCAGATGCAGTTCAGCACGGTTCTGGAAAGTCAGTTTCGAGATACGGCCGGTGTCTTCGACGATCTGCAATGCTGGATCCGCGACAATCTTGGAGCCGATCTCAGCGTCGATGCGCTTGCCGCCGAAATGTCCATGACACCCCGCACATTTGCGCGCCGATTCGGTGCCGTCTTCGGCCAGTCGCCGGCCAAATACGTGGAACTGGTACGGCTGGAAACGGCGATGTCCTTGCTCGCCGGGTCGACGCTGCCCATCAAGGTTGTTGCCGTGCGGTGCGGTTTTGTCGACGACGAAAAGATGCGCCGCGCCTTCCAGCGACATCTGGGCGTTGCCCCGCGAGATTATCGGGACCGTTTTGCCGCCGAGCAGCCGGAGACGGTGTAATCGGACCGGCTGAATGTCAGGAATCAAGGGCGAATTGTCGTTTAGGGGGCAGCCGAAGACTGCCATTTGGGGTCCAGACACTCAGGATGACCCCATGTGCACACACAGATCCAATCCGGTGCGCGGACGTTTCAACGCCTGGTTTCTGTCCACGCTGGACGGTTTCATCAATCGGCTTCTGGCCGAACGCAAGACACGGCTTATGGCCGGCCTTTCCGGATCGATCGTCGAAATCGGATCGGGCGTCGGCGCCAATCTTTCCTTTCTGAGGCCGGGAACGCGGCTGATTGCCATCGAACCCAATCCGCACATGCATGCGCGATTGAGCGAACGGGCGATGCAATGCGGCATTCACCTTGAGATCGCCGCCCGTTCGGCGGAGGACACGCAATTGCCTTCCGACAGTGTCGACGCCGTGATCAGCACGCTTGTCTTGTGCACGGTACCCGATCCGGTCGCGACGCTTGCGGAAATCCGCCGAATCCTTCGGCCGGGCGGCCGGTTTGTCTTCATCGAACACGTGGCCGCACCGGCTGCTTCGCCACGGCGCCGGTTGCAAACGCTGTTGCGCGGCCCGTGGGCCTATCTCTTCGAGGGCTGCACCTTGGATCGGCAAACGGCGCAGCTGATCCGGGCCACGGGGTTCCGGTCGGCCGAAATCGAGCATTATGTGCTGCGCAGTCCGTTTGTCCCGGTCAACACCCAGATCAGTGGCGTGTGTCTGGCCTGACACCGGCGTGCGGATTGCACTATTGGCCGTCCCGACTGTCTGAACGAGGCTTTTTCCAAGCGCGTGCTCGTGTGCTATGGCCGGTCAGACCGATACTTCGCAATGCGCCCATGAAAGTCCGCAACCTCGACACGTTCTACTGGATCGCGAGCCTCGGCAGCTTTCGCGCCGCGGCGGATCATCTGCACCTGACGCAGCCGGCGATCTCGGCCCGCATCCAGGTCCTGGAACAGGATCTGGGTGCTGAAGTCTTCGTGCGCGAAGTCAGGAATGCGGAGCTCACGCCGGAAGGGCGCAAGCTGTTTGCTTTTGCCGAACGGTTCATGGATCTGGAACAGGCGATCCTCTCGGCGTTTCGGGACACGACAACGATCGAGCAGACGATCCGGGTCGGCGCGTCGGAGACGATCGTGTCCACATGGTTGCCGGATTTCATGGGGGATTTCAGCCAATCGCGAAAAGGTCTGTCTTTCGACCTCAGGGTCGATTCCACCGACAATCTGCGCAACGCCCTGGTGTCGCGCGAGATCGACCTGGCCTTCCTGATGGGGCCGGTCGCGGAAGTCAGCGTCACCAATCATCCGATCTGCGCCTACGAGATGATTTTTGCGGCGTTGCCGGACATCGCCCGCCGGCACACGCTGTGGACGCTCAACGAGATTGCCGCCGAACCGGTGCTCACGTTCGCCACCAACACAAAACCGAGCCGTCAGCTGAAAGAAGTGCTGATGAAACATTCCAACGATCCGCGCATGACGACCTCCACCTCGCTCGGCGCGATCATCCGGCTTGCCCGGTCGGGCATGGGGATCTGTGCCATCCCGCGGGCGGTGATCGAATCCGAACTGGTCAGCGGCGAGCTGGTGGCGCTGCCGACCCGGATAACGCTTCCGGCCATTTCGTTTACGGCGTCCTTTGTATCGGGCGGCCCGCTGAGCAGTCTGATGCAGAACATCAGTGAGGGGGTTCTGTCGTTCCTTGAGGACCGGACGATAAAAAATATTTATCAAAATAGAAAAATTAATTCGATTTGATTTTCTAGACCAAAAAATATTGCTTGTTTGCCGGGAGGTGACCCTGGATGAACATGGCACTCAAGTTGCAGACCGGCGTCGAAGTTCGACGGCTGGTCCGGGCCGGCGAATTCACCGGCCAGACGGCCGGGCAGGCGCCCGATCATCTGCAGGGCAATGTGGTCATCCTGCCTCGGACCTATGCCTCCGACTTCCTGCAATATTGCCTGAACAATCCGAAACCCTGTCCGCTGATCGGTCTTTCGAAGCCGGGGGATCCGGCCGTGCCCGCGCTCGGTCCGGACATCGACATCCGGTTCGACGTGCCGCGTTACCGGGTCTATCGCGACGGGGCTCTGGCCGATGAAACGACGTCGGTTGAGGCATTGTGGCGCGAGGATCTCGTCACCTTCGTTCTCGGCTGCTCCTTCACGTTCGAAGACGCGCTGATCCGGGCGGGCTACGGTGTCCGGCATATCGATGCCGGACAGAACGTGCCGATGTTCCGGAGCGGCATCGAGACCCTGGCGGGCGGGATCTTCAAGGGGCCGCTGGTCGTGACCATGCGCCCCTATCCAGAGGATCGTATCCCGGATGTCTTCGACATCTGCGCCCGGTACCCGCAAGCCCACGGCACGCCGGTTCACTGGGGAGATCCGGCAGCGATCGGCATCGCCGATCTCGATGCGCCGGACTACGGCGACCCTGTCGAGATGAGAGACAATGAAATCCCGGTTTTCTGGGCCTGCGGCGTAACACCCCAGGCGGCGATCGAGGCGGCCCGTCCGAGCCTGACGATCACCCATGCGCCGGGGCACATGCTGGTCACCGACATTCCGGCCGACCAGAGCCTTCAAACCATAACCGGGATGAAAAACTTCCGGACCCAAACCATCGAGATATGACAATCAAGAAGGGAACACGTCATGAAGCGCATTGCAAAGACACTGATCGCAACCACCATGCTGACCCTGGCGGCCGGCCCGGCCTGGGCCGCCGACCGGCCGGCCACGATCAAGGCCGTCGGCACCTGGGGCAGCCTGACGAATTACCAGAAACATGAAGGGCCGTTCTGGAACGAGTTGATCGCCGATGCCAGCGGCGGCGCGATCCTGGGCGATATCAAGCCGCAGACGGAACTCGGGCTGAAGGGCTTTGAAATCATGCGGCTCGTCAAGAACGGCGTGTTCGACTTCGCGTTCGGCCTGCCGGGCTACGTGGCGGCAGAAAACGCGATCTTCGAGGGCGGCGACCTGTCCTCGGTGACCCAGGACATCGAGACCCAGCGCAAGGTTGCCGACGCCTATTTCCCGACCTTGGAAAAGGCGTTTGCCGATATCTACAACGCCAAACTGATGATGCTCTATCCGTTCCCGAGCCAGACGCTGTGGTGCAACGCCGAGGTCAACGGCCTTGCCGATCTTGAGGGCAAGAAGATCCGGGTTTATTCGACCACGCTCGGCGACTTCGTCGAAGGCGTCGGCGGCACGTCCGTGACGGTTCCGTTCGCTGAAGTGATCCCGGCGCTCGAAAAGGGTGTCGTCGATTGCGGCATCACCGGGACAATGTCGGCATACAAGGCGAAATGGCATCAGGTCGCGACCCATGCCTATACGCTTCGGGTCGGCTGGGGTCTTGCCTTCGGCGCGATGAACCTCGACAGCTGGAACAAGCTGACCGACGCGCAAAAGGCCACGCTTGAAACCGAAATCGCTGCACTGACGGATCGCATGTGGGCGGAAACCGCAACCGAAGACGAAGTGGCGATTTCCTGCATTACCGGCGGGGCCTGCGACATCGGCGAGCCGGGCGCCATGAAGCTTGTCGAGCCGACCGAAGATGACCTGGCCGCCCGTGACAAGGTGGCCAACGAGGTCATCCTGGCCCGTTGGGCGAAGCGGTGCGGCGAAGAATGCGCGGACAATTGGAACAAGACCGTCGGCAGCATCCTCGGCCTGGAAGCCAAGGCTGAATAGGCGTCATCGCGACACGGCGTGGCGGGTCTGCCCGCCATGCCCTCCTTCAAGAGAACCATCATGAAACCTCTGCTCGATCTGGCGGAAGGGACGAGCCGCGTGCTCGTCTGGGTCGGCGGCACGCTGATCATCCTGTCGGCGCTTCTGGTGACCCTGGAAGTGTTCCTGCGCCGGCTCTTCAACATCAGCCTGGGCGGGGCCGACGAGCTGTCCGGATATGCTTTCGGTATCGCCACGACGCTGGGATTTGCCTATGCGCTGTTCCAGCGGGCGCATATCCGGGTCGACGCGCTCTACAATCTGTTTCCGTCCTGGCTGAAGCTGGTCGCCGATCTCGTCGGGATCGTTCTGCTCGCGGGTTTTGCCGGCGTGGTGTGTGTGATGGCGTGGCAATTGGTGGCCGACACGATCACCCACAATTCCCATTCGATCACGCCCATGCGGACGCCGCTTGTGTTTCCGCAGGTGCCGTGGCTGTTCGGCTGGCTGTTCTTCGTGGTCTGCGCCGTGCTGGTTGTCCTGGCGGCTTTGATGGCGCTGATCCGGGGTGACGTGGCGCGGGCCGAGGCGCTGATCGGCACAAAGACGATCGACGAACAGGTCGACGAGGAGCGGGTGTGATGGTTACCAAACCGCTCCTCATTCTGGTGGCGCTTGTCGCTTTCGCCGTTCCGATCGCGGCCTCGCTCGGCTGGCTTGGCCTGATCCTGCAATTCCTCGACAGTCCCATGCCGCTGCACCGGGCGCTCGGCGACATGGTCTGGCAGACCGGGACGGATTTCCTGCTTGTGGCAATTCCGATGTTCGTTCTGCTCGGCGAGATCCTGTTGCGGGCCGGGATCACCGAAAAAATGTACGAGGGCATCGTCAAATGGCTCGGGTGGCTGCCCGGCGGCCTGATGCATTCCAATGTCGGGTCGAGCGCCCTGTTTGCCGCCACGTCCGGCTCCTCGGTCGCGACCGCGGCGACGATCGGCACCGTCGCGATCCCGCAGATCCAACGGCGCGGATACAACGAGCCGCTGTTCCTCGGAACCATCGCGGCCGGCGGCACGCTCGGCATTCTCATTCCGCCCTCCATCAACCTTATTCTCTACGGACTGCTGACCGATACGTCCGTTCCCGAGCTCTATCTCGCAGGGTTCATTCCGGGCTTCCTGCTTGCGCTCCTGTTCATGGTGACCGTGGTCATCCTGTGCGTGCTGCGAAAGGGCTGGGGCGGCGAGGCGGTCGTTGCCGGCTGGTCCGAACGCTTGCGGGCGCTGCCGTCGCTCATCCCGCCGATCGGGATCTTTCTGGTGGTGGTCGGGTCGATCTATGCGGGCCTTGCGACACCGACGGAAGCCGCCTCGCTCGGTGTCGTCGCCGCGATGGTGCTTGCGGCCTTCAACGGCAAGCTCACGATCGACATGCTGCGGCGTTCGGTCGAGGGCACGATGCGCACGACGTCGATGATCATGCTGATCATCCTGGCGGCGGTGTTCCTGAACTTCGTCCTGTCCGTCATCGGATTGACTCAGGCGCTTGCCGACTTCGTCACCGGCCTGGGCCTCACGAAGTTCCAGACCATGCTGATGATCGTCGCGATCCTGATCTTCCTCGGCTGTTTCATGGAAACGCTCTCCATGCTCCTGATCACCGCGCCGTTGATCACGCCGATTGTCGTCGGCCTCGGCTACGATCCGGTCTGGTTCGGCATCCTCCTGATGGTGCTTCTGGAGACGGCGCTGATCACACCACCGATCGGCATCAATCTTTATGTGGTGCAGGCCGTTCGGGGCCGCGGCGAAATGCTGGATGTCATGAAGGGCGCGCTGCCCTTCGTGGTGACCATGTTCGCCATGGTGGCCCTGTTGCTTGCCTTTCCGCAGCTCGCGCTCTGGCTGCCGTCCCTGGTCTATTGATCATGGCCGCCTGACCGACCGCGAATCCGCAACCCATCAAATAGACAACGCCCGGATCCCTTTCCGGGCGCACAGGGGAGATGACTGCCATGTGGCAATTCTGGATCGACCGGGGAGGCACCTTCACCGACATCGTCGCCCGCCGGCCGGACGGGGCGCTGATGACCCACAAATTGTTGTCGGAGAATCCGGAACGATACTCGGATGCTGCCGTTCAGGGCGTGCGCGACCTGATGGGCCTTGCGGCGACGGACCCCTTGCCGCCCGCCGGCATCGACGCCGTCAAGATGGGCACGACGGTCGCGACCAATGCGCTGCTTGAACGCAAGGGTTCACCGACCCTTCTGTTGATCACGGAAGGTTTCGCTGATCTGTTGCGGATCGGCTACCAGAACCGGCCGAACCTGTTCGATCTCGATATCCGGCTGCCCGAACTGCTCTACGCGCGAGCGGTCGAAGCGCCGGAACGCATGGATGCCGAGGGCTCGGTGATCCGCGCCCTCGATACGGATGTCATCCGCACCCGTCTCCAGGAAGGGTTCGACGAAGGGTTTCGCGGGGTCGCGATTGCCTTCATGCATGGGATCCGCAATCCGGCCCACGAAATCGCCGCAGCGCGGATCGCCCGGGAGATCGGCTACACCCAGATCTCGACCAGCCACGAGACATCGCGGCTGATCAAGCTTGTTGGCCGGGGCGATACGACAGTGGTCGACGCCTATTTGTCGCCGATCCTGCGGCGCTACATCGATCGGGTGTCGCATGCGCTCGATGTCGAGGGCGGGGCCTGCAAACGGCTGTTCTTCATGCAATCGAATGGCGGACTGACCGATGCCCGCCTGTTTCAGGGCAAGGATTCGATCCTTTCAGGGCCGGCGGGCGGCGTGGTCGGTATGGTCCGCACGGCGGAGGCGGCCGGTTTCGACAAACTCATCGGCTTCGATATGGGCGGGACGTCAACGGATGTCTGCCACTATGCCGGTGAGTACGAGCGGTCCTTCGAAACGGAGGTGGCCGGCGTCCGGATGCGGGCGCCGATGATGAACATTCACACCGTCGCGGCCGGCGGCGGTTCGATCCTGTCCTTCCGGGACGGGCGCTATCAGGTGGGTCCGGAAAGCGCTGGCGCCAATCCGGGGCCCGCCTGCTATCGCCGGGACGGGCCGCTGACGGTGACGGATTGCAATGTGCTGCTCGGCAAACTCAACCCCGATCACTTTCCGGCCGTGTTCGGGCCGCAGGCCGACCAGAAACTGGACGCGGCTGTTGTCCGCAGGAAGTTCGAGAGGCTGGCGCAGGAGATCGCCGAGGCGACGGGCCGCGATGCGCTGACGGCTGAAGAGACCGCCGAGGGGTTTTTACGGATCGCGGTCGAAAACATGGCGAACGCCATCAAGAAGATTTCCGTGGAGCGCGGCTACGACGTCAC
>JANQQB010000157.1 GCA_028285165.1 Rhodobiaceae bacterium
CCGCGGTCTGCGCCGTTTGCTGGGCCGGCAGCACGGCTTCCTGGGCCGGTGCGGCGGGTTGTGCCGGTGCCGCGGGTTGTGCCGGCGCCGCAGGCGTCGTCGTCGCGGCCGGCTGTGGTGGCACGTTTTGTGACGCGGTTTGCGGTGCCGGCGGAGTCGCGGCGGCGATCGCTGACGGACGGTCCGGCGTAACCAGGGATTGGGTGTCCGGCTGCGCCGGTGCGGATGGCTGGCCGCTCTGTCCGCCTGATGGCGCGGGGGCCGGTTGGACCGCCTCCGCCGTTTGAGGCGGGGCCGGGGTCTGCGCCGTCACGGTGACGCCGGCGTCGGGAGCAGGCGGCACGATCGGTGTTCCGGCAATGTCGTCGATGACCGCACCCGGATCGACGGGCAGCGGCTGCGTGCCGGAAACGGGAACGGGCTCCTCGGTTTCGGAACCGGCCTCGGTGACCGTCTCTACGGACTGGGTGTCTGGCTGATCGGCTGGTGCGGGGGCGGGCGAAACCGGATCGTCGACCGCGACCACGGGGACGGCGGGCACGGCTGTCGTGCCGGCGGCGTCCGGCGCGTCGGTGCTCGTGCCGGCGGCCAGCGATGGCGTCTCGGTGACTTCTTTGCCTGCCGGCGCCTCGTTCGGCGTGATGGCAGACGTCTGCGGCTCGGGGTCAACGGGGGCCGGTTTCCCCTGCGGCTCCGGCACTATGTCGGCTGCCGCCGGAGCGGCAGAGGAAACAGGTCCGGCATTCCCGGCGTCCGGCAGCGCGGTGACCGGTGTGCCGGGCGTTTCGGGAGCCGGTGTGACGACCGGTTTCGGAACGACCTTGTCTTTCGCCGGGAGCTCGATGTCCGTGTCGGGTCCGTTGGCGCGTGGCACGCCAGGCGCGACATCCCTATGTGCATCTGCTTTATGTACGGCCGCGGACGCATCCGCGGTTTCGGCAGGGACGGCGGCGCGACCGGAGCCGGCGGCCACGTCTTCTTGCGGTCCGGGGGAACGGGCAGAAGAAGCAGAGCCGCCGGCCGGGCCGGAAGCGCGCTGTTTCCGGTCTTTCGTCAGGGTCTCCACCGCGTCTTCCAGATGATCGTCGAACGCATTACCGGGTTCGGGCTGCGTCGCGGCCGGCTTCGGCTTTGCGCCGGGCCGCACGTCGACTTCCAGCGGCGGTGTATGAGGTGTTACATGGGCCATAGATCGGATCCTGGACGCGCACGCACGTGTTGCCTTGGTTGGTTGGACATGTAGCAACCTTCGAGCCAAGTCTTGATTTTGGAGATAATTGTTTTAGTTCAATGCATTAGGAGAATTTCGCCGGCGCGGTGCTGTCGCGCCGCGGGGTCCGAATTGCCGAGCGCTAGGCAAAATGTGCAGGGTCGGCGGGCGATTTTGCCCTTTCCGGCACCCGCCGGAACCGGGGCGGGGAGGGCCGGGGCGGCCCGATCTCAGGTTGCAGGTGGGTGTCCGTCGGGCATTTTGTATTTGCGTGATCGCCGTCCGGCACATTATATGCCGCGGCATGGACACAATGAACGCCACCATCAGACCGGCTTTTGACGAGCAAACCGGGCTCAACAGTCTCGACCTGCCGATGCGGCCGGAAGAGACGCGGGTCGTGGTCGCCATGTCGGGCGGCGTGGACTCCTCGGTGGTGGCCGGACTGCTGGCCCGGCAGGGCTATGACGTGGTCGGGATCACGCTGCAGCTTTACGATCATGGCGAGGCGGTGCGGCGCAAGGGGGCGTGCTGCGCGGGCCAGGACATTCACGATGCCCGCCGTGTCGCCGAGGCGCTCGGCATCCCGCATTATGTGCTCGATTACGAAGACCGGTTCCGGGCCGCCGTCATGGACGAGTTCGCGGACAGTTATCTGGCGGGCGAGACGCCGATCCCCTGCGTGCGCTGCAATCAGCGTGTGAAGTTCGTCGACCTTCTCGACATGGCCCGCGATCTCGGGGCCCGGGCGCTTGCGACCGGACATTATATTGCGAGCGGTCCCGCCGGCGGGGAGGAGGGCGCGCGCGCCATGTTCCGCGCCGTCGACGAGGAGAGGGACCAGAGCTATTTCCTGTTCACGACGACCCGTGAGCAGCTTGATTTTCTGCGCTTCCCGCTGGGCGGTCTGACCAAGGCGGAGACCCGCGCGCTGGCCGAGGATCTCGGCCTTGAAATCGCCGACAAGCCGGACAGCCAGGACATCTGCTTCGTGCCCGACGGGCGCTACGCCACGGTGATCGAACGGCTGCGCCCCGGGGCAGCGCGCCCGGGCGACGTGGTGCATGTCGACGGCACGACCCTTGGCCGTCACGACGGCGTGCTCAACTATACGGTCGGACAACGGCGCGGACTCGGCGTTGCGACCGGCGAACCGCTCTACGTGACCAAACTCGATGCGGAGACCGCCACGGTGTATGTCGGCCCCAAAGAAGCCTTAATTGCGGGCAGAATCGCGTTGCGCGAAGTAAACTGGCTCGGCGACGGCCCGTTGCCGGCCGGCACACTGGATATCTGGGTCAAGGTTCGCTCGACCCGGCCTCCGGTGCCGGCGGTTCTCAGGGCTGAAGACGGCCGGGTGGTCGTCGAACTTGTCGATGGCGAGACGGGAGTTGCGCCCGGACAGGCATGTGTGTTTTATGACGCCGCGGAACCTGGATCTAGGGTTCTGGGAGGCGGCTGGATACATCATGTGGAAAACGTTTTGGACAATATGTCCGGGCTTGGAGTATTAGAAGGCAGGGCCCATATAGGTGATGGCGCTGGCTCGCGTCCAGACAGCTGACGTCCGGGTACGGATCGAAATCAGCGGAGCCGGTGTAGACGAGGGTTTTGGGGCGGCGGCCCATCGTTCAGGGAGGCGTTTTTGTCGAACATAGTTTCTATGGATGAACATGCTGTGCGCCGGGCGTATGCCCGATGGGCGCCGGTCTATGATCTGTCTTTCGGTAAGCTTGCAGATGCCGGCCGCACGATCGCGGTCGACACGATAAACAAGCGCCAGGGCCGCGTGCTCGAGGTCGGCGTCGGGACCGGCATCTCGCTGCCGCGCTACCGCCGCCATCTGGAAGTGACCGGCATCGACCTGAGCCCGGAAATGCTGGACAAGGCGCGCGAACGGGTGCGCAAGCTCGGACTGACGCATGTCAAAGGCGTGCTCGAAATGGACGCCCAAGAGCTGGAGTTCGAGGACGAGAGTTTCGACACGGTCGTGGCCATGTACGTCATGACGGTGGTTCCCGATCCGGGCAAGGTGATGGAAGAGCTCGAGCGGGTGTGCCGTCCGGGCGGACAGATCCTGATCCTCAATCACTTCAGCCAGGAGCACGGGGTGCGCGGATTCGTCGAGAAGGTCATGGCGCCGTTCGCCGAGAAGCTCGGCTGGCGGCCGGAATTCTCGATCGACAATGTTCTGACCCAGGACAGTCTGCGCCTGGTGGAAGAGCGGCCGATGAAGCCCTTCGGCCTGTTCACCATGCTGCGCTTCACCAAGGACGACATCGCCGCGAATGCCGCCATGCCGCGTAACCCGGCAGACAGGGTCGCGCCGCACATCAATGTGGATCAGGAAGTTTCCGACGTCGCGATGTAGAGAGTTCGCTGCTGCGGATTATCCCGCAGCCAAACAAAAGGGCGCGCCGGGGGGCGCGGCCTTTTTTTGTGTTTGC
>JANQQB010000160.1 GCA_028285165.1 Rhodobiaceae bacterium
TCCGATTTGCGCACTCTAGGGGCTAACACGGAAACATCCGTGTTAGGTGGCTCAATCCGGCTCCCCGACAGCGTTGCGCCGCTTGCCCGATACACCGCAAATCGGATGTTTCCGATTTGCCAGGCAAATAGCAACGGCGAAACATCGCCGTTGTGATCGCGCTGCACGGCGCGCCTTATCGGAAAGCCGGATTGAGCCATCAAAGTGACTCAGAATTCATGCAAACCGCTCTAGGCATTGCAACCCGCGATCAGCCTCGGTCAGATGTCGAGCGAAGAGCCCGGCGGCTGCGAGAGCGGTGTCCCGGCCACGTCCTATTCGGCTGCGATGGAATGTTCCCGGGGCAGGACAGGGGGGACAATCTGATGGACAGTCGATGCGATGGACGCCATTTTCAGACCGTCCAGTTCATGCGGCAATTGCCCGGTTTCGATGAACATATTGTATAACTTGACGATATAGGCGGCGCGTTCCTCGCAGGACAGATCCCGTCCGCTGGCCTCTTCGAGATCCTCGATGAAGGTCAGGCTCTGCGCAATAACAGGATGCGCCTCGGCCGGAATGGTATCGGCCTTGCGCGTCGACGCGGTGCACGGCCGGCGGTCGCCGAACAGCAAGGTCTCGACAGTCGCCGAAAGTGCCGGCGCCAGTCGTTCGGCCCATTCAACCGTCAGTTTGCGTTCGGCGTTTTCCAGCCGGAATATCTGTGCCTGGGAGGTGCCGACCAACCGGGCCAATTCACTCTGAGTAAGGCCGCGCTTCAGCCTTTGTTTCTTGAGTGCCGATGCCATAATTCACCGTTTGCGAGCAGTGCTGAATGACAGAGCCCATACGTTGCAGGCTCTTCGTATTATTCTGTTGTGTCGTATATAATTTCATTGTCGACGTATTGACAAGTATAACAGCATTAACGATTTCGCGCCACGCGTTCCGACTGCGAAAATGCGCGTATAAGTCGTGCCGGGTTGTGTCAGGCGATGCGCGCGGTAGCGCCGACTTTTTGCAGATAGGCGGCGATCCGCTGACACGCCAGGGATGTACGGGCTTCGTCCAGGGTGAACGACACCCGGACATGGCCTGCGGCACATTGGCCGAACGGGGCCGCGTCCAGAACCGATACCCCTTCGCTTCGCAACAGCCCCCATGAAAAGTCGAGGGCCGTCAGTCCGGTCTGGCGGACATCGATCATCAGAAACATACCTGCCTGCGGCGGCGAGAACCTCAGGCCGTCCAGCGGCTGAAGGGCGTTCACCGCACAATCTCGGCGCTGTCGATAGGTTTCACGCATGGCGGCGACAATGGTGTCGCCCGATGCCAGTGCCGCCTCCGCACCGGTCTGAATGAACCCCGGCAGTCCGTAAAGCATGGCAAGCGCCAGGTTCTCAAGTCCCGCGATGACCGCTTGGGGAGCGATGGCCCAACCGGTTCGCCACCCCGTCATGGCATGGGATTTTGACAGGCTGTCCACCGTTACCGTCCGTTCGGCCATACCGGGCAGGGCAGCGATCGAAATGTGCCGGCCTTCGAACACGAGATCACTATAGACCTCGTCCGATACAACCCAGAGATCGTGTCGGCGCGCAATATCAGCGATCGCTTCGGCTTCTGCGGCATTGAGAACGACGCCGGTCGGATTGTTCGGGGTCGTCAAAAGGATCACCTTTGTTCGATTCGAAATCACTGCCTCGATTGCTGCGATATCGGGTCGGAACCCGGATTCGGCCGGTTGCTGGACCCGGACCATTCGGGCACCGGACGCCCGAATGACGGCTTCATAGGTGACGTAGGCAGGGTCCAGCACGATGACCTCGTCGCCGGCTTCGGCAAGACAGGCGATGGTCGAAAAAAGAGCACATTGTGCGCCGGCAAGCACGATGACATTGTCGGCGTCGCAGGGCAGGCCCGTCCGTCTTGCGTGCCGGTCAGCGATCCGGGTGCGCAACGACCGCCGGCCAGCGATTTCGGTGTAATGCGTGTCGCCCGCGCGCATGGCTTCTACAGCCGCGTCGCAGATGGTGTCCGGGGTCGGAAAGTCGGGATCGCCGATGCTGAGCATCAGGATGTCTTCACCGGCTTCAAGCGCCTTGCGCGCAGCCTCGTGGATCTCCCAAGCCTTGGCGCCTTGTCCGGCGACACGATCCACCATCGACGACAGGTGCATGATGATTGTCCCTCAAGCGGTGACGCGGTCTGTGTATCTCCGGCGGCTGTCGGAAACACGCGGTCGGACGCTCATAGACCGGGCAGGGCGCGGAGGGAAGCCTCGGGACGGGAAGTGGAGCGCTGGCCTGGAATTGAACCAGGTTAACGGCCCTTGCACGGACCGCAGGTCTCCGTCCCCTTCCCAGCGCCTGGCTCGGAACGTAGAAGTCGCATCCCGCGCAAACAAGGGGATCCTGAACTGACGGTTAATCATGCTCGTTAAGCATGCCATGTCCGCCCGCGTCGCGGATCCGGTTTGGACGTTCTTCCTGCGCTTCGGCGCATCCTGGTTGCCGGGCGTGGCAGGTGCGGTAAAACCGAGCGGTATAATGGCGCCGAAACGACCGGGGACCGTCCGGACAGTCCGGCGCGCACAACAAAGAATTCGGGAGCAAACCTGCCCATGACCGAAGAAGTCTATGAAGTCTATGCGTTGAAATACGCGGAACGAAACAATCGAACGCGGCGGGAATCCTTCCTCTTCGACGATGATCACGCCAGCCCGCATCCCATGGACTACTTCGTCTGGCTTGTCCGCAACGAGAATCGGACCGTGCTTGTCGATACCGGTTACGACCGGGCCGAGGGAGCACGTCGTAACCGGGCCGTGCTGCAGGATCCACATGAAGTCCTGAGCGCTTTCGGGGTCGATCCCGGCAGCCTCGAAACGGTCATCGTGACGCATCTGCATTACGATCATGCTGGCACGCTCGATCAGTTCCCGAATGCTCGATTTTACCTCCAGGCGGCCGAAATGGCCTATGCCACGGGCCCGTGCATGTGTGATGCGGCGCTTCAATACCCCTTCACCGTCGGGCATGTCTGCGACATGGTCAAACGGGTCTATTCGGGGCGGGTGACGTTCTTCGACGGGGTCGGCTCGGTCGCGCCCGGCATTACGACACACCTGGTGGGAGGCCACAGCAGGGGATTGCAATGCGTTCGGGTCAAAACCGCGCGCGGCTGGATCGTTCTCGCATCCGATGCCTCGCATTATTATGAGAATTTCCAGCAGCGAAAACTCTTTCCGATCGTGGTCGATGCGGAAAACATGCTGAAGGGTTTCGATACGCTCTACAGCCTCGCGGAAACCGGACATCATATCATCCCGGGACACGACCCCTTGGTGCGTGCGCTCTATCCGGCCGTCTCCGATGCGCTGGACGGAGTTGTCCATCGGCTCGATGTAGAACCCAAAGGCTGACGACGCGAAACGCGGTTTCCGATCCGCTCCGGCGACGGCACATACATGGCCGCGCCTGGCCTGAGCGCGTTCCGACGTGCCGCGAATTGGTTTGTTTCAAGCCATTTTGCAACAGGTTGCAAATTGCCAAAGTGAAGGCAAATCAAGTATTTCCAATTTGCCTGGAGAGAGCGACGACGACACATAGCCGTCGCGCATCGCGCCGCTCGGTCTTCCTATGGCCTGTGGACAATTATCGTAGAGCGATAATTGTTGCTGCGATGCTCCATGTGGCTTCGTAGCTGGTATCAGTCTTGTCGTAGCGCGTGCTGAC
>JANQQB010000112.1 GCA_028285165.1 Rhodobiaceae bacterium
CACTTTGGAAGCTCTGATCACGCCAGGGCCTAGTAAAGAAAGTAGCGCTGCGCCATCGGCAGGACGTCGGCCGGTTCGCAGGTCAGGAGCTCGCCGTCGGCGCGAACTTCGTAGGTTTCCGGATCGACCTCGATCTCCGGGCAATAGCTGTTGAAAATCATGTCCTTCTTGCCGATGCCGCTGCGCGTATTGCGCACCGGGAGCGTTGTCTTTTGCAGCCCCAGGGAGTTGCCGATGCCAGCATCCTGCGCCGCGGCGGAAACGAAGGTCACGGCACTTTGTGTCAGGGAACGACCAAAGCTTGCGAACATGGGTCGATAATGCACCGGCTGCGGCGTCGGGATCGAAGCGTTGGGGTCGCCCATGAGAGATGCGGCGATGCTGCCCATCTTCAAAACCAGATCCGGTTTTACGCCGAAAAACGCCGGCGTCCACAGCACGAGGTCGGCGAGCTTGCCGGGTTGGATCGAGCCGATATGGTCGGATATACCGTGGGCAATGGCCGGGTTGATCGTGTACTTGGCGATGTAGCGCTTGACCCTCTGGTTGTCATTGTCGCCGCTTTCTTCCGGCAGCCGTCCGCGCTGTTTCTTCATTTTGTCGGCCGTCTGCCAGGTGCGGATCAACACTTCGCCGACGCGGCCCATTGCCTGGCTGTCCGACGCGATAATGGAGAAGGCGCCGAGATCGTGGAGGATGTCTTCGGCGGCAATGGTTTCCTTGCGAATCCGGCTTTCTGCAAACGCAATGTCCTCGGCGATCGTCGGGTCGAGGTGATGGCAAACCATCAGCATGTCCAGGTGTTCGTCGACCGTGTTCACCGTGTAGGGTCGGGTGGGATTGGTCGACGACGGGATGACGTTCGGTAATCCACAAACCTTGATGATGTCCGGCGCATGGCCGCCGCCGGCGCCCTCGGTGTGGAATGCGTGAATGGTCCGGTCCTTGAGCGCGGCGATCGTGTGCTCGACGAAACCCGATTCGTTCAGGGTGTCGGTGTGGATCATCGTCTGCACGTCATAGTCGTCGGCGACCGACAGGCAGCAGTCGATAGCCGCGGGCGTCGTGCCCCAGTCCTCGTGCAGCTTCATGGCACAGGCGCCGCCGAGTATTTGCTCTTCGAGCGCGGCGGGTAAGGATGCGTTGCCCTTGCCCGATATGGCGAGATTCATCGGAAAGGCGTCTGCCGCCTGCAGCATGCGTCCGATATGCCAGGCGCCGGGCGTGCAGGTGGTGGCATTTGTCCCGGTTGCAGGCCCCGTGCCGCCGCCCAGCATTGTCGTTACGCCCGACATCAGCGCTTCATCGATTTGTTGCGGGCAAATGAAGTGAATATGCGCATCGAAGCCGCCGGCCGTGAGAATCTTGCCTTCGCCGGCGATGGCTTCGGTCGACGGGCCGACCACTATGTCGACACCGTCCTGCGTATCGGGGTTGCCCGCTTTACCGATGGCGTGAATCCGGCCGTCTCTCAACCCGACGTCTGCCTTGTAGATTCCACTAACGTCGATGATCAGGGCGTTGGTAATGACGGTGTCGACTGTGCCTTCGGCGCGCGTCGCCTGCGCCTGTCCCATGCCGTCGCGGATGACCTTGCCGCCACCAAACTTCACTTCGTCACCATAACGCGTGTGGTCACGCTCGACCTCCACGATGAGATCGGTATCCGCGAGCCGCAGTCGGTCGCCCGTTGTCGGTCCGTACATGGAGGCATAGCCGGCGCGATCGATCGTGGTCATCTAGAGGTCTCCCATGACCTTCTGGTTGAAGCCGAAAACGCGTCGGTCTCCGCCAAAGGGCACGAGCTTTACATCCCGCGTCTGGCCGGGCTCGAATCGCATGGCCGTGCCGGCCGGAATATCCAGCCGTTGGCCTCGCGCGAGTTCGCGGTCGAAGTCGAGCGCCGGGTTGGTTTCAAAGAAATGGTAGTGCGAGCCCACCTGGATCGGCCGGTCGCCTGTGTTGGCGACAGACAGCGTTGTCCGATCCCGTCCGGCATTGATCTCGATCGGCTCTCCGTCTACAAACACCTCACCTGGAATCACTTGCCCTTCCTTATCGAATGGGTTCGTGGACAGTCACCAGCTTCGTTCCGTCCGGGAACGTAGCTTCGACCTGTATGTCGTGGATCATCTCGGCAACGCCTTCCATAACCTGCTCCCGACTGATCACGTTCGCGCCTTCGGCCATCAGCTCTGCGACCGATCGTCCGTCACGGGCACCTTCGATGACAAAGTCTGTGACCAGCGCGACGACTTCGGGATGGTTGAGCTTTACACCGCGTTCCAGCCGCCGTCGGGCCACCATCGCTGCGACGGAGACCAGCAGCTTGTCCTTCTCTCTCGGCGTCAGATTCATGCCGCGTTAACTCCTAGCAGTGCCAGACGCGTGGCTCGGCGAACGATTCGTCGCCTAGGCATGCGCCAAATAGTTTCAGGATGAGTGCGCGAAGCGTCCTCGAATCCTTTGCTGCTACGCGCAGGAGCGAGAGCGGGCCGAGGGCGGTCGCGCCGCCTTGGGCGTCGCTCGCATCGATCAAGTCACGCAGACGATCGATAAGGCCGTTTTCAGATTCGCCGACGAAGACAATCGTAGCGAGGCAGCGCGCGCCTTGGAGGACGGCGGGCCTTAGAAGCCGCTTCCGGATCGAGCTTTCCTCGCTGCTGCGAAGCTCGAGCGCGTCGGTGAACAGGAGCTTCCCGTCGTGACGAACGACCAGGCGGTCGTGCAGGTGACCGTGCTCGAGTTCCTCGCCCATCGCGGTTCGCCCGAAGACGAAGCTTTCCACGGAGAACAGGCGCGCGTTGCCCGTAAGTTCAATCGACGTTTCCCGTTCCAGGTGGCTGTCGTCGAAAAGGATCGACTCCTGGGGCAGCCAGCAGGCAATGGCATCGTTCGATACGGTCAATCGGGTGCGTATGTGAGCCGGCGCCTTCCGGCAACGATAGATGCGCTCGGCGGCCTGGGTCGTGACGATGCCGCGGGTGCCTGCGTCCCAATTCACGGTGACGGCCAGCTCGTCGCCGTCGGTCAGGCCGCCGGCAACGTTCATCACCACGGCTTCCAGTGGCGAGGGTGGCAGGGTTGTCGGGAACCGGACCTTGAGACAGCCTTCCTGGTACAGGTCGCCGAGTCGGGTATTGCCGGCCGATTGTTTGAAACGCAGGCCGATGTTGCCGCGCGAGCGTTCTAGCTCAGTGACGGGTACGGCCACGAGCCCGTACCCGGATGGCTTTGGTCTTGCGGCATTTAGTAATCACCAAAGCCGCAAGGCCGATTGATGTCCCAATGGAGGCCAGCACGGGCGCAGCGTGATGCAGCGCGATGGCCCATTCGGACAAACCTCCGTGATCACCCTCGTGCGCGAACAGCATCGATCCGGGAATCAGCAGGCAGGCAATACTCAGAAGACGGTTGGACACGGCAGGCTCCGGTTCGGGCATGGGCTATCCATGTATGAAAGAACTCATCCGATCATAGCAAAGCGATGCCGGCTGTCATCGCCCTTCAACCGACACGATGCGTACTCCGACGGCCCTATCGATTGCATCAAAACGGAGCAGGTGGTCTGCACCGATCAGGTGCGTTGCCTGTCGACACTGCAATGCGCGGACATCGATTGCTTTTGCCGGCTTCGGTCCGGCGTCCTCAGGTTACGGAAGCTGCCGGCTGCACCACGACGACGCGTGTTGATCGGGCGTCGACCGCCGGGGAAACGGTTTTCCAGATCGTTCCCGGCAGCCGTGGCGCCGTGCTTCGGCGCCACGGCGCGCAGAATCGTTCAGCCAGCCCGGGTTCAGATCCCGACTGCTAGGCCGCCTCCGCCTTATGCGTACCCCGAATCGGGTAGTTGTTCTCGGGATTCCGAATCCACTCCAGGCCCGATACCAGGGCCTCGAGTTCGGGACGGACGAACGGGTTGTTCGAGATGTCGACGACCTGGACGTTGCCCTCGGCGTTAACCACGAACAGACCCGGCTCGGCGAACAGGTGATCGGTCTCTTTCTCGGAGCGCGGCACGGAGATGTAGACGCCGAGCGCCTGCATCTGCTCGACGGTCAGGCCGTAATGCAGCGGAACCCGGGTATCGAGCCGTTCGAGGTGGCTTTGAAGCTGGGCCTTGCTGTCGCCCGATACCGCCGCAACGCTGACCTTGATTGCCGCAAGTCGGTCGATGAACCCGTCCAGGTTGTTCAGGTACTTGGTGCAAAGCGGGCAGTGCTGTCCGCGATAGACGACGACCATCTGCCAGTCGGCGTCTCCGGTCGGCCGGCCGATATCGACGCTCTTGCCGTCCAGCGAGGTGACGGCGAGGGCCGGAAATCCGGCCCCCGCATGGATCTTCATTGAATGCATGTTCGATTCCTCGTGCTGTGTACGTTCAGGCGGCGTGGTGCATATCGTAAACGGCTTTTTCCAGGTCGCGATAGTTGCCGCGCCAGAGACCGAACATCTGTTCGCTGCCGTCGTCCGGGAAGATGTCCGCGTCACCCTTCTCGATACCCGCGATGATCCGGCGCGCGGTTTCTTCGGGGCTGGCCTTGTCCATTTCCAGATCTTTGGCCATGTCGGTATCGATGGGTCCCGGGTTGACTGTGTGCACGCTGATTCCGCGTTCCGCGAGCTCGATGCGCAGGCCCTGGGTTAGCGAAAAAAGCGCCGCTTTGGACGGGCTGTAACCGCCGAGTCCCGGGAAGTTTACAAACGCAGCGATGGTTACGACGTTCACGAGTGCCGCATCGGCCTGCTTTTCCAGGATCGGTACGAAACGCCGCGCCATCGCAAGGGTACCGTAGTAGTTCACGTTCATATCCGTTTCGACGGATTCGAGCGGCATGTCGAGTACGCTGCCGAACTGGAGCGTTCCCGCGTTATTGACGAGTACCTCGACGTCGTTCGCGATTTCCGCTGCCGACTCAATCGTCCGGGGATTTGTAATGTCGATCGTCACGGGCACCACGCGTGGGTCGCCGAAGTCGGGCAGGCTTTCCACGTTTCGCGCACCGGCGTAGACCTTTTTTGCGCCGGCTTCGAGCAGTGCTACAACCGTGGCGCGTCCGATGCCGCGGTTCGCGCCGGTTACCAGTACGGTCCTGTCGTTAAGTTTCATTGTTTTGTCCTCGTTTTCGGGGTTTTGAGTTGCTGGGCGAGGAAAAGAGTATGATGTGCGAACAAACACGTAAATAATCATAAATGCTATTCAAATGTGCGAAAATGCACAGTCTGGAGGACGGGGACAAGCGGATGAACTGGGACGACGCGCGTTACTTCCTGGCGGTCTGTCGCACAGGGTCGGTCAGCGCCGCCGGCAAGGCGCTCGGGGTCAACCACACAACCGTATCCCGACGCATCGCGGCCTTCGAGACCGATCTCGCTACCCGGCTCTTCGACCGCAATCGCGACGGTTACGTGATGACCCAGGCGGCAGAA
>JANQQB010000177.1 GCA_028285165.1 Rhodobiaceae bacterium
GCTTTACGGCGTGGCGGTGCTGATCGCCGCAATCGCCGCGACGTTCTGCCGGTTCTATTTCCAGTCGATGCCCGGGCTCGTGGCGCAAGCCGTCCGCGAGAACGAATTGCGTGTGGAATATCTCGGCACATCGGTCTTTCGCATCACGGTCCGCAACTTTGTGATCGCGGCGGGCCTTGGCGGGATCGGCGGCACGCTGAATGGCCTCACGCTCGGCCATGTCGATCCGCTGTTCTCCTTCTGGACGACGTCAGGCGAATTCGTCTTCATTTCGATCCTCGCCGGCCATGTCAGCGTCGTCGCCGTGTTCTTTGCCTCCTTCGCGCTCGAACTGGTGCGTTCGTTTTCCAACCGCTATTTCCCCGACACTTGGCAGTTCATGCTCGGCGCTTTCCTGCTCGCCGTGATCCTGTTTCTGCCGAACGGGCTCGGATCGCTCTGGGACGAAATTCGCAAGCGCCTCGGACGCGACACGGCGGCCAAACCGGAACCGTCTGCCCCGGTTTCAGACACGCCCGGCAAACTGGCTGAACGCAAGGAGCCGGCGGAATGACCGACACGCCCGTCCTCCAGGCAAGGGGCCTGAACAAGAGCTTCGGCGCCGTTGTCGCAGCGGCCGACATCAATGTCGACGTGCCGACCGGCGAACGGTTGTCCCTGATCGGCGCCAACGGCGCCGGCAAGACGACCTTCGTCAACCTGGTCACCGGCTACCTCAAACCCGATACCGGTGACATTCTCCTGGAAGGCCGCTCGATAACCCGCAGAAATCCAAGACAGATCACACAAATGGGCGTCTGCCGCTCGTTCCAGATCCCGCAGCTCTGCGAAGGCATGACGCCGCGCCAGAACCTTCTCGTGGCGGTCGGCGCTTCCCGTCCGAACTTTTCCTTCTTCCGACCGGTCGGTGCGGAAGGAGCGGGCGAACAGGTCGGTGAACTGCTCGACCGGTTCGGCATCGAGGCGTATGCGGACCGTCCCGTTTCGGAACTGCCGGGCGGCGTGCGCAAACTCCTTGATATTGCCATGGCACTGGTGCGCCATCCCAAGGTGCTGTTGCTCGACGAACCGACCAGCGGCGTCAGCTCGGAAGAAAAGTTCGGCCTGATGGACACGGTCATGGCCGCCGTCAGCAGCGAACCGGTCACGGTCCTCTTCGTCGAGCACGACATGGACATCGTGACCCGCTACGCCGACCGCATCCTTGCCTTTTACGCCGGCGAAATCATCGCCGACGACAAACCCGATGAAGTGCTGTCCGATGTCCGTGTGCAGCGCTACGTCACCGGTACCGCGAAATAAGGTGGAGCCCGTGCTGAAAGTCGACAACGCGCATGTCATGATCGGCGCCGTAGAGGCCTTGCGGGGGTTCTCCTTCGAACTGGAGGCCGGCGAAAGGGTCGGACTGACCGGCCGCAACGGCGCCGGCAAGACGACGCTGATGCGCGCGGTCATGGGCATCGTGAAACTGCGCGAGGGAAGCATCACGCTGAACGGCCGCGACATGCGCGACGTGCCCGTGCATCACCGGACCGCCGAGGGCATCGGCTACATGCCGGAAGACCGCGGCCTGATCCCGGAACTCACCGTGGAGGAAAACATCCTCCTGCCGACCTGGGTGACCCCGTCCCTCGACAGCGCCGAACGCCTAGAGATTGTGTTCGAAATCATGCCGGAACTGCGCGAGATGGCCACGCGGCGCGCCCTGCTCCTGTCCGGCGGTCAGCAGAAAATGGTGGCGCTCGGCCGGGCGCTCGCCGCCGGCACGCATCTGTTGCTGCTCGACGAACCCTTTGAAGGCGTGGCGCCGGCGCTCAGCCAGCGCTTGTCGGAAGTGATCTTCGGGCTGAGCCGGCAAAATCTCTCTGTCATCGTCAGCCAGTCGGAACTGAACCACTCGCAGACCCTGTTCGACCGCGAATTCATCATCGAGCGCGGCGCCAACGTCGCCGGCGCTCCGGCCCCGCAGACCGCATGAGCGGTCGCCTTGTGCGCGACCGGGTCGCGCGGTGAAAACCAGCCAGGCGCGCCAACGCCTCATTCGGGAGACAGATCATGGACTTCTCGCACGCGCCAAAAGTTGAGGAATACCGGGCGCGCCTCACCGCATTCATGGACACCTATGTGGTGCCGGCCCACCGGGAATGGCTGCACGAAACCGAGGCCGGCATCTATCCGCCGGCTTGTGTCGAGCCGCTGAAGCAGCTCGCACGGGATGAAGGGCTCTGGAACCTTTTCCTGCCGTCGCTTCGCGATGACGAACCAGGCACGGGCCTGACAAACCTTGAATACGCACCGCTCGCCGAAATCATGGGCCGAATCTACTGGGCCTCGGAAGTGTTCAATTGTTCCGCGCCGGATACCGGCAACATGGAATTGCTGCACATGTTCGCTAGCGATGCACAGCGCACCGATTGGCTCGACCCGTTGCTGAACGGAACGATCCGGTCCTGTTTTGCCATGACAGAGCCGGATGTCGCCTCGTCCGACGCCACCAACATTCAGACCTCCGTCCTGCGCGACGACGACGAATACGTGATCAACGGGCGCAAATGGTTCATCACTGGCGCCGCCGATCCGCGCTGCAAGGTGGCGATCGTGCTCGGCGTGTCCGATCCCGCGCCCGACGCCGATCCGCATCGCCGGCATTCCATGGTTCTGGTGCCGATGGACGCGCCCGGCGTGAAGGTCGTGCGCAACCTGCCGATCATGCATCACGTGGCGCCTGAAGGACATTGCGAGATGCTGTTCGACAATGTGCGCGTTCCCGCGGCCAACCTTCTCGGCGAAGAAGGCGCGGGGTTCGCTCTCGCCCAGGCACGGCTCGGACCGGGACGCATCCACCATTGCATGCGCTCGATCGGCCAGTGCGAACTGGCCCTCGAACTCGCCTGCGAACGCGCGATGGAACGCAAGACCTTCGGCAAGCACCTTTACGAACACGACCAGGTGGCGGAATGGATCGCGCTCTCGCGCATGGAGATCGACCAGGCGCGGCTTTATGTGATGCGCGCCGCCTGGCTGATCGACACCAAGGGCAACCGGGCGGCCCGCAACGAGGTTTCCGCGATCAAGGTGATCGTGCCCCGCCTGCAGACACAAGTGCTCGACCGCGCCATGCAGATCTTCGGCGCGATGGGTCTGACGCCCGACACGCCCCTGTCCTTCCTGTGGACCTGGGGCCGCGCGCTGCGCTTCATCGACGGACCGGATGAAGTGCATATCCGGTCGGTCGCCCGGCGCGAACTCAAACACGCCCGTGAGCATCTCGGACGGGGTGCGGCGTATTATACGCTGCCCGACCGACTGGCGGCCGAATAGGACCCTTTGCAATGCCGCGTGACGGTGACTCTATCCCGGCAACGCGCCGCGAAGCCCATTTCGGCGATCGGATGGTGACCTGTTTTGTCGACCGGCATCCGACCATCGATGCACTGATCCGCACAATTGCTGCGCAACATCCGGATCGCGACGCCGTTATCGACGGAGCGGAACGTTTGAGCTTTGCCGAACTCGATCGACGGGTAACGGCCGCTGCGGCCGGCTTTCACGAGCTCGGCCTGGCGCCAGGAAGCCGCGTCGGCCTTCTGGTCGGCAACAGGTGGGAATTCGTGGTGGCGCTTCTGGCGGCGATCCGGGCCGGGCTGATCGCCGTGCAGTTGAGTACGCGCTCGCAGGGGCCGGAATTGGCCTATATCCTGAAGGATTGCGGCGCGGCAGGGCTCGTGTTCGAAGCCGATCTGGCAGACCGGGTCGTCGATGCCGGTCCCCTGCCCGATCTCGCTGCTCGCATTTCCGTCGGGCCGCATGCAGACGCACCCGTCACCTTCGACAGTCTCCTGCAACGCCAATGCCCGGATATCGCCGCGTCGGACGCGCACGAGGAA
>JANQQB010000202.1 GCA_028285165.1 Rhodobiaceae bacterium
AGCGTATGGCCGACCTGGTCTCCGCACGCGGCGCGGATCCGATCGAATGCCCGGTATCGGGCGGCTGCCATCGCGCGGCCACCGGCAACATCTCGATATTTGCAGGCTGCGACCGCGAGGTCTTCGAGCGGGCGCTGCCGGTGCTGAAGACGCTCGGCCGGCGCATCCTGCATACAGGCCCGATCGGAACGGCGTCTGTGCTGAAAGTCATGACGAACTATCTCGCAACCGCCAACCTGGTTTCCCTGTGCGAAGCGCTCGCCACGGCCAAGGCGGCTGGCCTGGACCTGAACACGACCTACGAGGCCATCCGCATCTCGTCCGGCAATTCCTTTGTGCACGAAACCGAAAGCCAGGTGATCCTCAACGGTTCGCGGGACATCAATTTCACGATGGACCTGGTGCTGAAGGATATCGGTCTGTTCCAGGCCGTGGCCGATTCGGCATCGGTGCCGCTCTCCCTGTCTCCGTTGCTGATCGAGATCTTCGAGGACGGCCAGTCCCGCTACGGTCCGCGCGAATGGTCGCCGAACATCATCCGGCGCCTTGAAGACGCCACCGGGCTCGATGTCCGGGCGCCCGGGTTCCCGGCGGAAATGGTGGATACGGAACCGGAAGAGCCGGGCGCGGAGGTACGGCCGCCGCGCTAGACCGATGCCTGCCTGTCCTGCCGGATTTGCTCGGCAAGTCGTGCGGATCGGATAACGTGAACCTCAAGTGCAGAAAGCAATCAACGGCGGATTCGCCAGACAACGGATGGTTACCGAATACCGGCCTTAGGCCGATGAGCGGACGAAAGTTGCCTCCCCCTGAAAGGCAGCGTTCACGCGCTGGCCGCGACGGCATCTGCGATTGCGCAAGGACACGCGGTCATCTCTCCTTCGTATTGCCGTTGCACGCGGATCAGATCGTGCCAAGAATCGGCAGGTCAAGACCGAGCCACGCGACAACGAGGCCAATAGCAAGACCCAATGGCAGGCTCAGTCGTCTTCCGAGTGGCTTTTGCCGCGGAATTCTCGGGCGCTTGACCCCGCCGGGAAAGAACTTCTCAGACACCGCGTTCAAGGCTGAATCCAGCAACAAGACACCGAGAAAGAGAACTGGAATGATGATTGCCAAGGGCCAAAACGCAGTTGTCATCAAGCCGACAAGTCCGTATGCGGCCCAGCCCAACAGGAGGCCGACGACAAGATTGGTCGCTGAGTTCGCCCAATCCCAGATATTCATGTTGCCCTCATGCTCATCGACACTTTTGCGTCGGCGACCGGCCCGCAATGCAATGCCACAGAGCCTATTCGTCGGGTGGGGCGGGGAAAAGCGCTAGACACGCAATCTTGAATTCTTCCCCGATTTTCGGTCGATGCGTCACGTGGCCAGGAAGCCGTTGTTCATGTGCTTTGTACCGTTCGGCACTCGGACACAATCCGGGCAATGGCTGCGTAACGGGTGCACTCAAGGAAGCGGATCGGGGCGCATCTGATACTCGAGCAGTTGCGCTTCCTGTTCCGCACTCATTCCTCCCTTTAGCGGGACGTTTCTGCGAGACCTGTCCCATGCGATCAAGGGGATCAGCGTCTCACGAAGCGGTCGGCATTGAAGACCTGCCGCTTCAGCTTTTTGCGTGCTCACGTCCATGAAGTACCGGAAACTCGGACGAGGCGGCGCCATCATCGGTATGTCTGTCCAAGGGGTAATGCGAGCATCCAGGATTGCCGTCTCGGAGACCCAGATCGCCTCCGCGTCCGAACCGGTAGCATCGATGATGGCGGCCAACACACCGGCAAACTCTTGCGGCCGGCCCGTCACGTTCCAGACGCCGGAAAGCCCCCTTTCTGCGCATCGGACCGCAAACTTCGCTGCGTCTCGCACGTCGATCAGTTGAACGGGTCTCTCGGGCGGTGCCGGTGCCGGAAACGCACCCCGGACACTGTCTATCCGCCGTACCCACCATGTCAGCCGGTCGGTGTAATCGCCAGCACCCACGAGGAGTCCGACGCGCAGCGCCGTAGCCCGATCACCAAGTATGCGCTGAGCTTCTATCTCGCACGCGCGCTTCAGCGGACCGTAGGAAGAACCGTAGGCATCGGCAGATGCACGGTTTTCCGCGGGAACAGCGGCTGCCACCGCATAGTCCCTGTCCGATGCGGCAGGGACCGTCTCGGTCTCGTCCAACCGGGGTCTGAAGAAGGTTCCGTATGCCGAGATGGACGAAATCGCGCAATATCGTGCGACGCCATCCCCGATAGCGCCCAACAGGAACCGAACCGCGTCGGGTGCGTAGGCGCAAGTGTCGAACACCCAATCGAATTTCCGCTCTTTGAGACTTCCGAGCGGTCCATATCGGTCCGCGATTATGACCTCGACGTCCGCGGATGTTCTGCGTGTTGTGCTGCCTCGCGCCAGTACCGCTACCGAGTGCCCTTCGTCAACGAGCGCATCTGTGATTGCACCGCCAAGGAAGCCGGTTCCTCCGACCACAAGACATCGCAATAGCAATACTCCTTGTTGGCCTTTTGATTGACGGTCCGCATTGCCACGGACCGAAGCGTTGCTCAGACAACGGCAACCGACACGGACCCAATCCCCTCCACAGTTCCTTCCAGCCGGTCGCCCACCTGCACCGATCCGACACCTGCCGGTGTGCCGCTCATGATCAGGTCGCCCGGTGCCAGATCGAACAGGCCGGACAGATAAGCGATGATTTCCGGCGTCTTCCAGATCAGCTGGTCCAGGTCGCCGTCCTGGCGCACTTCTCCGTTGACCTTCAGCCAGATGCGACCGTGGTCGGGATGGCCGATTTGGGAAGACGGAGCAATCGCCGACATCGGGGCGGAGCGTTCGAAGGCCTTGCCGACCTCCCAGGGGCGGCCCGCCTTCTTGGCCTGGCTCTGCAGGTCCCGGCGCGTCATGTCGAGACCGGCGGCATAGCCGAAGACATGATCGAGGGCGTCGCCGACCGCGATGTCGGACCCGCCGGTGCCGATGGCGATCACGTGTTCCATCTCGAAATGCACGTCGCTGGTCTTGGTCGGATAGGGAAAGTCGCTTCCCGGCAGGAGGATGGAATCCGGGTTCTTCTGGAAGAAAAACGGCGGCTCCTTGTCCGGATCGTGGCCCATTTCCACGGCGTGCGCGGCATAGTTCCGGCCGACGCAATAGATGCGCCGGACCGGAAAACGGGCATCGCTCCCGCTGACCGGCAGGCTCGTTACCGGGGCCGGCGGAAACAGATAATCGGCTTGGGGCGTGGCACCGTCAGGCATGAAAAACTCCGGATAGGATTGGGTCGGCTTTCCTATGCCAGAGGCCGCGGCGATGGGCAATGCCGCGGCGAGCCTCTCCGCTCCGCGCGGTTCATCGACCGGCTTTCCCCGCGCCTGCGACTTGCGCTAAGACCATAGGGAAGCAACAGGAATACCCGGAGCGCTCGGATTGCACGGCGAGGCCCTTTACAACGAACCGGTGATCCGACAGGCAGGCGAAGGCGGGCTGCTCGTCGAGTTCGGCGATACGCTCGATGACCGCGTCAACAATGCCGCGCAAGCCTTCGACCGCCGGCTTCAGGAGGAGCCGTTTGCCGGCCTCATCGAAACCGCGCCGACCATCCGTTCCGTGCTGGTCCGCTTCGATCCGCTTGTCATTGCACCGGACGAGGTTCGGACACGGCTTTCAGAGCTTTACGGCGAACGCGACTGGCTTGACGCCGGGCCGCCGCACAATCGCAGCCTGTGGCGCGTTCCGGTTCTGTATGGCGGCGCACACGGGCCGGATCTGGACTCCGTTGCCGACAGACTGGGCATGGACCCGATGGCTGCCGTCGAAGCCCATGCATCCGTGCGGCACCGGATCTATATGCTGGGCTTTGCGCCCGGTTTCGCCTATCTGGGTCCGCTGCCGGAGATCTGGAACCTGCCGCGGCTGACGACCATCAAACCGGAAATCCCGCCCGGATCCCTCTGCATTGCAGTGCGCCAGACCGCCCTTTGTTCGACCGCGATTCCGACCGGCTGGCATTGGATCGGCCAGACACCGTTCCGCAGTTTTTCGATCGAGCGCGATCCGCCCTTTCTGGTCGAACCCGGCGACGAAATGCTGTTCGAACCGGTCGACGACGCTCTCTACCGACGCCTTTCGGATGCGGCGGCAAACGGACGTCCGGTCGGCAGCCGGGAAATCCTGCCATGACAACGCCTAGCGTCATCGTTCACCGCGCCGGCCCGGCCATGACCGTCCAGGATCTCGGTCGACCGGGATATCAGCGCTACGGTGTCGCCGAGGGCGGTGCCGTGGACCGGCTCGCCATGGCGGAAGGGGCCGCGCTGCTTGCCAACACGCCAACCGATGCGGCGCTCGAACTATTCGGCCTCGGCGGACGCTTCGCCGTCGAAGGCGGTCCTGTCCGGATGGCGCTGACGGGTGCACACATGTCTGCGACCATCGATGACGATCCGGTTACGTGGCGATCGGTGTTCCGGCTCGAACCGGGTCAGATCCACACCATCGGGACCGCCACCGACGGCAATTACGGCTATCTGCATGTCGGCGGTGGGCTCGATACGCCGCTGGTGCTCGGATCCCGGTCAACACATCTGCGGGCGCGGCTCGGCGGTATCGATGGGCGGGCTCTGCGGGAGGGCGATCGTCTTGCCCTCGCGCCGCAACGGGCGGACGCCTTGCATGACGGTGCCCCGATCGACGGCACATTGGCCGGTCCGCGTCCGGCCGCGCCGGAGCGTGTCCGCGTCCTGTGGGGCAGTCAGGCGCATTGGTTTTCCAAGGCCGAACGGGACCGGTTCCTCGGGATGACGTTCACCGTGACCGCAAAACTCGACCGGATGGGCGTGCGCCTGAAACCGGACGGTGACCCGATCCATTCCGATCTCGGGCTTTCCGGATTGTCCGATGCGGTCTGTCTCGGCGACATCCAGATCCCGGGCGACGGCGAACCCGCCATCCTGCTGGCCGACCGTCAGCCAACCGGCGGCTATCCGCGTATCGCGACCATCCTGTCGCCCGATCTCGACCACGTCGTGCAATGCCGCCCGGGAACCCAACTCCGGTTCCAAGCCGTCCCGCCGGACGAAGCAATCGACGTGTTGCGGGCCTGGCGGTCCCACCTTGCCGATCTGAAGCGCATGGTAATCCCGCTGCGGCGAGATCCGCGCGACATTCCCAATCTTCTGGATTACAACCTGATCAGCGGCGTCGTTTCGCCCTGACCCTTCGCGTGACCGGACCGGACCATGACCCATTCCATCGACCTCAATGCCGATCTCGGAGAATCCTTCGGGGCGTGGACCATGGGCAACGACGACGCGATGCTGGACATTGTCACCAGCGCGAACATTGCCTGCGGTTTCCATGCCGGCGATCCTTCGGTGATGGACCGTACTGTGCGCACCTGCCTCGACAAGGGGGTCGGCATCGGTGCCCATCCGGGCTTCGATGACCTGACCGGTTTCGGCCGGCGGCGCATTCACGGGGTCGAGCCGCATAAACTGAAAGCGATGCTCATCTACCAGATCGGCGCGCTGTCCGGCATTGCGGCGGCCAACGGCACCCGGGTACGGCACGTCAAGGTTCACGGGGCGCTCGGCAACATGGCGAGCGAGGACCTGGCGATTGCCCGGGTCTATGCCGATGCGGTCGGCGCCGTCGATTCCGAGCTCATCGTCGTGGCGATGGCCGCCACCGCACTGGAAAAAGCGGTGCTCGATGCCGACCTAACGATCGCCCGCGAAATCTATGCAGACCGAACCTATAACGACGACGGTACGCTGACCTTGCGGTCGCGTCCGGATGCCCTGATCCACGACGCCGATTATGCCGCCGATCGGGTCTTGCGCATGCTCGACGACGGCGCCGTGACCTCGGTCAATGACGTGCGCGTCCCGGTCTCGCCGCAAACGATCTGTTTGCACGGCGACAACCCGGCAGCCGTCAGCATGGCCGAAACCATCCGTGCCCGCCTTGAAGCGGCCGGCGTCAAGGTGGAATCAATGAAACCGGAAACCAACGGAGGACACTAAACATGGCAGGACGCGAAGTCGTCATCGTCAGCGGCACCCGGACCGCGGTCGGAACATTCGGCGGATCCCTGAAGGACGTGCCGCCGACCGCGCTTGGCGCAGCGGTCGCCAAGGAAGCGCTGCAGCGGGCGGATGTCGCGCCCGATGAGGTGGACCACGTGGTTTTCGGCAACGTCATCCATACCGAACCCAAGGACATGTACCTGTCCCGCGTGGCGGCAATCGATGCCGGCATTCCGGTGGAGACACCGGCCCTGACCCTCAACCGGCTGTGCGGGTCCGGCCTGCAGGCGATCGTATCGGCGGCGCAGTCGATCATGCTGGGCGATGCCGATGTCGCCATTGCCGGCGGCGCGGAATCCATGTCGCGGGCCCCGCATGCGGACCTCACCTCCCGCTTCGGCCACAAGATGGGCGACGTGAAGACCATCGATATGATGATCGGTGCCCTGTCGGACCCGTTCGGCAACGGTCATATGGGCGTGACGGCGGAAAACGTTGCGCGGGAATGGCAGATCGACCGTCAGACCCAGGATTCGTTTGCCGTGGAAAGCCATCGGCGGGCCGCGCATGCGATTTCCGAAGGGCGTTTCAAGGACCAGATCCTGCCGATCGAAGTCAGGCGGAAGCGGGAGATGGTGCCATTTGACACCGACGAGCACGTCCGGCCGGAAGCGTCGCTGGAAGACATGGCCGGCCTGCGGCCAGTGTTCCAGAAGGACGGGTCGGTGACGGCCGGAAACGCGTCCGGCATCAATGACGGCGCGGCGGCAATCGTGCTGATGGACGCGGAAACCGCGGAACGCAAAGGCAAGAAACCGCTCGCCCGCATTCTCGGTTACGGCCATGCCGGCGTGCGTCCGGAAACCATGGGCGTCGGCCCGATCCCGGCGGTACGCAATCTCCTGGAAAAGACCGGCCTTGCCATCGAGGATTTCGATGTCGTGGAATCGAACGAGGCCTTTGCCAGCCAGGCCTGCGCCGTGACCCGCGAACTCGGCATGGATCCGGAAAAGGTCAACCCGAATGGCGGAGCCATCGCGCTCGGCCATCCGGTCGGCGCCACCGGGGCGATCATTTCCGTCAAGGCGCTCTATGAATTGCAGCGCAGCGGCGGCAGCAAGGCCCTGATGACAATGTGCATCGGCGGCGGCCAGGGTATCGCCGTCGCGGTTGAACGCCTAAACTGACACAGTCACTCCCCTGCAGGACAGCAATCGGGCCCTGCAGGGGAGAGTCCATCTCTACTTTTGGTAGAAGAAACTCTCCGTTAAGGATAATCAAGCGTTAACGCTTCGCTGGCAGTGTGTCGGCTTAAGCGGCCGGTACCCTGTGCCCTACCGGATCGCGATGGAGCGTTTTTGTGCCCGGTCTCGATACTCTGTTGCGCTTCCCCTCCGGCGACACGGATCGGCTGCCGCCGGCCTTACGGGATCTCGCAGAACGTGCCCGGACTGCGGAGCCTAAAGAAACACAGCGTGCCGGTCTCGGCGACGGTCCGGCGACCCGTGTGACCCTGTCCGCCTCTGCACAGCGTCCGATGCCGTCGGAAAAAGAGGACGATGAGACAGGGCTCGACTTTCTGAAAAAGGCGCTCGAAGCGCTGTCAGACCGGCTTGAGGAAAAGCGGGAAGCCGCGGACGATCCCTCCGATGCCGATGTGCTTTCAGACCGGCTCACGTCGAACCTGTCCGATTCCCGGCTTGCCGCGGCGGAGCAAAAGCTTGCCGCTGCCGAGCAGAAGCTGGAAATGCTGCGGTTCATGAGCGTCGACCCGGCCGCCGTGGCGCGCCAGGCAAAGCAGATTGCCAACGAAATCAAGGCCGCTGCCCGGGACTACCGGGCCGCCCTGAAGGCATCCGGCAAGGGCGCTGCCACCACACCGGCCTCACCCCCGTCGCTTTCATCGGTCACCGCCCCGGCGACAGCAACCCCGTCTTCGGTTCTGACCGCGTCCGCCGCTGCGGCAAATGCGGCCTTGGGGCCGCCCGCGGCCGGCCAAAACGTCCCGTCCTCGGGCGCGACGGCAGGACGGCCTGCAACCGCTTCTCCCGAGGCCGGTTCCCGCGTCGTACAAACAAGCGGTGCCGACGGTCGCGCTGAAACGGAGAATCCGGATCAGACAAATGTGCGCGAACAGGTTGCCCGGGCCTATCGCGACCTTGCAGCGGAATTGTCCTCCCGCGACGCCGATTCCTCAGCCCAGCGCGAAATGGGCGAGCGCTTCAAAAAGGCCGCGCGCGAGGTCCGTCAGATCCTGGAAAAGGCGATTGCCGAACTGAAGGCGAAGGACAGCGATCCGCAGCTCGTCCGGGACTCGGAAAAGGCGCTTGACGACCTCGACAAGGAAGTCGAGGAGCTTGTCGAGGCTCTCGGCGACACGGATCCGGCCGCAAGCAGCCCTCTTTCCCTTAACATACCGACACCGGTCGGCGCCGGCGCGACATCACAGCCGGTCGCCGTCGTATCCGTCCCGGTGTCCGTCGACCTGCTTGCGTGACGACCGATTTCGTTCGGTCCGGATACGCTCCCTATCGTTACGCCGCGCCTTCCGTCGTTTCGGCTTCTGACGGCTTCGGCTTCTCGCGCCGGAAAAGCGTTCCCATCCAACGGCATACGACGTAAAACACCGGCGTGAAGATCAGCCCGAACAGCGTGACGCCGAGCATGCCGGAAAACACTGCCGTGCCGAGCGACTGACGCATTTCGGCACCCGGCCCTGACGAGATCACCAGCGGAACCACGCCGAGAATGAAGGCGAGCGACGTCATCAGGATCGGCCGCAGACGAATGCGGCAGGCTTCGATCGCGGACTCCACCCTGGACTTCCCTTCGGCCTCCTGCCGGCGGGCGAATTCGACAATCAGGATCGCGTTCTTGGCGGCCAGGCCGATGAGCACGACGAGCCCGATTTGAACCAGGATGTTGTTGTCGAGCCCGCGCATGTTGACGCCGACGACGGCGGCCAGGATGCACATCGGCACAATCAGGATCACCGAGAGCGGCAACAGCCAGCTTTCGTAAAGCGCGGCCAACAAGAGGAAGACAAAGACCACCGCCAGACCGAAGGCGATGATGGCCGTGTTGCCGGCGAGTTTTTCCTGCAGCGCCAGTTCGGTCCATTCGAAATCGAAACCGTTCGGCAGGATTTCAGCGGCGATCGCCTCGATCGCGGCGATCGTATCGCCGCTCGACACGCCGGGCGGGCTGGCGCCCTGCAATTCGGCGGCCGGATAGAGGTTGTATCGCGGCACACGATAGGCGCCGGTCGTGCTGCGCAGTTCAGCCACTGAGCCAAGCGGTACGATCTCGCCGTTCTCTGACCGGGTCTTCAGCTCGCTGATATCGCTCGCGTCGTCGCGGAACGGACCGTCCGCCTGGGCGGTGACGCGGAACGTCCGGCCGAGGAAATTGAAGTCGTTGACATAGGCCGAGCCGAGATAGACTTCGAGGGTTTCAAGCAGGCGATCCGTCGGCACGCCGAGCATCTGCGCCTTCACCCGATCGATTTCGGCGTAGATGCGCGGCGTCCGCGTGTTGAAGAGCGTGAACGCCTGGGCGACGGCATCGCTCTGGTTCACCGCTCCCATCAGCTCCATCGTCGCCATTTCGAGCGCGTCGATGCCGCGGCCGCGTCGATCCTGAACATACAATTTCCAGCCGCCGCCGGTGCCGATACCGCGTACCGAAGGCGGTGCGATCACGAAGATGAAGGCCTCCTTGTGCTGCTGCAGGGCACCGAAGGCGCGACCGATGATCTCGGTGGCGGACTGGCCGGGTCCGGTGCGTTCGTCAAACGGCTTGAACGTCGCAAAAATGGCCGCCGAATTCGGCGCGTTGGTGAAGGTCGCGCCGTCGAGCCCGGCAATGCCGACCGTGTGTTCGATCCCCTCCACGCCAAGCAGCGTCCGCGACGCCTCCTGCACCACCTGGTCGGTGCGCGCCAGCGAAGCGCCCGGCGGCAATTGCACGACCGTGATCAGGTATCCCTGGTCCATTTCCGGAATGAAGCCGGTCGGTGTCTGCTGCAGGCGATCGAATGCCAGGAAGATCAGGCCGCCATAGACGACGAGCATGATCAGCGTAAGCCGCACGAACTGGCGGACCAGGGCGGCATAGCCATCGGCCATCCGATCGAAGACGGCATTGAAGCCGCGCGCGAACAATTTACCCGGAAGCGTGATGAACGCGATCAGCGGATGCTCCTTGCGGGACGGATCCTTCGGTCGCAACAAAACCGCACAGAGCGCCGGGGAGAGCGTCAGCGAGACGATTGTCGAAATCGCCGTGGAGACGGCAATCGTGACGGCGAACTGGGCGTAGAACTGACCGGATATGCCGGTGATGAAAGCCGTCGGCACGAACACGGCGAGCAGCACAAGCGACGTGGCGATGAGCGCGCCGGAGACTTCGTCCATGGTCTTGTGCGCCGCCTCGGCACCGGAAAGTCCCTTGTCGAGGTAGCGCTCGACATTCTCCACGACCACGATCGCATCGTCGACGACAATGCCGATGGCCAGAACCAGGCCGAACAGCGACAGCGTGTTCAGCGAAAACCCGAGCGCGCTCAAGACGGCAAACGTGCCGATCAGCGAAACCGGAATGGCGATCACCGGGATCAGGGCCGTCCGAAAGCTCTGCAGGAAGATGATGATCACCAGAACCACGAGGATGGCCGCCTCGAACAGGGTCTGGAAAACGGCATTGATCGACTCTTCGATGAATTCCGTCGGATTGTAGACGATGGTGTGCTCGATCCCCGGCGGGAAGCTCTCCGACATCTCCTCCATCGCGGCAATCACCGCAGCCGCGGTCTCCAGCGCGTTCGACCCCGGTCGCTGGAAGATGCCGATCGGCACCGCGACCTTGTCGTCGAGATAGCCGATGTTGAGGATGTCCTGGGCTGCGAGTTCGACCCGTGCGACGTCGCGCAGGCGCACGATGCTGCCGTTGTCGCGTTTGACGACGATGTCCTCGAATTCGTGCGGTTCCAGCAGGCGTCCCTGAGTTTCGACATTGAGCTGGAAGGCGCCCGGATTATCGAGCGGCAATTGATTCAGCGTGCCGGCTGCGACCTGCACGTTGTTGGTGCGCAGGGCCGCCACCACCTCGCCCGCCGTCAGATCGAAGGAGGCGATCCGGTCGGGATCGAGCCAGACCCGCATCGAATAGGCCCGCTCGCCGAAGATCGTGACCTGTCCGACACCGTCGATGCGCGCCAGTTCGTCGTAGATCTGCGATCGGGCATAGTTGGATATGTATAGGTTATCGCGAGAATTGTCCGGCGACAGGATGTGCACGACCAGCATCAGGTCGGGCGACGATTTGCGCACCGTCACGCCGAGGCGGCGAACCGGTTCGGGCAGGCGCGGTTCGGCGATCGCCACCCGGTTCTGCACCAGGACCTGGGCCTCGTCGAGATCCGTCCCGAGCGTAAACGTGATGGTCAGCGTCATGCGCCCGTCGCCGGTATTTTCCGACCGCATGTAGAGCATGTTCTCGACGCCGTTGATCTCCTGCTCGATCGGCGTGGCGACCGTATCGGCAACGGTCTGACCGCTGGCGCCGGGGTAGCTGGCGGTGACCTGGATCGTCGGCGGCGCGATCTCCGGATATTGCGCCACCGGCAGCACGAAATAAGCGATGCCCCCGACGATCGTGATGATGATCGAGATGACCGCCGCGAAAACCGGGCGGTCAACGAACATATGGGTCAGGCGCATCGGCCTACTCCGTCACTACGGGGGTTGCGTCCAGCCCGTCGAGGGTCACCTCGATCTCGACCGGGTTCGGAGTGACCGGGGCGCCCGGCCGGGCACGCTGCACGCCGTTCACCACGATCGTTTCCTCGCCCGTCAGGCCGTCGCTGATGACACGCAGGCCGTTGACGATTGGTCCCGGTGTGACAGGACGCGGCTCAATCACGTTGTCGGCGCCGACGACCATGACCAGCTTGACGGATTGGTCCGAGACCAACGCTTCGTCCGGCACCAACACGCCATCGAACGGCTCGCTTCCGATCAGCCGCAATTGTCCGAACAGGCCGGGCTGCAGGAAGTAGTCATCGTTTTCGAAGATCGCCCGGCCGCGCACGGTGCCGGTATTGTCCCCGATTTCATTGGCCACGTAGTTCATGTGGCCGCGACGGGTCCACCTGTCCTCCCCGGAGACACGCACATAGACCGGGTTGGCGGTTTCGCGGGACGAGGACCGCATGCCGGAACGGGCCAGTCGGGAATATTTCAGGTAGGCCTGTTCGGACACATCGAATTCGAAATAGATCGGGTCAAGCGAGACGATCGTGGCCAGCAGCGTCGACTGGGTCATGCCGCCGGACACCAGGTTGCCGATGTCGACGAAGGTTTCGGAAATGCGCCCTGTAATGGGCGAGCGGATGTTGGAGAATTCCAGGTCGAGTTCCGCGGTGCGCAACAACGCCTCCGCACTTTGAACTTCCGCAGAGGCAATGTCGCGCTGGGCCATGCGGCGATCGACTTCGGACGCACTGATCGTCCGGCGTTCGAGCAATTCTTCAGCCCGTTCGAGCTCGATTTCGGCCAGTGTGAGCTGGCTGCGCGCGTTCAGGACACCGGCACGCGCGCGTCCGACCTCGGCCTCGAACGGCCGCGGATCGATGACATAAAGCAGGTCGCCCTTGTTGACGATCTGGCCATCGGTGAAGTTCACGGATTGCAGGTAACCGGATACCCGCGCCCGCACCTCGACCCGTTCCTGCGCTTCAAAACGCCCGGTGAACTGATCCCAGATCTGGATCTGCTGGCTCACGGGTTTGGCGACGTCTACTTCCGGCGGAGCGTTACCCTGAGCTGTCGCTGCGAGCGGGGTCAGACAGGACAGAAGGAGGACAAGACCAAGGCGACATGTCATGCAACGGGCTCCACGTTCATCTTCCGGCGCGGTCGGGTCATCCCGCCGCCATTCTTTCCACCGGCGCGAGCCGGCACCAAATCCGTTTCGCCGGTCTGCGGCACGCTATTCCGGCCGGACGGCGTCCACAACAGGCACTTTCGGTCAATTTACCCGCCCTGCGACAGGGGCCGGCCGTGGCAAGACGTCTGAGACCGGACAACAGAAACGGGTCCTCGCTGCCCGGGTGACAGCGTTTAGTATAGGGCGCTCTATGTGACGGCCATACCGACGGTTGAAGAAAACTCGATCTTTCAGTATCGGCACCGGCGCGATCGGTTTCTCAACAAGCCTCGATCAATTGTGATCCGAGTTGCTTGATTTCACCGGATCAAAGTGACAACCAGAGACCGCATATTCTTTCCGTCCTCTGACGTCTTTCTATCATGTCCGCCGATACAGACCCCGCATCCGACGCCTCACCCGCGGTACCCGTGGTCGTCATGGGCGTATGCGGTTCCGGCAAGAGCACAATCGGCGCGCTGCTCGCCGATGCGCTGGCCTCTACGTTCATCGACGGCGACCGCCTCCACCCGCAGTCCAATGTCGACAAGATGGCTTCCGGCATGCCGCTCAACGACGATGACCGCTGGCCCTGGCTGCAGCGTGTCGGAGAGACACTCGGGGCCTCCAGCGCGCATTGCATCATCGCCTGCTCCGCGCTGAAACGGATCTACCGGCAACACATTGCGCTCGCCGCTCGCGAACCGGTTCTGTTCGTCCATCTGGCTGGTAGCCGACAGGTCATCGAGACACGCATGCAGAGCCGGGCGGGCCATTTCATGCCGCTGGCCCTGCTCGAATCGCAACTCGCAACGCTGGAACAGCCGGACGCCGATGAATTTGCCATCGTCGTGGATGTCGACCAGCCGGTCGAGGCGGTGCTTGAAGCCGCGCTTACCGCGATCCGCAGCGTTCCCAGGCCGGATACCGGCCCGGCGAACGGCAATCACACCCGATCGGAGGGCTTGTCATGACGGATGCTGATATCGGCCTGATCGGCCTTGGCGTCATGGGCGCCAACCTGGCGCTCAACATCGCAGACAAGGGCCATACGGTCGCCGTCTACAACCGAACGCCGGAAAAGACGGACAGTTTCATGCAGCAGGCGGGATCCCTCGCCGACCGGTTCGTGCCGTGCCGATCGCTGCCGGATCTGGTGGCGGCGATCCGGCCGCCACGGCCGATCATCATGATGGTCAAGGCCGGCGAGGCAGTCGACGAACAGATCGACGCCCTGAAACCGCTGGTCGCGGCCGACGACATTCTGATCGACGCCGGCAATGCCAATTTCCACGATACGCGACGTCGGGTCGACGCGCTTGGAACCGCGGGGCCTCGCTTCCTCGGTGTCGGCGTGTCCGGCGGGGCCGAAGGTGCCCGCAACGGACCGTCGATCATGATCGGCGGCACCCGCGAATCCTATGCCCGGGTCGAACCGATCCTTTCGGCGATCGCCGCCCGCTACGAGGACGATCCCTGCAGCGCCTATCTCGGATCCGACGGTGCCGGACATTTCGTCAAGACGATCCACAACGGCATCGAATACGCCAACATGCAGATGATCGCCGAGATCTTCGGCCTGCTGCGTAACGGTTATGGCCGATCGCCGAAGGATATCGGCCATATCTTCGACCGCTGGAACGGCGGCATGCTGAAATCCTATCTGATCGAGATTACCGGAAAGGTGCTCGCGGCGGACGATCCGGATACCGGCCAGCCTGTCGTCGACATCATTCTCGATCGGGCCGGGCAGAAGGGAACCGGCCGGTGGACGGCGATCGAGGCCCAGGCACTTGGCGTTCCGGCAACCACGATCGAAGCGGCCGTGTCGGCGCGCGCCCTGTCCGCGCTCAAACAGGAGCGGGTTGCGGCTGCCGAAATCTACGACGCGCGGCACTTCGATGGTCTCGGAGATTATGGCGTCGAGACCGTCAAGGCGCTCGAGAAGGCGCTGCATGCCGCAACGATCATCGCCTATGCACAAGGATTCGCTGCGCTTTCCGCGGCGTCAGATGAAAACGGATGGGACCTGCCCTATCGCGATATTGCCCGGATCTGGCGCGCCGGCTGCATCATCCGATCCGCCTTTCTCGATGTGATCATGCGGGCGTACGAGGACGCCTCGACGCCAAGCAATCTGCTTGTCGCGCCGGCTGTGGTCGAGACGCTGACGGAGGCCGCACCGGCTCTGCGCACGGTCGTTGCCGGCGCGGTCGCAGCCGGTATGCCGGTGCCGGCGCTTGGCGCAGCGCTCGGTTACTTCGAGACCTATCGAAGCGCCCGCACCACGGCCTATCTGCTTCAGGCGCAACGGGACTATTTCGGCGAACACGGTTTCGAACGGACCGACCGGCCCGGTGACTTCCACGGACCGTGGGGGCCGGGTTAGGCCCCCTTCGACTTCGCCGTCCCGCGCCGCCTTGTTCAGGCCTTCAAGGCCTCGGCGATCACGTCGTCGCCGACATGCTCTTCGTATTGAGCGAAATTCTTCACGAACATGCCGACGAGCCGGTCGGCCTGGGCATCGTAGGCGTCCGGATCGGCCCAGGTGGTGCGCGGGTCGAGGAGCCCGGTCTCGACGCCCGGCACCTCTACCGGTACTTCAAAGCCGAAGAACCGGTCCTTGCGGAACGCGACATCGTTGAGCGAACCGTCGAGCGCGGCGGCCAGCAGCGCCCGCGTTGCCTGGATCGGCATGCGCGACCCGACCCCGTAAGGACCGCCGGTCCAGCCCGTGTTCACCAGCCAGCAGACGGATCCGTGCTGGGCGATCTTGCTTCGCAGGAGCTTGCCGTAGACTTCCGGACGGCGCGGCATGAACGGCGCGCCGAAACAGGTCGAAAACGTCGGTTCCGGTTCGGTCAGGCCCTTTTCGGTGCCGGCCACCTTGGCCGTAAAGCCGGAGAGGAAATGATACATGGCCTGGGCCGGCGTCAGCCGGGCAATCGGCGGCAGGACCCCGAAGGCATCGCAGGTCAGCATCACGATGTTCTTCGGCACGCCGGCCAGCGACGTGCGACTGGCATTGGAAATCACATCGAGAGGATAAGCAACTCGCGTGTTTTCGGTGTGGCGTGAATCGTTGAAATCGTAGGCGCCGGTCGTCGGATCGAGCACAACGTTTTCCAGCACGGAACCGAACTTCTCGGTTGCCGCATAGATTTGCGGCTCATCGTCGGCATTCAGCTTGATCGTTTTGGCGTAGCAGCCGCCCTCGAAATTGAAGATGCCCTCATCGGACCAGCCATGCTCGTCGTCGCCGATCAGCGTGCGGCTCGGATCGGCCGACAACGTCGTCTTGCCGGTGCCGGACAGGCCGAAGAAGACCGCTGCATCGTCGCTGTTCGAAGTCGCGTGGTTGGCCGAGCAATGCATCGGCATGACGCCGCGCGCCGGCAGCAGGTAGTTCAATACCGAGAACACGGATTTCTTGTTTTCGCCGGCATAGGAGGTGCCGCCGATCAGAATGAGGCGGCGCTCGAAAGAGACCGCGATCACGGTCGATGACCGGCAGCCATGGCGTTCGGGATCGGCAGAAAAACTCGGAGCGTTCAGGATGGTGAATTGCGGATCGAACGATGCCAGTTCGGGACACTCGGGACGGCGCAGCATGTGGCGGATGAAGAGGCCGTGCCAGGCCAATTCGGTGATGACGCGCACGTCGAGCCGATGCGACGCATCCGCGCCGGCATACAGATCCTGCACGAACAGGTCACCGCCTTCGACATGGCTTTTCATGTCCTGATAGAGCCGATCGAACGCGTCCGGCGCCATCGCCTGGTTGGAATCCCACCAGATGTCATCTTCGATCGAAGCTTCGCGAACCGTGTATTTGTCCTTCGGCGAGCGGCCGGTATGTTCGCCGGTCAGCGCGACAAACGATCCGCCCGGACCGAGCTGTCCCTCGCCCCGCTCGATCGCCGCCTGAATGAGGGCGGGTGGAAGCAGGTTGTAATGGACGCAGGACGGTGCCAGGCCCATCGTGTCGACACCGCGGGCTTCGTTCCAAACGCCGATAGTTTTCACTGTTTTCTCCAAGACGGTTTTTCGACTTGCGGACGCCAGACACATCGCGTCTTCGGGGCCTGTTTCGCCCGTCCGTCAAAGACTGGCAGAGCTTTTGGCACAGAATTGCGGCGGACCATACCATCCATTCGTCGCATGAGGTTTGATACGGGTCATTCCGAAGGACCGACAGCCGGCTCCGGTGAATTTTCCTCTACTTTCCGAAGGTTATCCCCAGATCTCGATAGGCTTCCTTGACGCGTTTGAACGCCCGGTTGGCGGCCGGCACACCCGCATATATGGCGACGTGCAAAAGCGCTTCCCGGATATCATCCGGACTTGTTCCGGTGTTCTGAGCAGCACGGACATGCATGGCAACTTCATCCTCATGGCCGAGCGCCGCAAGCAGGGCAAGCGTCACGATGGAACGTTCGCGCCGGGTGAAGTGTTCGCCGGCCCATACCGTCCCCCACGCGCTTTCGGTGATCAGGCTCTGGAAAGGGGCGTCGAAGTCGGTCTTTGAGGCTTCGGCATTGTCGACATGGGCGTCGCCGAGCACGGCACGCCGTATGGTCATCCCGGTTTCGAACCGGTCGCGCTCCGTCTCTTCGTCCGCCATGGCCCCTCCTGTTCCGTGTCTGTGACCGCAATGCGGCTTTTTCAGGTCACTTTTTTCACAATCGCAAACTCGGGACGCTGCCATTCGCCGGTCGCCAGGATGTCGACCCAAATCTCGACGGCGTCCCACACATCGGCGCGGGAATTGTAGAGCGGCGCGAAACCGAAACGGGCAATATCGGGCGCCCTGAAGTCGCCGATGACGCCGCGGGCTATGAGCGCCTGAACAAAGGCATAGGCGTTCGGATGCGCGAACGAGACATGACTGCCGCGCAGCGCCGCGTCGCGCGGCGATACCAGATGCAGACCGGCTGAGGCGCAACGGCTCTCGACGAGGCCGATAAACAGGTCGGTCAACGCCTGCGATTTGGCATAAAGCGCGGCCCCGTCGGTTTCGGCAAAGACGTCGAGCGCGCCCTTCAGCACCGCATAGGACAGGATCTGCGGCGTGCCGCAAATGAACGAGCGGATGTCAGGTGCGGGTTCGTAGTCTTCGACGAAGGCAAACGGGCGGGCATGGCCGAGCCAGCCGGTGAGCGGATTGACCGCCTTGCCGAGATGCCGGCGAGCGACATAGATGAAACCCGGCGCGCCCGGACCGCCGTTCAGGTATTTGTAGCCACAACCGATCGCAAAATCCGCACCGGCCTCGTCGAGGGCGACGGGAACCGCGCCGGCGGAATGGGCAAGGTCCCAGACAACGAGGACGCCGCGATCGTGGGCGGCTCGCGTGATGCGATGCATATCCCAGATGCGGGCCGTCTTGTAATTCACATGGGTCAGCGACAGGACCGCCACATCATCGTCGAGAAGCGCAATCACGTCGTCTTCGGTTGCGTCGGGCGGGACCAGTCGGCGGGTCGTGCCTTCAAACAGCGACGCCGCGCCTTCCATAATGTAGAGATCGCTTGGAAAGTTGGCGCTCTCCGACACGATGGCGGATCGTCCCGCGTTCATGCGCAGCGCCGCAACAAGCGCCTTGAAGAGGTTGATCGATGTGCCGTCGGCCACGATTGTCTGGCCGGGCGCGGCGCCGATCAGGCTCGCAACCTGTTCTCCCAGGTCCACCGGCCAGTCGACCCAGCCGGCCGTGTTCCAGGACCGGATGAGGTCGGTGCGCCATTCCTCCTCCACGGTCCGGGACAGGGCATCGCGCGCGTCCCGGCAGACGGCGCCAAGCGAGTTGCCGTCGAGGTAAAGCACGCCGTCCGGCAGGTCGAACCGGCCTCGGAACCGGGACAGCGGATCGGCTTGGTCCAGCGCTTCGCATTCGGCGCGCGATTGCGGCAATCCCGCAATTCTGGTCTGCCCGGTCGGAATCGCTTCGCTCGAAACCATTGTCTTCTCCCTGTGGGACCTTCACATGCGACCGCCGGTGCCGATCCGCTCCAGGCGAGGCTATCGATGCGGACTTTTTCAGGTTGGCGTTTCGCACACGCCCAGAATGTCGGCAAGTCCGATGTCGCGGCGCGGGCCAGAACAGATCTCGTCCAGAATCCCTAAAAGCAGCGGGACCCGTGGCGCCGCGATCCGGCCCTGCTCGATCAGCCGCCGGATCTGCGGAGCGACGCGATGCGCGAGTTCGGCCCCCTCCACGGTCTCGCCGCGCATCGGTCCTTCGATGACATCGGCGAACGGCAGGCCCGACCCCATATGCATTCCCAGGCGGCCGTTTCGCCCGGCCTCGCAGGTGACGTAAAGGTCCCCTGCCCCCGCGGGACCGAGCGCGGTCTTGTCCACGCCGCCGAAGACCTCGACGAGATAGCCCATTTCAAGCAGCGCCTGGGCAAAAAGCGTGGCCTTGAGGTTGACCGTCGGTGCGCCGCCGGCCCCGGCCGCGCCGCGGGCGCCGGTTCCGGCTGCCCAACCGACTGCGATCGCATAGAGGTTCTTGAAAGCCGCACAGAATTCCGCGCCGTCGACATCGGGTTCGATGGCCAGATGATAATAGGCGGTGGCAAAGGCGGATCGCGCTGCTTCGGCAGAGGCGAGATCGCGACTGGCAAGAATGACGGAGGTATGGTGCTTGTTCGCAAGATCGCGGGCGATGCACGGTCCGGCGATGGCGACCACAGGATGCCCGGTTCCGCCTGCGTCCTCAAGGAGAGAAGCCGCATTGTCGCTGAGCGGCACAATGCGACCGCCGGACACCGATACGCCCTTGGCCACCAGCACAACCGGGACCGGCCGCGGGCAATTCGATACGATCCAGTTGCAGGCCCATGAAAGGCCGGCCGATGTTACGGCCGCAATCACGAGATCGGCGCCAGCCCCAAGACCGTGAGGCACCGTTTCGCACTCAAAAGGTTCGACACGCTCGGAAAGTTGTGTTTCAAGTCCGGGGTGCCAGCCCGAAGCCTGCACGGAACGGATGGTCTCGGTGTCGTAAGGCGTGCCGACAAGCGCGACCGAATGGGCGTTTTCAGCGGCTGGCACCGTGATCGCGGCGCCCATCATGCCGGCGCCGAGGACAAGAATGCGGGACATGGGCATCCCGTTAGACCAAATTCTCGACGAGGTCTTGTGAAAAATTAGACCTTGTCCTCCCGCCGTCGGAAACGATCAAACAGCGGTCGTCGCTCGACCAGCCTGGCCTGATCTGCAGGTCTATTCAGCAGGCATGTTGGAGGCGGACCGGGTGGGGTCCAGAACAAGGAGCCAAAAGCGTCATGACTGAGAACAGCCAGAACACGATCATCGAGGCAAGCCGGACCGGTTTCGATGCGAACGATACGATCGGCGGTCGAATTTCACGGGCGCGGGAAGCCGGCGGCTATTCCATGGCGCAACTCGCCCGCCGGCTCGGCGTGAAAACAGCAACCCTGAAAATGTGGGAAACCGACCGCTCCGAACCGCGGTCGAACCGGCTGACCATGCTGGCCGCCTTCCTCAATGTCAGCCCGACCTGGCTGTTGGTCGGCAAGGGTGAATCGCCGTCGCCGCAAACGCTCGCCGACGAGATCAATCTCCTGGAAAACGAATTGGTAGCGATCCAGGAAACCATGGACGGCCTGCAACAACGGCTGTCCGATACGATCGGGCGCCTGCGCGCGCTCAAGTCCACCGAGGTGGAGGCCGAAGAAGCGGTCATGGCCGAAGAAGCACGGTTCCTGCGGGCGAGCTGAGACCCCGTTGCCGGCGCGCCCATCGCAACCTGGGTGCCGACCGATCCCAAAAGTCCGACCCTCATTGCGGCGCCGTCTACGGGCGCCGCAACGCCTCTACGGGCAGGTCGGATCCGGTGCGCCGCCGTCGGAACGCCAAGCGCGCCGGCGAAAAAATGCGCCATGCCGCAATCCGATCCTTTCCAGCCGAATTGTTGGCCGTTGCTTCTCCTATTGGTTGATGTTGTGCGGTGGGGCATTCTGCCCGACATTCGAGCAATTCGACCCGGAAAACCGGTCCAACCCGAAAAGGGATCCAGTCAATGACCGAGCGGCCAGGAGCAGGAGAAAGACGGCGCCGGCGCCAGGGCGCGCGCGGCGACGGCACCACAATCCGCCAGGACAATCAGGCGCCGTTCAAGCAGCCGCATCTGATGATGCCGCCGGCGCATTATGTCAGCGCCGATGCGGTTGAGGCCATCCACACCACATCGTTGACCATCCTGAAGGAAATCGGCGTGGATTTCATCCACCCGGAGGCCCGGGAGATCCTCATAAAAGCCGGCGCGGACGTGGACCCTGACAGCGACCGCGTGCGGTTCGACCCGGACATGATCATGGGCGCGATGGCAACCGCGCCGGCGACGTTCACTCTGCATGCCCGCAATCCGGCCCATAACCTGACGATCGGCGGCGATGCGCTTTCGTTTTGTGCGATTGCCAGTCCGCCGAACTGTTCCGACATGGATGACGGGCGGCGGACCGGCAACCATGCCGACTACCGGAAATTCCTGAAACTCATCAATCATTACAATATCATCCACCAGTGCGGCGGCTATCCGGTGGAGCCGGTGGATATCCATGCTTCGATCCGCCACCTGGTGGCGCTCCAGGATATGGTGACGCTGACCGACAAAGTGCCGCATGCCTATTCGCTCGGCCCGGAGCGAATCCGCGACGGCATGGAAATCGTGCGCATTGCCCGCGGCGTGTCCGATGCCGAGTTCGATCGCGAGCCCAGCATGATGTCGATCATCAACACCAATTCGCCGCTCAAGCTCGACACGCCGATGCTGGGCGGCATCATCGAATTGTCGCGCCGCAACCAATTGGTTGTCATCACGCCGTTCACCCTTTCAGGCGCCATGGCGCCGATCACCATTGCCGGCGCTCTGGCGCAACAAAACGCCGAGGCGCTTGCCGGCATGGCGTTTACGCAGATGGTCAATCCCGGTGCGCCGGTCGCTTATGGCGGCTTCACGTCGAACGTCGATATGAAAAGTGGTGCGCCGGCCTTCGGGACGCCGGAATACATGAAAGCGGCGATCGTCGGCGGCCAATTGGCGCGCCGTTACAATGTGCCCTACCGGTCCTCCAATGTTTGCGCCGCCAACACCGTGGATGCGCAGGCCGCCTATGAGACGGTGTTCTCGCTGTGGGGCGCGGTGACCGGTGGCGTCAATATCCTGATGCACGGCGCCGGCTGGCTCGAGGGCGGTCTGTGCGCCTCGTTCGAGAAATTCATACTCGACGTGGAACTCCTGCAAATGGTGGCGCGGTTCCTGGAGCCGCTCGACGTGGGCGATCCCGCGCTGGCGCTCGACGCGGTGCGCGAGGTCGGTCCCGGCGGCCATTTTTTCGGGGCCGCCCACACCCAGGAGCGCTATCGCGACGCGTTCTATGCCCCGATCCTGTCCGATTGGCGGAACTTCGAAAGCTGGCGCGATGCCGGAAAGCCGGAGACCTGGCAAAAGGCCAACCAGGTGTTCAAGGACGTGCTGGCGTCGAGCGAGGAACCGCCGATGGACCCGGCCATCCGCGAAGAGCTGGACGCCTTCGTGGCGCGCCGCACTGAAGAAGGCGGCGCGCCGACGGATTTCTAAGCGCCGCGCTCCAAAAAAATCGCGAGTACGATCCGCAATCATGCAGATTCGACTTGCGGATATAAACTTATCTTTATATCTTGTTGTGGTTAAGTCAGCGCCGCACGAGGAAGAAAGCCGGTTGAGTCACCGGCACGCCGCGCGACAGATGGATCTCAGCATGTTTCTAGAGCTTCTGAACGAAAAGGGCGTCCTGCTTGCGGACGGGGCGACCGGAACGAACTTCTTCAATGCCGGTCTCGAAGCCGGTTATCCTCCGGAATTGTGGAATGCGGAGCAGCCCGAAAAGGTGCGCGCCCTGCATCGGTCCTTCATCGAGGCCGGATCCGATCTGGTGCTGACCAATACGTTCGGTGGGACACGGCATCGCCTGAAACTGCACCAGGCCGAAGACCGCGTGCACGAATTGAACAAGCTTGGCGCCGAACTTCTGAAGGATGAAATCGCAAAATCCGGCCGCAAGGTCGTGGTAGCCGGGTCGGTCGGACCGACCGGTGAATTGCTCGAACCGCTCGGCGCCCTCACCTACGAAGGTGCCAGAGACGCCTTTGCCGAACAGATTGCGGGTTTGAAAGACGGCGGCGTCGACGTCATCTGGATCGAAACGATGTCGGCCGTTGACGAGATCAAGGCCGCTCAGGAAGCCGCGGACGCCTCCGGCTTGCCCTATGCCTATACCGGAAGTTTCGATACGGCCGGCAAGACAATGATGGGACTCGCTCCGAGCGACATCGGTGCGATCAAGTGCGACAAGTGCGGTACGGCGCAGGCGCACGGTGCAAATTGTGGCGTCGGCGCCTCGGACTTGCTGGTATCGGTCCTGCAAATGACGGAGGCCAATCCGTCCGCCGTTATCGTTGCAAAGGCGAATTGCGGAAT
>JANQQB010000207.1 GCA_028285165.1 Rhodobiaceae bacterium
ATACGCTCAGGTCTCCGCATCCGTCGTGTCCGGATCAAGGGTGAGTGCATGGCCGTTCATGCAATAACGCAGGCCGGTCGGTTCCGGGCCGTCCGGAAACACGTGGCCGAGATGCGCGTCGCACCGGGCGCAACGCACTTCGGTCCTGCGCATCAGCCATGACCGGTCGTCGTGTTCGGATACCGCATCGTCGCTGATGGGCGCAAAAAAGCTCGGCCACCCGGTGCCGGACTCGTACTTCGTGTCGGAAGCGAACAGCGGGGCGTTGCAGCAGACGCATCGATAAATGCCGGCGGCCTTTTCGTTCAGGTGCGGACCCGTGCCGGCCCGTTCCGTTCCGTGCTGGCGGGTTATCCGATATTGTTCCGCCGTCAATTGGCTGCGCCATTCGGAATCGCTCTTGACGATTTTGGCCGTACCGATCTCGTCGCTCATCGCACCGTCCTCGCTTGTTCGTTATGGCTGGGATGTAGGCCGTTTGCGCGTAAATGGAAAGGTTTGACGGGTGGCCGGAACCTCGGCTGTGCGGCAGGTCATACTGACGGATTGCTGGCCGACAGAGACTCCCGTAGGAATCTGCGGCGAAACATGTGGATAACTTCCGAGCCCGCAATCCCGTGCCGACGGATCCGATAGCCCGGCGCCGGCGGACCCTTTATTGGATGGCTTTACTCACCTGTGCCGGATTTCCAAAAAAAAGCAGTCGGTATCGACGGTTGACCGATTGACCATTCCGGGAACCGCCCAACGTATGAGAGGGCAAGGTCGACCTTGACAGGTATCACGGGCTCCAACTCCGCTACCGAATCGTGAATACAAAGAGCCTGTAGGCAGAGGACTTGATAATGACGGCGACCTTGGTCGAAGCGACGTTTTGGACGGTGTTGATACCGTTTCTGGGAGCCGCGCTTTCACCCTGGGCCGTGGGCCTGCTGCGCAAGAATGCGGCATGGCCGCTCGCGCTGTTGCCGTTTGCGATCTTCGTCATTTTCCTGGGCTATGCCGGGCGGGTGGCGGACGGCGAAACCATCCTGGTGTCCGCGCCCTGGGTGCCGAGCCTCGGCGTCACGTTTTCCTTCTACATCGACGGCCTGTCGACGGTTTTTGCCCTCCTGATCTCGGGGATCGGCACCTTCATCGTCATCTATGCCGGCGGCTATCTGGGCAATCACCCGCATCTCGGGCGGTTTCTGTCCTTCATCTTCCTGTTCATGGGCGCGATGCTCGGCTTGGTTTTGGCCGACAACATCATCACCTTGTTCATTTTCTGGGAACTGACGTCGATCACGTCGTTCCTGCTGATCGGATTCGACCATCTGCGCACCGCGTCGCGCCGCGCCGCGCTCCAGGCGCTGGTCGTCACCGGGGCCGGCGGTCTGTCGCTGTTGGCGGCGCTCCTGCTGATGGCGTCGGTTGCCGGCGACATGTCGTTGGCTGCGATCCTGTCCTCCGGCGACCTGTTGCGCGAGAGCGATTGGTACCTTGCGATCTTCCTGCTTGTCCTGGGCGGTGCGTTCACCAAGTCGGCCCAGTTCCCGCTGCACTTCTGGCTGCCCAACGCCATGGAAGCGCCGACGCCGGTCTCCGCGTACCTGCATTCGGCCACGATGGTGAAGGCCGGCGTCTACCTCCTGATGCGGGTCAATCCGGGGCTGGGCGGAACCGAGATTTGGGAGACGGTGCTGCCGCTCTTCGGCGGCGCCACCCTGTTGGTCGGGACCTTGCTCGCCGTGCGCCAGACGGACCTGAAGCTGATGCTGGCCTACACCACGGTCGCGTCGCTCGGCCTTTTGGTTATGCTCACCGGCGCCGGCACGGAAACCGCCATCAAGGGCGCGGTGCTCTATCTGTTTGCCCACTCGCTCTTCAAGGGCGCCTTGTTCATGGTTGCCGGCGCGATCGACCACGAGGCGGGAACGCGCGACGTGACCAAACTCGGCGGGCTGCGCAAGGCGATGCCCTACACGTTTGCCGCGGCCTGCCTTGCCGCGCTCTCCATGGCCGGCTTCCCGCCCTTTATCGGTTTCATTGCCAAGGAAGTGCTCTACGAGGGGATCGCCTTCGGTTCGCCGTGGTTTGTGCTGATAACCGGTGTTGCAATCGTCGGTAACGCGCTGATGCTGGTGATCGGCGCGGCCGTTGCTCTGAAACCCTTCCTCGGCGACCCGGTGGAAACCCCCAAGGCGGCCCACGAGGGACCGATCTCGCTCTGGAGCGGACCGATGACCCTGGCGATCATCGGCATCTTGACGGCGTTTGCGACCGGCTGGACGGGGTCGCATCTGATCGGACCGATGACCTCCAGCATTCTCGGTGCGCCGACGGAAGTCGAGGTCTACCTTATTCCGAAAAAGATCCTGCCGCCGCTTCTGTCGCTGACGACAATTGCGCTCGGCGTCGTGATCTTCATGCGGCTCGACGCGGCCCGCGCGGCCATGGCCGGACTTCTGACGGCCATCGGTTGGGGTCCCGATCGTGGCTTCGATCAGGTGATGCGGGGCATGGTTTCGTCGTCCGCGTTCGTCACCCGCATCGCGCAGCCGGGCTCCATGCAGGTTTACATGGTCATGACATTCGTCATCACCGCGGCGTTCCTGCACGTTCCGCTTTTCCTGCGCGACGGTCCGGCGTGGCCGCAGACGCCCGTCATGACGTTTTACGAATGGGCGGTTCTGGCGATCGGAATCATCGGTCTGATTTCCGTGATCATCGCTAAGACCCGGCTGATCGCCATTATCTCGCTCGGCATCCAGGGTTTTGCCGTGGCGCTGATCTTCCTGCTGTTCGGTGCACCGGACCTGTCGTTCACGCAATTCATGGTGGAGACGCTGTCGGTTGTCATCCTTGCCCTCGTCATGACCCGCCTGAACCTGCAGCCGACCGACAGGCGGGACACGCCCCAACGCATTCGCGACTGGGTCATCGCGGTCGCCTGCGGATCCGGATTCATGATGGTCATGGTCGGCGTTGCGGCCAATCCGATCGATCTGACGCTGTCGGAATTCTTCGCCGAATACAGCCGGCCGATCGCCCACGGACGCAACATCGTCAACGTGATCCTGGTCGATTTCCGGGCGATTGATACGCTCGGTGAAATCGCCGTCGTGGCGATTGCCGGCCTGGCCGTGCTCGCCCTTATCCGCGTCCGGGCCAAACGAAAACCGGCGGGTCGCCTCACACGGTCCGCCGCCACGCCGATCCCTGCCGACCGTGCCGGCACGCCGGCGCCCGAAAACGTCTAACAACTGACCGGCCGTGCCGATTTCCAACGCTGCCGCTTCCTGAGCCTCGCCATGCAAACAGTTATCTTTCGAACGATCTCGCCCTATCTCGCCAGCCTGATGATGCTGTTTTCGGTCTTTGTGCTGCTGCGCGGTCACAATGAACCGGGTGGCGGCTTCATCGGCGGACTGATCGCTGCGTCGGCACTTGCGATCTACGGCATCGCCAACGGCGTGGCGCCCGTGCGGCGTGCGATCCGGATCCACCCCATGACCCTGTCCGGCTTCGGGCTGTTTCTCGGCACGGTCGCCGGTCTGCCGTCGTTCTTTCAATCGGTGCCGTTCCTGACCGGATTGTGGGTCTACCCCAAGCTGTTCGGCGTGGAAGTGCCGCTTTCAACGCCGCTGGTCTTCGATATCGGGGTCTATCTGGTCGTGATCGGCGCGATCGGCTCGATCGCGCTGGCTCTGGAAGAAAGGGAGCGCGACTGATGGACGTCGCCCTGGCCGTCACCGTCGGCATGTTCTTTACAGTTGCGATCTACCTGCTTCTGTCGCGCAAGATTGTCCGCATCCTGCTCGGCGTGGCGGTTTTGGGCAATGCGGTCAACATGCTGATCTTCAACAACGGCCGTCTGACACGCGAAGTGCCGCCGTTCATCGATGTCGACCTGATGACGCCCGATCGCCTGACAGCCAATCCGCTGCCCCAGGCGCTGGTGCTGACCGCGATCGTGATTTCATTTTCGCTTTTCGCCTTCCTCCTGGTGCTCGGCTATCGCGCCTATCAGGAACTCGGCACGGACGACACGACCGAAATGCGCACGGCCGAACCGCGCGAAGCACCCAATCCGCCGCAGGGATACTGACCGATGGCCGGCTCCGCCTACGAAAAAGTCGATATCAGCCAGGCCATGGTGGTCGAGCCGACCGCCTCGGCCGACTGGCTCGTTGTCGCCCCGATCATCATCACCCTGCTCGGCGGGTCGATCTGTCTGATGAACCGCAAGCGGACGATCATTCAGCCGCTGCTCGGTATCAGCTTCCTCGTCCTTTTGGTGATTTCAAACATCTACATGCTGCGCCACGTGCTCGAACAGGGCGTGGTGACCATGGTGATGGGACGCTGGCTGCCGCCCTTCGGCATCGCCTTCACGGTCGACAAGATCGGGGCGCTGTTCTGTCTGGTCGCCTCCATCGTCGCCCTGGCGGGCGCGGTCTACGGCATGGCCGACATGGGCAAGAGCCAGCGCCGCTACGGCTTCTATCCGTTTCTGCTTTTCCTGCTGACGGGTGTCTCCGGTGCGTTTTTGACCGGTGACGTCTTCAATCTCTATGTCTGGTTCGAAGTGCTGTTGATTGCGTCCTTCGGCCTGATCATTCTCGGCAGCGAAAAGGTCCAGATCGACGGCGCCGTGAAATATGCCGTGTTGAACCTGATCGCCACGACGCTGTTCCTGGCGGCCACCGGCTATCTCTACGGCGTGTTCGGCACCCTCAACATGGCCGACCTGGCGACCAAGGCCGCGGATTATCCGGTCGGCGCGCCGATCCTGACCATTGGCGGTCTGTTCATCCTGGCGTTCGGCATGAAGGCGGCGGCCTTCCCGGTCTATTTCTGGCTGCCCGCGTCCTATCACACGCCGAACATCGTCGTATCCGCCGTCTTTGCCGGGCTTTTGACGAAGGTGGGGGTCTATGCCCTGCTTCGGATCGTCGTCATGGTGCTGCCGGCGGTACGGGCCGACTTTGCCGAAGTGGTCGCCTGGATGGCAGCCCTGACCATGTTGATCGGTGCGCTTGGCGCGCTGGCGCAATCCGATTTGCGCCGCATGTTGGGTTTCCTGGTTGTTTCCGGGATCGGGTCGATGTTCGTGGGCGTGGCGCTCGGCACGACCGAGGCGCTGTCGGGCGCCATATTGTATGCCGTGCACTCGATCGTGGTGATGACTGCGCTCTATTTCGCCGTCGGCATCATGGGACGGGTTTCGGGCGGTTTCGAAATGCGGCGCCTTGGCGGCCTCTATCGTTATGACCACGCGTTTTCGGCTTTGTTTTTCATCCTCTTCATAGCGGTTTCGGGTTTGCCGCCGTTTTCCGGTTTCTGGCCGAAAGTGATCCTGGTCGATGCATCGCTGGAGACCGGCTACGGATGGCTTGCCTTCGCGCTGCTTCTGTCCGGTTTTCTGACCACGGTGGCGGTCGGCCGCGTATGGCTGCATGTTTTCTGGCGCGGTGGACGGGAGGGAACGCCGGATGGCGTTCTGGACGTGCCAGGCGCCGCGGCGCGCCTGGCCTACGTGCCCGCCGATCAGCGGGTCATGCTCGGTTCTCTGGTCGTTCTGGTCGTTCTGGTCATGTATCTCGGGTTGATGCCCGAACCGGTGCTTGCGATCGCGCAGGACGGGGCTGCCGGCCTGGTTGATCCCGCCCGCTACATCGGGTCGGTATTCGGGGAGGGAGGCTGATGAGCCTGTTTCTGATCAACGTGTTGCTGGCATTGGCCTGGTGCGCGGTCGTCGGGTCCTTCACCATGTTGAATCTCGTTCTCGGCTTCGGTCTGGGCTCCATGACCCTGTTCCTGATCCGCGAACAGGTCGGAGCGCTGAACTACTTTGACCGATCCGGAAAAGTGATCGGGCTGATCGCCCTGTTCCTCTATGAACTGGTGCTGTCGTCGGTCCGTGTGGCCATGCTGGTCGTTTCGCGCGATGTGCGCATCAACCCGGGCATCATCGATTACCCGCTGACCGTCGATCGCGATTTCGAGATCACGCTGCTCGCGAACCTGATAACCCTGACCCCGGGCACCCTGAGTGTCGATGTTTCCGCGGATCGAAAGACGCTCTACGTGCATTGCATCGACGTGCCTGATCCGGATGAAACGGTTCAGGAGATCAAGAACGGGTTCGAGCGCAAGATCCTGGAGGCCTTCAGATGATCTTCGAAATCAATTCCTTCCTGGATCTGTGCGTTCAACTGGCATTGGTGATCCTCAGTCTGTCGTTCATCATCATCATTGCGCGGATCATTATCGGGCCGACTCTGCCGGACCGGGTGTTGGCGCTTGACGTCCTGGTGACCGTCGGCATCGGCTACATCGCCGTGATCGGGATCAGCAGCCAGTATTATCTCTACGTCGACATCGCGATCGCCCTGGGACTGGTGGGGTTCCTCGCCACGGTCGCGCTCGCCCGGTTCATCCTGACACGCGGCGCCCCGGAAGGGGAGACGGCACCGCCACCGGTCCGGGTCGAACGGTCTGAAACCGTGCAGGACGCATCGAAGGATACGAATCCATGAACCTTCACGATATCTTGGTCGGGGTGATGGTCGTCATCGGCTCCAGCTTCATCCTGATTGCCGCGATCGGTCTGATTCGCCTGCAAGACGTCTATCTTCGCATGCATGCGGCAAGCAAAGCCGGCACGTTGGGCTCCGGAGTGATGTTGCTCGCGCTCGCGCTTTATGCGTTTGAGACAGACGTCATTACCCGGGCAATTGCCGGCGTCGTATTTCTCGTTCTGACTGCGCCGGTTTCTGCGCATTTGCTTGCGCGCGCATCTATCATGTCCGGTTACAAACCGTGCGACGAAACCAAAATCGACACATTTTCCAAAAGTCTAAATCTAGACACGCAAAAAGACTGAGTTCGTAAAAAGAAATCTCGATAGGAATTTGTTAACTTTTATTAATGTTTAGCGCAATCCGATAAGCAAATCGAACACCATCCGTTCATCTACCCTTTTTTTGCCATTTTACGCCGTATGATCATTGTTCAAGTAAGGCGATTTAGTGATTTCGGTGTATTATTTCGTAGCAGGACTTGTTTTTACGGTCAGGCACGTTATACATACGTCGAAACGGCGATCCAGTCGCGTTCTGTTGAGTATTCGTTACTGTAACAAAGATAGCACTGCTCGCCCGGCCAGCAACTTCTGGTCACCCTTATTATGGACGTACAAATACAAAGGTGCACATATGTCTGAAGCCCTCAACACTGGCAGTCTAGTCGACCTCACCGCTGATATCGTATCGGCGTATGTGAGCAACAATGCAGTTGCGTCGGCCGATCTGCCAACGCTCATTTCGGATGTGTATGCGGCTCTGCAACGCACCGAGACGGATGCTGCTGAACCTGAGCCCGAGCCCGCGAAGCCGGCTGTTCCGATCAAGAAGTCGATTCATCCGGATTACATCGTCTGCTTGGAAGACGGCAAGAAGTTCAAGTCTTTGAAGCGTCACCTGCGCACCCATTACAATCTCACGCCGGAAGAGTACCGTGAGAAGTGGGGCCTGCCGACGGATTATCCGATGGTCGCGCCGAATTACGCTGCTGCACGGTCGGAACTGGCCAAGAAAATGGGTCTTGGCCAACAGCGCCGTCGCGCCTGAAGCGGTGGCCGGCCTGCGGGCCGGCTCCAACCTGCTTCGGTGCCGGGAAGACATCGATAGTGTTTGAACTGATTACGCGGCCGCAAGGCCGCGTTTTTTTGTGCGCGGCTTGTCTCGCGCGACGTCAAACCGACGGTGCAGACTGTCGACCGATCTAACGGCCTTTCCCGGTCCGCTCATGTTGCTAGGAGATACACGCGCCTACCCGCAGCGACCACACACATCAGTCCGGTCAGACGGGTCAAACGTCGTCACAATTGCTATCAGACGGTTTCCTGAACGGCCTCGGCCGCATCCCGTTTGATCCGGTTGACCATTGAACTGAGCCCGTTGGACCGCTGCGCGGTGAGGTGGTCGCGCAAGCCGATTCGATCGAACAGCGGCTCCGGGTCCATCGTCTGAATTTCCGCCGCCGTCTTGCCGGCGTAAAAGGCCAGAAGGATCGCGATCAGACCCTTGACGATCATCGCGTCGCTGTCGCCGTGATAATCGAGCCGCACGCCGTCTGCGCCCGCGCTTCGATTGCAATCCAGCCAGACCTGGGAGACGCAGCCCTGAACCTTGTTGGCATCGGTGCGCCGGTCTTCCGGAAAGGCTGGCAGGGCCTTGCCGAGTTCGATCACATACCGGTAGCGATCGTCCCAATCGTCCAGGAATTCGAAGTCGTCGATGAGTGCGTCGATGTTCATGTGCCCGTTCGACCGGATCGGTCATGTCCCGCATGTCCGTCCGACGATTCCCTTTCCGTTTTCAGCCCGCGTCGGAGCCCGAAGGAACGTTGCGCCGATGCCTATGGCACTACGTTGCCGAAGCAAATCCGGATCCGAAGGCCGGTGCATTATGGCAGTGATACCGTCATGCGGGCCCGGAGAGAAGGAAAAACGTCGCTGGTTCGGTGGCCATGGGCTTTATCGCGACTGGCTGCCTGGGCGCCCGGCCAGATAGCACAGCGCGGCAAGCGCCTGGCCGAGCGCAGCTGCGACGAAAAACAGGGGCACATCCGGATTGGCCGCCGGATCGGGATGCGGCGTCCAGGTTCGGATAAGGCCGAACAGGGCCGGGGCGAATGCATAGGTCGCCTGGCTCACGGCGGTTCCGTAGGCCACGACGCGCGCGACGTCGGCGCGGGCGAACTCGGCCTGCGCGATCAGTGGAGGAAGCGACGTTACGTTGCCGATCCCCAGGCCGAACAGCACAATGCCGGCCGCGATCAGACCGACATGCGCGCCGCCTGCGGCAACAAACAGCAGGCATCCGCAGGCCTGCACGGCATAGGTGGCGGCGGCGATGACCCGGCGGTCCGCTGCAGCCGGCATGAACCAGCCGACGAGCGTCCGCCCGGCAACAGCACACGCCGTGGCAAACCCGGCGGCAAAGCCGGCCCCGGCAGCACCGAGCGTCGGGATCAGCAGCGAGACAAGATGCGCAATGACACCGACCTGGACGAACAGCCCCAGTGAAAATCCGGAAACGTAAGTCAGGAAGCGCCGATTCCGCCACAATGACCGGCCCGGTAAGCGGCGAGGTTCCGGAGCGTCCGCGGCTTTTGCAGAGGGCGTCCCGGACCGGCGATCCGCGTCCACCTCGTCCGCCGTCGGCACGATGCCGAAGCAGGTTTTTGACAGCACCAGGAGCACCAGACCCATGCACAGGCCGATGGCTATGGCAGCTGTCGGGAAACCGGCGAATTCGATAGCGACGAGCCAAAGCGGGGAGAATACGACGCCGCCGACACTGGCGCCGTTATAGGCCAGCGAAAGAGCGGCCGGGCGTCGCCGGTCGAACCAGGGGGATACCATCATGTTGATCGCAAACGCGCCGGTCAACGCCCATCCGAGCCCGCTGGCGAAACTGGCGATGAAAAGCTGCCATGGGGCAGCCGAAAGAGACCAGCCGGCAAGTCCGACCACCGTCGCGAACCCGCCGACGATCGTCATGCGGGCAAGGCCGTGGTGGTCGTAGAGCCTGGGCAATTGCGTTACCGCGGCGGCGCCGACGAGGTAATGCACGGTTACGGCGGTGGAGACCAGATCAAGCGGCCAGCCATGGCGCGAGACAACGGCGTGCAGAAACACCGGCGGCCCATAGAATCCCACGCCCCAACCGAAAACGGCAACGGTGAAGGCGGCCCAGACGATGGTCCAGCCGGAGCGGCGGGATGGGGACAGTGACATGCCAATTCCAATGCACAAGACACGTTCGATCCAGAGTAACGGTACCGGACCGATAACGTTTCGATGCGCATCGAAATGTAGGGAATATCAGGCCGAGCGTGAACGCAGGATACGCTGCCTAACCGGCCTCGTCCGGCCGGATTCGGACGTGGTCCTTGCCATCAGGCGCCGCCGGGCGACCGGCGTGCGCGCCGGATCAGGATCGGATGCCGTTTGCGTAGAGTGTCGTCGTCGCCTGCTGGTCGTCGCCGGGGGCGTCATGGCTCTCAACGCTGTCGGGAACCGAGGCCGGACGTGTTCGAGCGCTATCCGGTTCTTCGGTTTCCAGATAATCGTGCAGCATCCTGGCGCCGTTTTTGGCTTTCTGTGCGAACGTGCCCAATGCGGCGTTCCCGGTATCGCAAACCGTCGGGTTGCGTGTACAGAACTCCGAAAGATCGGACCAAACCGCCTGGACGGCGCTGACGGCTTCGCCGGTCGAGACGAGGTGACGGTCTGCATTGTGTTCCGCCTGTTCGCCGGCCGGAATGAACAGGATTACGACCGACAACCAGAACGCGGCTCTGATCAGAAACATGTCTCCACCCATGTTGTTTCCGCAATTCGCGATCGACGACCTGTATAGCGGCGAGGGATGAAAAACCGATTTTGCTTAACGTCACGATTTAAATCAAATTTGAAGCGCAATTGAATACAAATAGAGTTAAATCGTAACAAAAAAATTCATACTTAATAAACGAAAATTACTTAAAAGTAACGATGTATTCAGAAACAAATTCAAATAAATATTCCAAATTGCGGCCATAATTATGCTTAATGAAAAGGAAATGGTGACTTTTATATTTTTATTTTTCTTTAAAGGGTTTCTGGGACACTGGCGAGCAAATAAGGGTGGCGTGGAGTTAGGTGAGCGCGTGTTCCGTATGGCCCGCATCACGGATTTGTTGGAGAGTATTCGCAACTGCGTTCCGGTGAACAACGGAATCAGTGCCGGTACGCACGCCTATATCCGGCATGACGCCTTCATCATGCGCAACATGCTTGCCGGGGTTTTTGCCCTCGCACTGGTGCCGCTTGTCCTGGCAGCCAATCCAGGCGCCAACCTGTTCGGCGTTCTCAGCCTTGGTGTGTTGTCGTTGCTCGCCCCGGTCGGACTTTACCTGTCGCGCAGCGGCAATTCTGATGTTGCGCATCTGTTGCAGGCAGCCGTCATTGCCACTTTCGTCACAGGCATTTCCTTGTCCTCCGGCGGGATCGGATCCGCCGCCGTGCTCGGCTTTGCGGTTCTTCCCTGCGAAGCCGCGTTGACGGGGACCCGACGGGTCATCGTCAAGACGGCCCTGATGGCCGGTTTCTGTATGGCGGGTATCGCGCTTGCACAGATGACGGGCCTTTATGATCCCGCGTCCTTTGCCCATGCGGTTTCGGTGCCGACGCCGCTTCTTGCGACTGTGCTGATCGCTTACGGCATCGCTCTTGCCCTAGAATTCGAACGCATCAACAGCGCCTCGGAATCGATTGTCCGCGAACGCGATTACCTGTTCCAGGTCATGGCCGGCAACGTGCTCGACGCTGTCAGCCTGCATGATCGTGCCGGAAATGTTCTGTTTGCTACTCCGTCGATCGGCGACATTTTGGCGACCGAGTCACGCGATGCGCTCGACGACGGATTGTTCCGCCGGGTTCATGTCGCGGATCGGCCCGCCTATCTCAAGGCGCTGACCGATGCCATTGCCGACGGCGAACCCACCGGTGTGGAATTTCGCGCCCGAACCGGCGCCATCGACGCAAAGGCCGGCGCCGGCAACCCGTCCTTTGTCTGGCTCGAAATGCGGTGCAAACCGGTCGAGCCGGTTCCCGGACGCAGCGACCGGATCGTCGCGACGACCCGCGATGTGACCGCCAAGAAGCACCATGAGGACGAACTGTGCCGCGCCCGGGAAAAGGCCGAGGAAGCCTATGAACTGAAGACCCGGTTTCTGGCCAATATCAGTCACGAATTGCGCACGCCGCTGAATGCCATCATCGGGTTTTCCGATCTGTTGCGCGAACAGATCTACGGCCCGATCGGCAACGACAAATACATCGAATATGCCCAGTTGATCCACGATTCGGGCGACCACCTGCTGTCCGTTGTGAACGACATTCTGGACATGTCGAAAATCGAAGCGGGCAAGTTCCAGGTGCTTCCCGAACCGTTTGAGCCGCTCCCGGTGATCCGCGAATGCATCGACATGACGATCCCGCAGGCGCAGGAATCCGGTGTCTCGGTGAAGCATGATCTCGGCCCGGACCTAGATTGCATCACGGCCGACCGGAGGGCGGTCAGGCAGATCCTGATCAATCTCCTGTCCAACGCCATCAAGTTCACGGATCCCGGCGGCGTCGTGACCGTGTCCGCGCGTCGTACCGGCGGCCGATTCCTGTTGAGCGTTTCCGACACCGGTATCGGCGTCGGACCCGAGGACATCGAACGGCTCGGCAAACCGTTTTTCCAGGCGGACAGTGCCTACAGCCGACAAAAGGAAGGTACCGGTCTCGGCCTGTCCGTCGTCAAGGGATTGGCGGAATTGCATGGCGGTGAGCTTCGCGTGTCGAGCGAGATCGGGGTTGGCACCACGGTCACGATCGACCTGCCGGACCGGGCGCCGGCCGAACCGGTGCCGCTGAACGGCGCGAAAGCAGGAACGGACAGTCCGACGCCAGGGCAGGGGACGCAAGACACTCCCAGATTGACTGCCTGACGATGGGCGCGACGCATACCGGCCGGGCCTCGGAAACGGTCAGGCCGGTCGACACGACTTTGAAGAGCCGGCGGACGGGGGAACGCTGCAAGGTGTGAATTGGGTAGAGGATAATCATGCGTGAACTGGATGTCAGACCGAATCGCGGCCTGGTGCCCGCCGGCGGACCGTCGGATGGCCCGGACCCGCTCGGTGAAGAGGAGATGACGGTCCCGCTTCAACTCGGTGCCGTCCTGATTGCGCTCCTCGCCATCCTGTTCATCATCGTCAATGCGGCATTCCTTCAATCCGCGCCGCACCCGGCGCCGATGTTCCAGACCCGCGTCGAGGCGCCTGCGCAATCGGATGCCAGCGCGGCGAAATCAAGCGAACGCGTGCTGCCGCGGCCGACCCCGTCCGACGAACAGCGCCGGATCATGGGCATACAGGTCTTGCTTCATAAAAAGGGATATGATGTCGGCGAGATCGACGGCGTTTTCGGCACGCGCACAAAAAACGCCATCCTCGCCTTCGAACGGGATCGCGGATATCCGGAGACCGGATCGATGACGCCGCTCCTTTTGAAGCGTTTGAAGCGGGCATTGCCGCGCCCGGCACCCTCGACCGCGCCGCCGGCGCCGAAGGCGGCTCCGACCGGCTCGAGCGATGCTGGCGCCGGCAACCCGGCTTCGGACCGGGAAGACGTGCTGCTTGTGCAACGCGCCCTGTCGGATCTCGGCTATGGCCCGCTTGACATCGACGGCGTGCACGGCGCACAGACGGCGCAGGCGATCCAGCGTTTCGAACTGGATCGCGGTTTGCCGATCACCGGCAAGATCGGCGATCGCATTGTTGCCGAACTCGTCCTGATCGGTGGAGTCAAGCCGGTCGCGGCGACACGGTAATACCAACGGTGATGATTATTGACCCATTTGATGGTCACTCCCGGTCCGCTGGCAAGGCGCGTCGCGCAGAGCGATGCGGGGCATCGGTCAAGCGGCGCAACGCCGTCCAGCAGACCGGGAGTGACCACCGCAGGCCGGATGCTTTGACGCTGCGGCGGCGTTGCGGTCCGCTTATGATGCCGGGCATCACTGCGCGAACCGCGCCTACCCGCAGCGACAAATCATTCCGGTCAAAGGGGTCAATAATCATCACCGTTGGTATAAGTCATATTGCCCTTGTCCGGGCCGGTCCGGATGACCGGATTTCAATGATGGCAGGTCGACAGCTCGCAGAAGAATGCCATCTGAGCGCGGTTCAATTCTTTTATTGCCATATTTTCGCCGTATAAAAGCTACTTTGAAGTCATGTCGTATGGTTGTTTTGTCTTAAAAGTGTATTTTGGACGGCGGTTAGTCTGTCTTGATATTTGACCGGTATGCCCGAAGCGGGATTGCCGGTTGCGGAAAGAAGCAGGCCGGATCGCGGGGGAGGCGGATCGAATGTCGAATATTGCCGGCAAGGCCTATGCCATGAACGTGATTACGCCGATGCGCCCCTGGCTGACCTGGGTGAATCGGCTGCTCTTCATGGTGTCGCGGGGTATTCCGGCCAATCTCGGCGGCCTGCTCGGCCTCTCGCTCATTCATTTTGCGCGCTGGGTTATCATCCGGCGCGATGCCTGGCCGGACCCGGAACAGACTCTCAAGAACACGCATCTGCAAAACGACACGATGCTGTTCTGTTCGAATTTCAACGGTACGTGGGATCAGTATATCGATGCGTTTTCCGACGGGATCCCGGACGGACTCGACCTGTTCTGGTTCTCAAGCACGAAATACCCGAATTCGATCCCGATCACGCCGTTCAAAAACTACATCACCCACAATCAGATCTACACGGATTATTATTACAACGCGACGCCCGGTTCCGCGCAGCGCGACGTAAAGTGCGCCTTGCGGGTCTATGCTGTTCTGAAGCGATTGTCGAAAGCGCATGGCGAGCAGGACCCGGAGACCTTTGCAAAGGCCTATCGTCGTGAGCTGCACGGCATCCAGACCTGTTTCGGCGACCCGGGATACGGACCGGTTGCCAGTCTCGACACCGAACGGGCGGATGAAAGCCGGCGGCGTTTCATCGCCCGGATGTGGTCGGAAGACTGATGAACGGCAAACTAGAGCATCGTGTGATTAGATTGACCCATTTGACCGGCATTTCAGGCCTTCTGGCTAGGCGCGGTCGCCGCAGTGGTCTGGTTGACCACAAGGCGGCC
>JANQQB010000220.1 GCA_028285165.1 Rhodobiaceae bacterium
CTCTGCATTTCCCGGGCCGGGAGCGCAGCACGAAGTGATGCGCTGCCGGCCCGGGATCGTTCCACACTCAAGCCTGAGTTTTTGACGGCCCCGGCCCTCGCTGGCGCTCGTCCGGGGATTGGGCGCGGATCAGTCCTTCCCGCCCTCGTCCGTTTCCGGATCGAGCAGGCGGTGCATATGAACGATGAAGTACCGCATATGGGCGTTGTCGACCGTGCGCTGCGCGGCCGACTTCCAAGCGTCGTAGGCCTTGGCGTAATTCGGAAAAATGCCGACAATATCGAGCTCGTCCAGGTCCCGGAACGTCATCCCCTTGAGGTCCTCGAGTTCGCCGCCGAACACCAGGTGCAGCAACTGTTTTTCCGGTTGATCGTTCATGTCCACCTCTGGCTGTCTTTGCCGCGACAGGCCGTCGCCCGTTATTGATGTGTATCCGCCCCTGAAACGGGACTCTGTCAGGGTTTAAAGCCCATGAACGCGCCTGTCACTTTTCCGGAAACGACCGGGTTCGCGCCATCAGCGAACTGTGCAGGTCCGGGCCGGCCGCCAGCACGGTCGGGTGTTTCGGCACCGGCTGGTTATAGACCAGCGCAGTTCCGTCATGGGTGGAAACCCGTCCGCCGGCCTCGCTGACGATCAGGTCCGCCGCCGCGACGTCCCAGTCGGCCTTGGATGTTATCGTGAATGTGGCGTCCCAGTCTCCGCTCGCGACGAGGCAGAGACGGTAGGCCATAGAGTTCCGGGTCTCCGTTTCCATTTCCGGCCACGGATCGCGCCACCGCTTGCGGTCGAAGACAAAGGCATGGCCCATCATGCGGCAGCCGCCTATCGAATTGCAGCCGCTGACCTGGATGTCTTTTCCGTTGAGCCTGGCGCCGGTGCCGCGATGGGCCGTGAACAGCTCTCCCTCCGCCGGATTGAAGACGCAGCCGATCACCGGCACGCCGTTCTCGATCAGCGCGACCGATACGGTCCAGTGCGGCACGCCCTTGAGGAACGATCGCGTGCCGTCGATCGGGTCCACGACCCAGACGCGGTCGCAACCGAGCCGGCTGTCGTCGTCTTCGGTTTCCTCGGACAGCCAGCCGTACCCGGGACGTTCGCCCTGCAGCCGTTCGCGCAGCAGGTCGTTTACGGCAAGGTCGGCTTCGCTGACCGGCGTGCTGTCGCCCTTGGTCCACTGCCGGGGTCCGTTACCGAAAAAGGACAGTGCAAGCCGACCAGCGTCCCGCACCGCATCGACCATCAGCGCTTCGTCAGCCCCCGCAAATGTCGCTGCCTCAGCTTCCCGCAACAGTCATTCCCTCAATGAGGATCGTCGGCGCGTTTATGCCGTACCGGAACACCAGATCGCTTGCCGGCGTCAGATTGGCGTACATGTCCTTGAGGTTGCCCGCGATCGTGATCTCGCTGACCGGATAGGCGAGTTCGCCGTTTTCGATCCAGAAGCCAGCCGCACCCCGGCTGTAGTCGCCGGTCACGCCGCTGACGCCCATGCCGATCAGATCCGTAACGTAGACGCCGCGGTCGATATCTCCGATCAGGTCCTCGCGCGATCGCGTCCCCGGTTCGATGTGGAGGTTGGTCGCGGACGGTGACGGCGGTCCGCCGATGCCGCGTGCGGCCCTTCCGTTGGTCCTGAGATCGAGCTGCCTGGCGGTTCCGGTGTCGAGCAGCCACTGTGTCAGCACGCCGTCCGAGACAAGCTCGAGCCGTTCATTGGCCACGCCCTCGGCGTCGAACGGCTTCGACCGAAGGCCCCGGGAGCGGTGCGGATCATCCACGATGGAGATGCCGTCGGCGAACACCTTCCGGCCGAGACTGTCCTTGAGGAAACTTGTTCCCCTGGCGATCGCCGCACCGGATATGGCGCTCACGAAATGGCCGAGCAGGCCGCCGGCCACGCGCGGGTCGTAGACCACGGGCAGACTCTGCGAAGCAATCTTGCGCGGGTTGAGGCGCCGGATCGTCCGGTCCGCGGCCGTCCGGCCGATCTCCTCTGCCGGCATTAGGTCTTCAAAATGGAGCTGGCGCGAAAACTCGTAATCGCGCTCCATGGCGGTCCCTTCGCCGGCAACCACCGAGCATGAAATGCTGTAGGACGAGGACCGGTAATGCCCGGCGAATCCGCCTGTCGTCGCGAGCACCATGCCGCTCATGCCGGTGGAGGCGGAGGCCCCAAGCGAATTGCTGATGCCTTCTACCGCGAGCGCTGCCGCTTCGGCTTCACCGGCCATGGCGCGCAGGGCGTCGGCATCGATCTGCCGGCCGTCATAGAGGTCCAGATCCGGGAACG
>JANQQB010000235.1 GCA_028285165.1 Rhodobiaceae bacterium
CAGCCATCATGCGAAAACTTATCGTCCTCGCAAACGCGCTCCTCAGAGACGACCGTAAATGGGCCAAATCTCCTACTTGATCAAAACGGATACTCTAGCCTTCCCGGCCGGATTTCGGGCGCCGGACCTTGAGCGCGCCGGCTTGCGGAGCCTTTTGGGCCGATCCCAGGTGAAGCGATCCCGCCCGACGGGTGTCGCCCCGTTCCTGCAGGCTGTCGGCCCGGGTCAGGTCCGTCTCGGTGCGCTTTCCGCTCCATACGGCAAGGAACCGTCCAGCAATGCGCCTTTGAACCCGCTCGAACAATTCCGTCAGCGTCTTGACCTCTTCGTAGGACAGCGCGTCCTCAGCACCGATGATGATGAACAGGGTGGTCGCTTCGGTTGCACTGAAGCCGAGGCCTGCGAGCAGGATGACCTGGATCTCGCCGGTATCCTTTTGCAGCATGGCATCGAAATATCGTCGTCCGACCGGCACCTGGTCGGCAAGCTGATCGACGAAGGCCGACCGGCCCGCGCGTTTGGCGATATCGATAAAGCTGGCTCTCTGGTTTTCCGTCAGGAGGCCGACCGGCGACCGCCCCGAATTGGCGTCGACGCTGACCAGAGTTTCCCGCTCGACCTGATCGATCACCCTCAGCCGTTCCGAGGAATCCAGTTCCGGGAACAGGTGCATGAGGGCGTGCATCGGAAGGTCGTCGCGCAAGGCCAGGGCACGGGCGACGTGCTTGCTGTTGCCGGCGGTGTCAAGCAGACAGGCGAGGGTTTCCGCATCCGGCAGGATGCCGCGGTTCAGCGCGAGCGCAAGCGCGGTGGACGTGTCGCGTAGGCGCGCAAGAACCGGGACGAGGTCGGTCGGCAGCGTTCGCCGCGCGAGAACGCGCAGCATCGGCATCACGCGGGTTTCGGCGATCCGGTAATAGTCCGGCTCGTCGATCAGCGGCGAGGCATCTATGATGGCATTGGCCACCGTATAATGGTCGGACAGAAAAAGTGTGATGAGCACGCGCGGCACATCTGACCGCGGCGCCAGGACCCGGGCGATCACACGCCGTTCGGCAAGCGACAGATCCCGCCAATAGGACTGGATGAGTGCCGCGAACATGTCGGCCGTCGACCGGTCGTGCCGTTCTTCACGGCTGTAATCGAGCGCCGCCAGGACGGCCACATGATCAGACGCGGCCTGCTGGATTTCGCTGTCGATTTCTTTGGCAAACAGAAAAGATCGAGACATTGGATGGAGCCAACCGGGGGTCGGATTCGAACACGCCGCATGTCGAACCGTGAACATCTTCGCCGGAGAATGGCAAAAAACCGTTAGCGACCTGTTAACCCAAACAAGAGATTAAAGACAGAAACACGTGAAAGACAGATGGCAACACGCGTGCAAATCTGCGGCGAACAGGCTCAGCGCGTCTCCGGAAAGGAGGTGGGAATGGGTGTTGTTTTGAAAATGGCGAGTTACCGGGCACAGGATCAGGTGTCCGGCCGAAACACGAAACCGGCGGATCAAGAGGGTGCCGAGATCGTGATCTTTCCGGGCGTTCGGGTCGAAAGGCATACGATCGATCTGTCGGTGCGTCAGCACACCATTACCGGATCGATCATCGGCTGCGGCGATTCCGGTACCGGATAAACGCAACGGGGTGTCATGGCAGGGTCAGCGACCCGCTTGGTCCTGGCGCTGCGGTGAGGCGATCCTGCCGGGATCGCTTTGTCGCCCGACGATGGAATGAGCAATGGCCAGAGGGCTCGGACGGGCTGCAAGTGCGCCAGGCGCCGCCACAAGCGCGGGGCGCGTCCTCCTGGTCTTGAGCCTTTGCCTGCTGACGGCGGGATGTTTTTCCAAGACCGGCGATTTCGGTCGCCCGGAAGGCGGTCCGCTCAACCGCCATGCCCTGCCGGCGCTCGGCAAGGCCAAGGCCTATGCCCGCGAAGAACCAGTTTCGTCCTACAATCTGACCGATACGGAACGCCTGATGCGACGCCGCGCGACCTATCTTCGGTTTCCGCCGCACACGCGCGACTGGTTCGGACGCGCGGTCACCGAAATGGAAACCAATCGCGTCCTCGAGGGCTACGGTCGCGCGCATGCGCCGGATCGTTATTACGCCTATCTGCGCTCCGACAAGTTTCGCTCCAGCGAGGCCCGCTATGAACGCCTCAGATTCGACATCACATCCGATGCCGAACTGGTCAGCCCGTTCTTCAGCGTCGCATCCAATGTCCGACGCGATGACCGCGAACGCATCCGCGCGACCCGCCGCCGGCCGGACCTGACGGAGCTGGAACTGGCCAACGCCAAGGGACGGGTGCACGAGAACGCCCTGGTGATCGGTCAGGTGTCCGACGCCCTGCGCTATCGGCTGGCCGCCTACCGGTTCGCAATCGACCGGCTGGAAATCGAAACCCCTTCCGACCGGATCTGGGACGTGAACCGGGCGTGGCGCCTCCTGGCCGGCACCATCGTGGCGGGCGAGAACAAGCTGAAGGCGGACGAGGGCAAGATCGCGCAGACGCGTCCCCACCGCCGCTCCCGCCTTGTTACCAAGTCCTACGAAAAGGACGAGCCGGTTCCGCAGAAATAGAGCAGTTCCGGGTTAGATAGAACCATTTGATGGACCAAATCAGTTCGCTCGGCTAGGCAAATCGCGCAGCGCGATCGCAACGGCGATGTTTCGCCGTTGCTCGTTGCCTGGCAAATCGGAAACATCCGATTTGCTCTGTATCGGGCAAGCGATTTAACGACGCCGACGGGCTGATTTGGCCCACCAAACAGGGATGTTTCCCTGTTTGGCACTAAAGTGCGCAAATCGGAAACATCCGATTTGCGGTAGGCCGGGTTTACAGGTCCGCTGGACGTCGTTGCGGTCTCCTTGTGGTCAGCAAGACCACGGCGGAAACCGCGCCTAGCCAGCGGACCTGTAAACCCGGTCAAATGGTTCTATCTAACCCGGAACCGCTCTAGTCCTTCGTCTCAGAGATTTTGACGGTTTGACCGGCTTGTCCTGGATTTTGG
>JANQQB010000264.1 GCA_028285165.1 Rhodobiaceae bacterium
TGTTCCATCATGATCGCGGTCTCCGGCAGGCCCGGATAGAACTTCGCCTGGGCGAAAAACTCGCCGATGCCGTTGAAAATCCGGACCTTGGAGCCGTCGGTGATGCCGCGCGCGGCGGCAAGTTTCGGATTGATGTAGATGTTCGGTTCGCCGCGCTGCAGCCGCATCATGTATTTGTTGGAACGCCAGTTGGAGTGGATGCCCCAGCGCGTATGTGGCGAATAGAAGGACAGCGGATAGTTCGAGGCTTCGCGTCCGGCATGGTGGCGCGCCGTCGGGGTCGCCGCACCCATCTTCACGAAGCGCGGGTGGTCGCAATAAAAGGTGATGCGGCCGGTCAGCGTCTCGTACGGTTTCTTGCCTTCCGTCTGCGCGACAAACGGATTGTAGGGCTCCGATGCCGGAAGCGGCTGGTTCGCGCCGCCGGCTTCCGACATGACGAAGAAGCCCTGCTCCGCGCCTTCTTCCAGGCTGACCCCGCCGAATTCCGGACCGTTGTCGACCAGCCATTTGGTGGCGTCGTAATCGGTCAGGAGCGTGCCGCCCATGGTGAAGTCGTCATGGATGGTGTGCAGATCGCGGCTGACATTGCCGTCCTGATAGCCGGCGACACCGCGGGCAACGGCCCGCTCCTGGATCTTCCTCGTCAGGAGCTCCATGATATCCCAGTCGGGTTTCGCCTCGCCGATCGGATCGACCGGCCGCGAAAAGACGTTCACGAAGCGATGGAAGCCGACCGAGCGCAGGTCCCAGGCCTCGTAATGGCTGGCGGCCGGCAGCAGGTAGTCGGCCCATTGCGCGGTCGAATCCATTCGCACGTTGATGTTGACGAAGAGCTCCTCGACTTCGTGCAGGATGCGTTCGCGGTACTTGTCGGCAAACTTGTTGCGGCGGAATTTGTTGTCGGCGATCGAGATCAGGCCCTTCATGTCGCCGTGATAGGGCATCCAGCCTTCGGAAATGCTCTCGTTGATCATCTCCTCCATCTCGTCGATGTCGAAGCCGACCCGCTGTTTCAGCTTGTCGTTGTCGAAATGCTTGCGGGCATGCTCGATCATGCCGCCGCGCATGAACTCGCCGAGCCCGCCGGCCTCCAGGCGCGGGAATTTCTGGAACCCGAAGAGAGCCAGTTCAAGCAGCTTGCCGTGGTTCCATTCGACCCATGACGTGTCGAGGCCGCCGGTCTTGCCGCCGTGGCCGGTCAGGGCCAGAATCAGCGTCTGGGCCCAACCGGTGTAGATGCCGTTGGAATAGCGCCCGACATTGAAACCCTGCATCAGGATCGCCTTGCGGGCGTTTGCAAACAACCGGGCTTCCTCGCGCACGGTCTGTGCAGGAATGCCGGTGATCGCGGCGGTTTCTTCCGGTGAAAACTTGGCGGCTTCCTTGCGTACATTCTCAAAGACGGTCGTCACCTCGATGCCCTCGACGGTGAACGTGCCTTCCAGCGCGGGGTCGATATCGCCGAGATCGAGGGTATTTTCTTCCGACCCCATCGATCCCTTCAACGCGACTGCCGCGCCGGACTTCTGGTCCCAATGGTAGAAGACCTGGTCCGACCCGCCGTCTTTCAGGTCGGCCTCGCGCAGCAATTTGCCGTTGTCGGTGCGCACCAGCACCGCGAGATCCGTCTGTTCCGCCATGAAGTCGGGCTTGTAGAGCTTTTCCTCGATGATCACGTTGACGAACGACATCGACAGGAACGGATCGGTACCCGGTTCGATCGGCATCCAGAGATCGGCATGGATCGAGGACGGATTGTAATCCGGTGCGACGGAGACGACCCGGGCCCCGTTATACTTGGCTTCCCAGATGTAATGCGCGTCCGGAATGCGCGTCGCGTTGGGATTGAACAGCGACATCATGATGTAGTCGGCGTCGAACCAGGCGTCGGAGGTAAAGCTCTCCAACGGATTGCCGTAGGCGAGATGGGCGCCGGTATTCAGGTCCCCGACATCGGTGAAGATGTCGAGCTGGACGCCGCCGATGAGCGACGCAAACCGGTACGGGGCCGCCAGGCGCACCATGGAAAGGTTGCCCGATCCGGTATGGGTCATCATCTTGCCCGGACCGTGATTTTCGAAGATGTCGATGATCTTGTCTGCGATTTCCGTCGTGATTTCGTCCCAGGACACGCGCTGCCACTTGCCCTCGCCCCGTTCGCCGACCCGCTTCAGCGGATAGCGCAGCCGGTCGCCTTCATACATGGCTGAGGAATGAATGGCCCCCTTCTGGCATCCCCGCGGGTTGGCGTCGGGTACGTTGGGATTGATCTGCGGATACTTGGCAAGCTGTTCCTCGCGCAGGACAATGCCGTCCTTGACGAAGACATCGAAGGCGCAATTGCCGACGCAGTTGATGCAATGCGCGGCCTTGCCGACCTTGTCCCAGGTAAACTCCCGGCGATAGAGATCTTCCCAGTCGCGATAGGGATAGTCCGTTGCGAGCGTATCCTCGATGGGTTCGAGACGGTTAAGCGACCAGGCCTTGTCGGCCGCCATGACACCGGCGCCGACAAGCGTGCCGGTTTTCAGAAAATCCCGTCGCTTCATGCGTAGCATTGCTTTCCTCCCGCGGCATGAAGATCCGCCGACCCTCTGCGTG
>JANQQB010000266.1 GCA_028285165.1 Rhodobiaceae bacterium
TCAAAATAACCGTAAACGCCGGTGCTGCCGGCGGTATAGAGCACATTGCCGAACACCGGATTGCCGAAATCCCGGTCGTCGCGGTTCAACTGGTCGACCCGAATGCGATCCCAATCGGCATCCATTTCTTCCGCCAGGATCAGCGGCAGGGCGGAGGACGATCCCTGCCCCATTTCGGTGATCGGAAAGACGATCGCGACGGTGTTGTCGGGTTCGATCGTCACCCAGATGTTCGGAGCGAGAGGGTCGGATGCCATTTTGCCGGTGCCGGCCGCTGCGACCGAGACCAGGCCGCTGGTGCCAACGACAAAGGTCAGCGCGGCCGTGCCTTTCAGGAAAGAGCGGCGCGAAGCGTCAGCCGGTGCCGACTGCGTCTGTGCGGACAGCGTCATATCAGACCTCCTTTGCCGCGCGTTCGATTGCCCGCACGATGCGCGGATAGGTGCCGCAGCGGCACAGATTGGCGCTCATCGTATCGACGATTTCCTCGCGGGTCGGATTGGGGTTCTCTTCCAGCAAGGCGGCGGCGCGCATGATCTGGCCGGACTGGCAATAGCCGCATTGCGGCACCTGCTCGGCGACCCAGGCGCGCTGCAATTTGTGGGTCTCGCCGTCGCCGAGCGCGGCGCCCAGTCCCTCGATCGTTGTGACCTCGGCACCCTCGGCCATTTCGACCGGCGTCACACAGGCAAAGGTCGGCACACCGTCGACATGCACGGTACAGGCACCGCACATCGTGGCGCCGCAGCCGAACTTGGTGCCGGTGAGACCGAGGTGGTCGCGCAGCACAAACAAGAGCGACGTGTCAGGGGCGGCATCGACCGTCACCGCCTCCCCGTTTACGACAAATTCCGTCATGGTTTGATCTCCTGATAACGGCCCTGCCGAAACGGCTGCGCCTCATTGTCTGGATGTGTATGTGGCGCGGTCGACCTATGTTTCTTCCGAAGAACTGCCAATCGGCTTGGAATTTCGGCCATGCACAGCTTCGACGACCATCCCGCGGACCACGCGCCAAGACCGATTGTCGGCGAGGCCTGGGATCGCATGGAGCCGCGCGCCATTCCCTGGCACAGCCACCAGCGTGGCCAGTTCATCCACGTCTTGACGGGCTGTGTGACCGTGCAATCGGCGGACGGGCTCTATGTCCTGCCGCCGCACCGGGCGATCTGGCTGCCGCCGGAAACACGCCATTGCGTGCGCTATCCGGGCGAGATCGCGTTTCGCGGCCTGTTTCTGGACGCGGTCCTCTCTGCCCGGTTTCCCGCCCGTCCAACCGTCATGCAGGTGGACGCGCTGACCCGGGAACTGATCGACAAGGCGGCGCGCCTGCCCTGGGACTATCCGCCGGACGGCCGCGAGGCGCGGCTGTTTGCCGTGCTCATCGATCAACTGATCGAAATGCGCACCGCACCGCTGTCTTTGCCGGATGCCCAGGACAAAAGGCTGCAGCGCATCATGGAAGCCTTACGCGCCGACCCGGCGGACGACCGGCCGATCGGCGCCTGGGCAAACTTCGTACACATGAGCGAACGCACGCTCGCCCGGCGGTTTGTTGCGGAAACCGGCATGAGTTTCGGTGTCTGGCGTCAGCAATTGCGACTCCTCACCGTTATCGAGCGGCTGGCCGCCGGCGATCCGGTGACGACGATCGCCATCGACCTCGGCTATGGCACACCGTCGAGCCTGACTACCATGTTCAAGAAGGCGCTCGGGGTGCCGCCGAGCCGGTTCTTTGAAACCCGATAGCCTGCGATACCTCGCCCGGCCGCATCAGGGCATGGACAGGCGCAATCCCGCGACGAGACACCCAACGTCGGAAGCTATTTACGATCCTAAAACCATTTTCCTTAAGCCGATCGTCAAAGGTTTCTTCTATTTTTGAACGAAGACTTCCCGATTAAGAAGAAATACTTACAGGATGATTTCAACCATGCCCATATCTTCCTTTCTTTTTGGACTGCAGGGTCGCATTTCGCGACGGACGTACCTTTTGACGACGATTTTGTTCTTACTGGGCTTTTTCGTTGTCGTCTTCGTTCTGATGTTCATTCTTGGCTTCATAGTGGCGATTGTTGGCGGACATACCAGCCCGCGCGCGGTGGAAGCAGCACTGAAACCCCTCACCCGGCCGATTGTGCTGGTTACCAGTCTTGTTAGCATCTGGGTTGCGGTCGCCTTGATGAAAAAACGCTTTAACGACACCGGTCAACTCGGCGCCCTTGCGTTCATCTACGGCGCCGTCAGCGTCATGAACACGCTGGCCTTGGCCAAGATCATCGAGCCGAGCCTCATACTTCCCGGCGGTCTTGCCAATTGCATCATTCTTCTTCTGGCCTTGTTCCTTCCACCGAGTTCGGGTGCAAACCAGCACGGACCGAACCCGCGTGGCGGTCACGCCGAGGTGCCGGCAGCGGCCTATCGAGGATTGTCGGGCGACGTGCAGCGGGATCGGGTATTCAATCGAACGACACCAGACTACTCGCCTCCTCAGTCCCAGCGGGCTGCACCACGGCCGGGCAACAGCCGGTTCGCCTTCGGGCGACGCGGGCCGTAAGTGATCGCGTTGATGTACGCCTCTTGTCGATCGCTGGTTCGGCGACCGGCACGAGGCTTCGGATCACGTTGATTTACCAGCCGAAACGCACACAAAGGACACCGCCTGCCGCAATCAGCAAGGCGATGACACGTGGGCCCGTTAGTCGTTCGCCGAACCAGACCAGGCCGATGATCAGGCCGAAAAAGGCACTGGTGTCACGCAACGCCATGGTCGGCGCGACCGGCGCGGTTGTCACTGCCCATAACAAAAGCGCGTAGGACGCGAGCGCGGCGAGCGCGACCGGGAGGGCGATGCCCCATTCCCGCGCCTCGATCCGCCATAAAGGGATCCGGCGCGCCCTCAGCAAAGCCATGAAAACGGCATTGGCCACCGAAACCGTCAGCGCATAGGGGAGTGCCGCGCCGTCGGCGCGCACGGCCCTGGCATCGCAGATCGCATATCCGGCGGCCGTCATCCCCGCGAGCAGTATCCATAGGAGCGTAGAACGTGTCATTGAAGGCACGCCTTTGAGGTCGACAGACGCACGAAAGGCTGGCCCGCGCCCGTGCTCGACGTGGCGCCGCATTGCAGGCACCCGATCGCCGAGCGCCAACAACGTCAGCGACATGGCGATCAGCAAGACGCCGGCCAATTCCAGCCGTGCCGGAACTTCGTCGGCAAGCAGCGCGGCAAGCGGGACGACAAGCACCACCGACAGCGCCCGCACCGACGCATAGACGATGCCGAACCCGCCCCGTTCATAAGCCCGCAGGATCGCAAGCACGGTGCAAGCGTTCAGCACGGTCGACGCCGCAAGCCAGGGCCAGGCGACCGGGTCGGGCAAACCGATCCAGAACAAGGCCGGCAGGACAAACACTGCGCCGGCAACCATCTGGGCCAACATGCGGGTGTCCGGATCGGGGCCGGCCTTGACCGCGGCGTTCCAGAGCGCGTGCAAGAGGGCGCTCGCCAACGCGGCGAGGACAAATTCGGGCGCCATATCGATTGTCAGGCCGGGTCCGGCGTCAGCCTGCGATAAAAGAAACAGGTATCGCAGCGTCCGCCGTCGGGCATCAGGGCGTAATGCGGCACGATGCCGACCGCCTGCCATCCAAGGCGCCGGTAGAGCCGCTCCGCGTCACCGGGCGTTGCGGCATCGAGCACCAGGATGGAGCGCCCCTCGGCCCGCGCGACCGTTTCCGCGGCCCGCATCAGCGCCGCACCGACGCCCGTTCGTCGCGCACGCCGATGGACCAGCATTTTGGCGATATCGGCCCGATGCGGCTGGTTTTCCGGCAAACCGAGGATCAATTGCACGGTGCCGAGAATACCGGCCGGATCCTCGGCGACGAGCAGCGCCCGTCGACCGGCGGCCACTTCTTCTGCCAGTCCGGACCAGAATTCACGCGCCCGGTCGACCGGCAGCGGCTGCATGAAACCCACGGAAGCCCCGCCCGCCACACAATCGGCGAGCACGGCCGCCAGCCCGTCCAGATCGGCATCGTCCAACCGGGCGCGCCGGGCGATGCGCACCGTTCCGTGAGACGTCACGATTTCTGTTGGAGTATCCCTCACGACGCCGGCCCGCCCTCACCCACCACGATGACCGCATAGCGGACGGTCTGCGTTGACGGATTGTGGAAGCCTGTCGGCCTGTCGAGCCGGAAGGCCAGACAATCGCCGGTTTCCAGATGATGGGTCTCCTCACCGACCGTGACGTCAAGCACGCCGTCCAGAACCCAGACCTGCTGGTCGATCCTGGCAGCACGAGCCCCGGTGTCGTAAGTGACGCGCCCGCCGGCGGGAAACTCCACTTCGACGAGCCGGATCGGCGTCTCGACACCGGTCGGCGAGACGCTGCGGCGCAGGTATCCGGAGGACGGATCGCGCCATTCCGCCTGATCGGCGCGCCGGGCGACCGGGTCGCCGGCAGCGGCCGGCGCATCGAACAGAGCAGCCAGCGAGACGCCCAGCGGCGCGGCAAGCCGTTCCAGAAGGACTGCGGTCGGACTGTTCTCACCACGCTCGATTGCGGAGATCATCGACCGACTGACGCCGCTCAAGTGTGCCAGTTCCTCGAGCGTATAGCCGCGCTCGGCGCGGAGCCCGCGCAGACGGTCTGCAATGCGTTTGGTGAGATCGGCCGATGAACTTTCCTTCATATTGGATGTATTATCCAATATATCGGAAACAGTCAACGATCAGTTCTCACCCCCCTCCGGAGAGGGTTCTCCGACCTTGATCCCAGGAGAAAAAGGCCCCCGGCGCACCGTATTCGGTGCGCCGGGACCAGGGTCTATTGCACGGCCGGGATCGTGATCGCCGGGTTGTGCGGGAAGAAGTTGAACGGCTTCAGCATGAAAGTCGACCAGTGCATGGGCATGACCGGCCAGTCCTCCATGCGCGGCACGTGATGGAAGCCGACCGTGTACCAGGCGACGATGTCCCGGTTGTCGATCGCGCGATCCTGGTCCGTCCACGTCATCAGCGTATCGTCACCCGAGCTCTGGAAGGCATATTCGCCGCCCGCATAGCGCTCGTCCTTGTTGTAGGGCGTGATCCAGAGCTGGTTCTCGATATAAGCGTTGCGGCGGACCGGCGGGTCTTCGACCATCATCTGGCCGTAGGCAAAGGAGCCGTGCGGCATCAGCATGTAGCTCGGATTGTGGCCGAGGCCGCTTTCCACATTGCGGTTCATGATGTGGTACATGGCCGGGCTCGCCGGGTTGATCTGCGACCGGGCGGCCTTTTCCGTTTTCGGCATGGAGCGTTCCAGCGTCCACATGGACCGGCGCGGCACATCGTCGGCCGGGGTCGTCGGCACCATGCGGGCCTTCATGAAGTCGTTGGCCTCGCCGTCAATGTCGAAATCCATGCGGAAATTGAAATAATGGTCGTGGTTCGGGGCGACGAGATTGGGTGCGATCAGCGTGCCGTAGCGGGTGTCGGCTTCCGCGGTCGGATCTTTCATCGACTTTGAGGCGACACCTTTGACCGCATCGAGCCCGGTCGAGCCGACACCGATGCGCATGCCGCCATCCTGCTGGAAGACGTAGTCGATCAGATAGTCGTAATTGCCGACTTCCGAAGCATAGCGCATGACCAGTTCGGTTGCCGGACGGCCTTCGGCCGGCACCGGATTGTCCGGGGTCTGGGCGAAGATCTCGAAATGCCGCCAGGCCGGATCGCCGATCGCGCGCTCGAACACGCATACGGCGCCCGGCACGGGGAATGGCTTGCCCATGTCGTCGGACAGGGTGATGTCGAGATAGGTCGCGTCCTTCGGACAATCGACGCCCGGCGTCAGCGGGCTCATGAAGATGCCGAAGCCGTATTCGCCGCTGTCCATATAGGTGCGCCAGTACCAGCCCTGGTCGGGATCCATGTAGGGCACAAAGACTTCCGACAGGTGCGCCTGATAGAGCACCGGCCGCCACGTGCCGCGGTCGTTGACGTCGATCATCGACAGTACCAGGCCGGGCCGTTTGTCGATGCGATAGTGAAAACGCCAGATGTCCCAGCTCACGGTCGAGCCGTCGATCGAATAGTTCGCACCTTCGGGCGCCGAGACGGTCTGCGGCTTCATTTCCGGACGCAGGCCGCCGAAACGGGCCTTGAGTTCCTCGGCCGTATAACCCCAGGGATCCTCCGGCACCGGCACGACACCGGTATCGGTGACCGCAAGGACCTCCTTGCCGTTCAGATCGACCGTCGCGAACAGGCCCTCGATGGGTTTGGCATAGAAGTTGGAGCCGGTCGGATTGACGTAACAGGGCACTTTCATGAGGCGGCGGCCGGCTTCGTCATCGCCGCCAAACGCACCGGCCGTCAGCGGCAGGCAGAATACATCGTCGGGCGTCAGGCCGCGCTTTTCCAGGCCGGCCACCATTTCCGGCGCACCGAGCGCCAGTTCCATAGCGCCGATGAACTCTTCCAGGAGCACCATGCTCTCGCCCTCGGCCTCACCCCAAGACGTTATGGCCTCGCCGGTCAGGTCGATCTCGGCGCGAAAGGATTTCGGTCCCTCCTTGACGATCGCCACCACGGAACGCGGGATCGGATCGCCCGCCTTCCAGGCCTTGACCATGGCCTTTTCGGGCTCGGAAAGCGCGACCAGCGGGAACCGGCTCGCATCGGTCAGTTTTCCGTCGGCCTTCAGGATTTCCAGAACGGCCTCATGCTCCGACGCTGTCAGCCCGTCCAGAGGGTGTGTGGCGTCGTTGGCAAGTGCGGTGCCGAGGCTTGCGGCCAGTGCCAGCGTCGCCCAAGACGTCCACAATGTCCCATGCAGTTTCACGCTCATCGTGTTCTCCCTGTCGGAACGGATCGAACGCCCGTTCATGCGATCAGGGAAACCCAGCGCATTGCAACCGTCAACACGACCGGTTCCGATTGGCCGAGAAAAAACTTCTAAAGTCCGGGAGCACCGAAGCGGTTCGACCTCGGGAAGCCGTTGGGAGGCAGCCGACCCGCCGCGGCACGGTCGCCGAGCCAGTCGGCCAGTTCGTCAAGCGAGCGCGTGAAGGTGCGCCCGGAGGAATCGATCCAGGTCAGGCCGTCGGCGGCAGCGAACACGATGACGTCGGCAACGCCGCCCTGGCGGTAGCGTTGCAGACGCACGCCCCGCCCGCGCGCCATTTCGGGAATCTGGTCGAGCGGGAAGACCAGGAGCTTGCGGTTCTCGCCGATGATTGCCACGCGGTCGCCGGAAGCGTCCACACACAGGGCCGCCTCGTCTCCGGCCGCCACGTTCAGCGCCTGCTTTCCCTTGCGCGTATTGGCCAGCACGTCGCGTTCTGCGAGCACGAAGCCCCTGCCCTCCCGCGACACGACCAGAAGCCGGCGATCGGGCACATGCACGAACACCGACACAATGTCCTGGTCCTGATCGAGGTCGACCATCAGGCGCACCGGTTCGCCGTGTCCGCGCCCGCCGGGCAGGCGATCGGCGGCGAGCGTGTAGAACCGGCCGCCGGTGGAAAACACCAGGAGCTTGTCGGTGGTCTGGGCGTGGAACCAGATCTTCAATTCGTCGCCCTGCTTAAACGACAGGCCCGCCATATCCTGGACATGGCCCTTCAGCGCCCGGATCCAGCCCTTTTCGGAGACGACGACCGTAATCGGTTCACGTTCGATCATGGCCTGCTGGATGTCTTCCAGATCGTGGTCCGGCGCGGTATCGAAGGTGGTGCGGCGGCGACCGAGATCGGTCTTCGGGCCGTAGGCCTTGCGGACCTCAGCGATTTCGTCCGAAAGCCGCGCCCATTGCAGGTCGTCGGAGGCCAACAGCGCGTTCAGTTCGGACTGTTCCTCGGTCAGCGCCTCGTGCTCGCGGCGGATCTCCAGCTCTTCCAGCTTGCGCAATGCCCTCAGGCGCATGTTCAGGATGGCTTCGGTCTGGACCTCGGTCAGATCGAAGGTCTGCATCAATTGCTGCTTGGGTTCGTCCTCGTAGCGGATGATGCGAATGACTTCGTCGAGGTTCAGATAGGCAATCAGATAGCCTTCGAGCACCTCCAGCCGCCGCGCGATCTTGTCGAGGCGGAAGCGTGTGCGCCGGACGAGCACATCCTTGCGGTGTTCCAGCCATTCCCAGAGCACGGTGCGCAGGTCGAGCACATTCGGGACCTGGCCGCGCGACAGGACGTTCATGTTCAGCGAAACGCGGCTCTCAAGATCCGACAGCTTGAACAGCGATTCCATAAGAAGGTTCGGATCGACGGTGCGCGATTTGGGTTCCAGCACGATGCGGACATCTTCAGCGGATTCATCCCGGACGTCGGCGAGCAGCGGAACTTTCCGTGTCTGGATCAGTTCGGCAATCTTTTCGATGAGCCGGCTCTTTTGCACCTGATAGGGAATTTCAGTCACGACGGCGACCCAGACACCGCGCCCTTGATCCTCAACTTCCCAGCGCGCGCGGACCCGGAAACCGCCGCGGCCGGTGCGATAGGCGTCCAGAATCGTTTCCCTATCATCGACGATGATGCCGCCGGTCGGGAAATCCGGCCCGGGCACAAAATCCACGAGTTTGTCGATCGAGGCGTTCGGGTGTTTGATCAGGTGCTGCGCGGCCGCACACAATTCCGCGGCATTGTGCGGCGGGATCGAGGTCGCCATGCCGACGGCAATGCCTGACGCCCCATTGGCCAGAAGGTTCGGAAACGCGCCCGGCAGGACGATCGGTTCCTTGTCCTCGCCGTCATAGGTCTCGCGGAAATCGACCGCGTCCTCGTCAATCCCGTCCAGCAGCCGGCGCGCGACATCGGTCAAGCGGGCCTCGGTGTACCGCATGGCCGCCGCGTTGTCGCCGTCGATATTGCCGAAATTGCCCTGGCCGTCGACGAGCGGATAGCGCACGGCAAAATCCTGGGCGAGGCGCACCAGCGCGTCGTAGACGGCCTGGTCGCCATGCGGGTGGAACTTGCCGATCACGTCGCCGACGACGCGGGCGCATTTCTTGAAGCCGGAACCGGGATCCAGTTTCAACTGGCGCATCGCGTAGAGCAGGCGGCGGTGTACCGGCTTCAGGCCGTCGCGCACGTCCGGCAGTGCCCGGTTCATGATGGTCGACAGCGCATAGGCGAGGTAGCGCTCTTCCAGCGCCTCGCGCAGATTGATCGGCTCGACCGAGCCGGACGGAATCACGTCGTTGCCCATCTGTTCTGGCTACCGCAGCCGTCGGGCACGAACAAGTCGCTGTGTGACCAAAGTCACGACTGTGCCCGTCAAATCTGACCGCCTGTTGTTTTGAGGTTTATCGGGCCGCCTCCCATTTCCGGTTCATCAAGGACGGCAGACCCGTCCGCCACACTGGAAAGGAACTCTATCATGAACCGCACCTTCATCACCGGCGCTCTCGCTCTTGCCGTCATCGCCTCCTCCGTTGCCCCCTCCCAGGCATTCAACCTGAAATCCTTTTTCCCGGGCAAAGGCGAACTGAAGCAGGAAAAAGTCGACGGCAGCAACGGTCATCGCCGGCTCTCGCCCCAGGAAATCCGCGAAGGCAAGCCGGCCTATGACGGCAAGCTCAGCTTCGGCGGCCGCCAGCCGCTGCACGTGGAACATCGCGACCGCGAAGGCGGATACATCATCTGGATCTGATCGCAACGACCTTCCCGGCCCGCCGGGACAGTCTGTCAAAGAAAGGAGGCCCTCATGCCTCCTTTCTTGCGTTTGGCGCCTATTGCGTTCCAAGGCGTCGCTTCACAGCCTGAAGAAACTGCCCCCGGATCGGCGGCATTGGCGCGCCGCGCGGTTCGTAGACATTGCGCGCCAGGAAGTATCCTGAAAGATCGAACGCCGCTTTCAGGTCGTCGTAGTTTGGAGGTCCGCTCCGCTCCCGTTCGACAAGAAAGGCCGGCAGTGCGAGCAATCGGTCCTGATACGGCAACCCGGCCTCCCGGCTGACGGCGCGGGCGGACTTTGGAGAGACAAAGACAAGATCCTCGCTTCCGCCGGTTGCGGCGCATCGGCTGAGGTCGATGCCAAAACCGAGATCGTTGAGGATTTCCAACTCGAAGCGGACCAGCAATTCACCGGCAAGGGCCGGATCGTCGAAGGATTGCACGATCACCTCGCAGGCCGTGAAGAACCGCTCGTGCGGATCGCGCTCCGGGAGAAGCCGGACGAGCGCGGCCAGAACCTGTACGCCATGCACGCCAACGGCGTTTTCCATCAGGACGGCCGCGCGCAGCGTGACCGGTTCGACAGTGAACATGCCGAGATGATCGTCAAGGCGGGCGCGCCAGACGAGTTGGACCGTGTTGCCGGTCTGCAGAACGGGCTGCACCTTGCGCGAGCGCCCGCCGCGTACCAACCCGAGATGACGCCCATGGGCCCGTGTCAGGACTTCGAGTACGACACTGGTTTCGCCGTGATGGCGCGTTCCGAGCACAAGCCCTTCATCGGCCCATTGCATCGTCTGTCCCGTCCAATGCTTGCGATCGGGTCACGTGCCTCGCCGCGCAACGTCAGTCACGCGGAAATTCCAGCCCCATTTCCCGGTACCGCTCCGGATCGTCGGCCCAATTGTCCCGCACCTTGACGAACAGAAACAGGTGAACCGGACGGTCCACCATGTCCGCAATCTCCGTTCGTGCCGCGGCCGAGACGGCCTTGATGGCCTGACCGCCGCGGCCGATGACGATCTTCTTCTGGCTCTGGCGTTCAACAAAGATCGTCTGTTCGATCCGCACCGAACCGTCCTTCAGATCCTTCCATTGCGTGGTTTCGACCGATGAGCGGTACGGCAATTCATCATGCAGGCGAAGATACAGTTTTTCGCGCGTCACCTCGGCGGCCAGGTTGCGCATCGGCAGGTCCGATATCTGATCTTCCGGATAGAGCCAGGGCCCCTTCGGGACGGTGTCGGCCAGGTGCGCCAACAGATCGTCGACGCCGTCGCCGTTCAAGGCGGAAATCATGAAGGTTTCGTCGAACCCGACCCGCTCGTGTACGGCTTGCGTCAATTCCAGAAGACGTTCCACCGGGATCGTATCGATCTTGTTCAAAAGCAGGACCTTCGGTTGCGGCAGCTCCGCGACTTTTTCCAATACCGTTTCGGTATCGGGCTCCAGTCCCTTCTTTGCGTCCAGAAGCACGCAGACGACGTCCGCATCGCGGGCGCCGGACCATGCGGTATCGACCATGGCCCGGTCGAGCCGCCGCTTCGGCGCAAAAATGCCGGGCGTGTCGACAAACACGATTTGGCTGGTGCGGACCAGCGCGACACCGCGGATGATCGCCCGGGTGGTCTGAACCTTGTGCGTGACGATTGACACCTTGGCGCCGACCGCCCGGTTGACGAGGGTCGACTTGCCGGCGTTCGGGGCGCCGATCAAGGCGACGAAACCGCAGCGTTCGGGCCCGTCGGGCCGGGCTTCTTCGGCTTCAGACATCGTCCGCGCTCCACACGCCGAGCCGCAGGAGCAGCACGGCCGCCGCCTCCTGTTCCGCCTCGCGTTTCGATCCGCCCGTTCCGGTCGCCGGATCCTCGGCTTCAACGTGCACCGAGATCGTGAATGTCGGCGCGTGATCGGGCCCGGTGCGCGCGTCTTCTTGGTAGCGAGGTGGCGGGAATCCTCTTCCCTGCGCCCATTCCTGCAGCGTTGTTTTGGCATCGCTGCGGCTGCCGGATCCGGCTTCCATGCGGGGGCGCCAGTGTGTCTCAACGAATTGCGCGGCCGCCGCAAGGCCACCATCCAGATAAAGTGCCGCGATCAACGCCTCGCAGACATCGGCCAGGATCGCCGCCTTTTCCCGGCCGCCGGTCTTTATTTCGCTGTCGCCGAGGATCATGAACGGCGCGATGCCGGCCTCAACTGCTACCGCGGCACAGGTTTCGCGCATGACCAGTTGATTGAGGCGGCGGGCCAGTTCGCCCTCATCGGCATTGTCATACCGCGTGTAGAGCATCTTGGAAATGACAAGCGCCAGCACCCGGTCGCCCAGGAATTCCAGCCGCTGGTAGCTGTCGACGATCTTTTGCGGCCGCGCCACGGCGCTCGCATGACTGAGCGCACGGATCAGGACTTCACGGTCAGCGAAACGATGGCCGAGTATCGTTTCAAGCGGCTCCAGACGATCAGTGCCGTCGCTCATAGATCGTTCAGCAGGCGATCCCAACGCACCGTCCACGGCCACATCCAGAACATCCAGGCAGACGCGCCGTTCTTGACCGAGAAGAACAGGATTTCCGCCCGGCCGACAAAGTTTTCGAACGGTACGGGCCCGACCGACGGAAACCGGCTGTCGGTCGAGTTGTCGCGGTTATCGCCCATCATGAAATACTGGCCAGCCGGGACCTCGAAAACGCGCGTATCGTCCTGAATGCTGCCGTCGACCAGATCCAGGATGTGGTAGGAGACGCCGTTGGGCAGCGTTTCGATATAGCGCCGCACGGTCTTGCCGGAGCGTCCGGGCTCGTCGACGAAGTCTTCGATCCGTTCGCGCTTGACGGCCTCGCCGTTGATATGCAGCACGCCGCCGATCATCTGGATGCGATCGCCGGGCAGACCGACGACGCGTTTGATGTAGTCGGTCGAATTGTCGCGGGGCAGTTTGAACACCGCCACGTCGCCGCGCTCGGGTTCCGCAGACCATATCCGTCCCGAAAACGGAATCGCGGCAAACGGAACGCTGTACTGGCTGTAGCCATAGCTGTACTTGGATACGAACAGGTAATCGCCCTCCAGCAGCGTATCCATCATCGAGCCTGACGGAATGTTGAACGGCTGAAACAGCAACGTGCGGACAACCAGCGCAAGGATCAGCGCCTGAACGATCACCACGGCGGATTCGCGTAATCCGCCTTTGTTTTTCGATTTCAGATCAACGTCTTCGGTCTGATCTTTCGAACTCATCGTCGCCAATACCTCTGCGGGCGCCGCGGCGCCTCAATCTATCCGCCACCCGATCCCGGCCGTCGGTTCACCACCTGGCGAAACGGTCCATGCCGATCGATCTCTTTCCACGGGATATCGGCCGCATTCCGGCATTTTGCCAGGACCGCCTTCCCCTCAGTATCGACCCCGGGACCTGCCGTCTTTGCCCGGTGCCGTTCGCCGATCCGCAACGGAGCCGCGAAACCAACAAAAGTCGGGAGAGCGCCGCAGCATATCGGACCGCATCCGGAGTCCGGACCGTCGATTGGTGGTAGACCGCAGCGGCCCGAAACACAAGACAAAGCTCTTTGCCACCGGCGGACGGCGCATTATGTCCTGGCGAGCCTGATTGTCGCGGCGCGTCGGGCGCGCATGCGTCACGTTTCGGGAAACGCTGCCTGCCATTCCGGCGGAATTGCCGTGATCACCACAAAGGCCTGGGCGAGTGGATAATCGTCTGTGATCGTCAGATCGATGCGCGCGAGGAACCCGGCCGGCGTCAGCTCCTGCAGGCGGGCAAGCGACTTGCCGGCAAGCCGCATTGTCGGCTTGCCGCTCTTCAGGTTGACGACGCCCATGTCGCGCCAAGCAACGCCCATGCGGATACCGCTGCCAAGCGCCTTGGAACAGGCTTCCTTGGCTGCGAACCGCTTTGCATAGGATGCGGCGCGCTGGGCCCGGCGTTCTGAGCGTTCGCGCTCCACATCGGTAAAGACACGCTGGATGAAACGATCGCCGAACCGGTCGAGCGTCTTTTCGATGCGGCGAATGTCGATCAGGTCCGATCCGATTCCGATGATCATATGCTGCTGCCGAGACCGCTGCGGACAGATGCCTGGCGCACGTCCTCAGGCCTCGTCCGCGGAGTTGGGGTTTGCGACCGCCATGGCGGTGCCGTTCAATCGCCGGCGCCGGGCAGCCTGATAGGCCGCGGTGATGATCCGGATCACGACATAGGCGATACAGGCAACCACGATACCGATCGGTACCGAGCCGATCAGCATGCGCGCAAAGGTTGGCAGGATCACGTCGAAGGATTGGGTGAAGAAGTCGACGGAGAACTCGCCGGAATGTGCTTCCATCTGCGGGCTCGGCAGTACCTGCGTTCCAATCTGGAACGTCGATGCCCAGATGAAGGGAAAGGTCAGCGGATTGCCGACCGCCGTGCCGATGGCCGATGCGATGATGTTGCCGCCGAGCACAAACGCCACGGCTGCCGCGATGATGAAATGGAAACCAACGAAGGGCGTACAGGAGGCAAAGGCTCCGGCCGCAAATCCGAGCGCAATGACGTGCGGCGACGCCGACAGGCGTACGACGCGTTTGCGCAAGTATTCGAAGGACCGGAACCAGGAACGGCGCGGCCATAGGAATACCCGCGCTTTCTCCCACAAATCCGGTTTGAAGCGCTGTCGAAACAACATGATACGCGCGCCAACTGCCCCTTTTTGCTTTTCTTAACTAATAGTCTCAGCCCAGTGAAACCAAAATATATGCTTTAGCCCAATAAATCGTAACCGGAAGCATAAAGATGTGTCCACGACCCTGAAGTCGTGTCGCACCACAAAGTCGCCGGCACGTGAATCGAAGGTCAGGAAATGACGCGATGCACGTCCGACACCACGTCTTTTGCGCGAATCTGCTCGATTATCCGATTGAGGTGTTTCACATCGAACACTTCCAGATCAACCAGCATTTCATGAAAATCGGTGGACCGGCGTGTCATCTTGATGTTGTCGATGTTGCCGCGATTTTCACCGACAACCTGAGCGATCTGGGCCAGCGCTCCCGGCTTGTTGACGATCGTCACGACGACCTGTGCGGGAAACCGCACACCGCTCAGACCGGTTTCATCCCACCGCACGTCGAGCCACAGATCCGCCCGGTCATCGAACTCGGCAAGCGCGGATGACTGGATCGGGTAGATCGTAATGCCCTCGCCGGGCGACAGGATGCCGACAATGCGATCGCCCGGCAGCGCCCCGCCGTTCGGCGCGAACTTCACCGGCAGATTGCCCGACAGGCCGCGGATCGGCAGCGTCTTGCCGCCGTAGTCCTCGGAATGGTCCGGGACCTTGAAGACCATGCCCTCGGCGGTGGCGAGCCCAAACCAGCCGTCCCCGGGTTGCGCCCCGTTGGAAGGAGAGTATTCCGCGCCCGGAACGACGGCACGCACCGCATCTTCGATCGGCAATTCGCCGCGGCCGAGCGCGATGTAGAAATCGACGAGCGATTTCTGGCCGAGCCGCGACAGCGCGAGTTCCATATCGTCGTCGCTCGGCGCGCCGTCCATGACATGCAGCGCATGTTCGAGAAGGTGGCGGCCAACAGCCTCGAACTGGCGCCGCGCCGCGTCACGTGCCGCCCGGCGGATCGCCGCCCGGGCCTTGCCGGTCACGGCCAACGCCTCCCAGGCGGCCGGCGGCACATGCCCCTCTTCGGTCTGGATCTCCACCTCGTCGCCGTTCTTCAGCTTCGTGCGCAGCGGCATCGGGTAGCCGTTGATCTTGCACCCCATGCAGGCATTGCCGATGTCGGTATGGACCGCATAGGCAAAGTCGATCGGCGTCGCTCCGACCGGCAAAGCGATCAGCCGCCCCTTCGGCGTGAAACAGAAAACCTGGTCGTGAAACAGTTCAAGCTTGGTGTTTTCCAGAAAATCGACCGATGAATCGCCCTCCGACAGCGATTCGATCGTGCGCCGCAACCAGGCATAGGACCGGCTTTCCCTGGACAGATCCGCCATCGTGCCGTTGCCGGGCATGCCGTCGCGATAAAGCGCGTGGGCGGCGATGCCGTATTCGGCGATCTGATCCATTTCCCGGGTGCGGATCTGCAGTTCCACCCGCTGCCGGCTCGGACCGACGACCGTGGTATGGACGGACCGGTAGTCGTTCTGCTTCGGTGTCGAGATGTAATCCTTGTAGCGCCCGGGAACCGCCGGCCACGTCGAATGGATGAGGCCGAGTGCCAGGTAACAATTGTCGACGCTGTCGACGATCACGCGAAATCCGTAAATGTCCGACAATTGCTCAAACGCCACGGACTTGCGCTGCATCTTGCGGAAGATCGAATAGGGCTGCTTTTGGCGACCGATCACCTTCGCATCGATGCCGCGCTCGGCAAGGCGTCGCGTCAGATCGGATTCGATATCGCTGATCAGATCGGCATTGCGGATCCGCAGATCGTCGAGCCGTTCCGAAATCGCTTCATGCGCCTCCGGGTTCAGCGTCTTGAACGCCAGCCGCTCCAGCTCTTCGCGCACGTCGTGCATGCCCATGCGCCCGGCCAGGGGCGCATAGATTTCCATAGTCTCTTCTGCGACACGCCCGCGCTTTTCCTGCTTGACGAAATGCAGGGTGCGCATGTTGTGGAGCCGGTCGGCAAGCTTGACCAGAAGCACACGGACGTCCTCGGCGACGGCCAGGAGCAGCTTGCGGAAGTTTTCCGCCTGCTTGGCGCGCTTGGTCGCGAAATCCAGGCGCTTGATCTTGGTGAGACCGTCGACAAGCTCGCCGATCCGGTGACCGAACAATTGGTCGATTTCGGTTCGGGTGGCGTCGGTGTCCTCAATCGTATCGTGCAGGAGGGCGACGGCGATCGTTGCATCGTCGAGCCGCATGTCCGTGAGGATGGCGGCAACTTCAAGCGGATGAGAGAAATACGGGTCGCCTGACGCCCGGGTCTGCGCGCCGTGCTTCTGCATGGCGTAGACATAGGCCCTGTTCAAAAGGGCTTCGTCACAATCGGGATTGTACCGCGCGACCCGCTCTACAAGCTCGTATTGACGCATCATGGCCGCACAGGGCCTTCACAGTATCGGGCCGGCCCGACGTCAGTAGTCGTCGGACTTATCCGGCGGCACGAGACCTTCCAGACCACGCAGCAGGTCCTCTTCGCTCATACGGTCGAACGTCACGCCATCGTCTGCAGGGGCATCCGGGGTGGGTTCGTTGGCGAGCATGGGAACGGGTTCGGGTTCTGGCTCGTCCACTTCGACATAACGCTGAAGCGAATGGATGAGGTCTTCTTTCAGGTCGTCGGGGTTGACACTTTCCTGGGCGATCTCGCGCAGAGCCACAACCGGGTTCTTGTCGTTGTCGCGGTCCACGGTGATCTGCGATCCACTGGAAATCATGCGCGCACGGTGTCCGGCCAGAAGCACGAGCTCGAACCGGTTGTCGACCTTGTCAATACAATCCTCGACCGTAACGCGGGCCATCGGCAGTCTCCTGATGTGGGGAATCTAAAACGGGTTCATAGGGTAGGTACGGCAAATCTTCAAGGGAAGAATCGACGGATTCGCCCTCCTAACCGGCCAAATTGCAATGTTATCCTTGTTGACACGGCAAAAGTGCGCTAACCACAAGGGTGGATTCGGTGTCAAGTGCGGCGAAGAGTTCTGAAACGGCACCATTCCACCGCACGGGCCAGGCCGAATTTATTGTCGCTTTGCGAAAAATCGAATTTGAGACAAACAGCCCTATCGATTTTAAAGGCGCTCCTAATACCGGCCATCCCGAATACCAAAACCGAATAACAATAAAATTGAGGTCACTATGTTCGATCCAAGAGAAAAGATTGCGCTGTTCATAGACGGGGCCAATCTCTATGCCACAGCGAAAACGCTCGGTTTCGATATCGATTACAAGCGTCTTTTAAAAGAATTCCACGGCAAAGGCTATATGCTTCGCGCTCTTTATTATACCGCGCTTGTCGAGGACCAAGAATATTCGTCAATCCGACCGCTCATCGACTGGCTCGACTATAACGGGTACCACGTCGTGACCAAGCCGGCAAAAGAGTTCTACGATGCTCAGGGCCGGCGCAAGGTCAAAGGGAATATGGACATCGAACTTGCCGTCGATGCGATGGAATTGTCCGAATCTGTTGACCATTTCGTGTTGTTTTCGGGCGACGGAGACTTTCGCAAACTGGTCGAAGCCCTGCAGCGCCGCGGCAAAAAGGTCAGTGTGGTGTCGACGCTGCAAACCCAGCCGCCGATGATTGCCGACGACCTGCGCCGTCAGGCCGACAATTTCATCGATCTCGCCGAAATCTCCAACAAGATCGGCCGTGATCCCAGCGAACGTCCGCAGCGCCAGATGCGCACACGCGACGTGGTGGACGATGACGAGTTCGAGGATCTCTGACGGGGCGACAAATCCGCAACGCGACTGCGCTCTGTGCGATCGGCTGGTCGCGTTTCGGAACCATTATCGGACCAAGGAACCGGACTGGTTCAACGCGCCGGTTCCGACATTTGGCAGCGGCACTCCAAAGCTCCTGATCATCGGACTGGCGCCGGGCTTGCGCGGCGCAAACCGGTCCGGCCGGCCGTTCACCGGCGATTATGCGGGTGACCTGCTCTACGAGACGCTCGATCGCTTCGGGTTTTCAACCGGCCGCTACGAAGCGCGGCCCGACGACGGGTTGCGACTGGTCGATGCCGCGATCACCAATGCCGTGCGGTGCGTGCCGCCGGAAAACAAGCCGACGGGTGCGGAAATCAAGGCGTGTCGGCCTTTCCTGGAAAACACGCTTGCCGACATGAAGGAGCTTCGTGCGCTGGTCGTGCTCGGACGCATTGCGCACGACACGACGCTCACGACGCTCGGCCTGAGGCGGGCGAACTATCCCTTTGCGCACGGTGCCGAACATGCGGTCGGGCCGGATCTGACGATGTTCGACAGTTATCACTGCTCCCGGTACAACACCAATACGGGGCGTTTGACACCGGCCATGTTTCACGCCGTCTTTGAGCGTGTTGCCGAGCATTTAAAGGGAGCCCACGCTGCCTGACGGGACAGTCAGTCCTGGAAGCGTGTTGCGCTTAAACGACTATCCCCGTTCGCGGATCAGGCGGGCCTTGTCCCTTTCCCAATCGCGGCGTTTTTCGGTTTCGCGCTTGTCGTAGGTTTTCTTGCCGCGCGCCAGGGCCAATTGCAATTTGGCCCTGCCCCGGTCGTTGAAGTAAAGCCGCAACGGCACAAGCGTCATGCCGTCCCGCTGAACGGCGCCGGTCAGCCGGTTGATTTCACGACGGTGCATCAACAGCCGCCGCGGCCGGCGGGTTTCGTGATTGAAGCGATTGGCCTGAAGGTATTCAGGGATATAGGCGTTGTAGAGAAACAATTCGCCTTCATGGGCCGCGGCGTAGGATTCAGCGATGTTGCTCTTGCCATCGCGCAGCGACTTCACCTCGGTTCCCTTCAATTCGATGCCGGCCTCGAACGTGTCCACGACCTCATAATTGAACCGGGCCTTGCGATTGTCAGCAATCGTCCGGTTGTTGTCCGCCGGTTTCTTTTTCTTTGCGGCCATATCCTGCTCGCAGCGCCGCTCAGGCGTTGATCAGTCCGGCATGGACCATGGCGTGCCGGATTTCGGCTTGCGTCTCTTCGGCCACCGGCACCATCGGCAGACGCAGATCGGGCTGCATCTTGCCGAGTACCGACAGGGCATACTTCGAGCCGGCCGGGTTCGGTTCCAGAAACAGGGCGCGATGCAGCGGCATCAGCCTGTCCTGATAGGACAAGGCCTTGCCGTAATCGCCCGCCAGACAGGCGGCCTGGAATTCCGCGCACAGGCGCGGCGCAACATTGGACGTCACCGAAATGCAGCCATGGCCGCCATGGGCCATGAGGCCAAGTGCCGTCGCATCCTCGCCGGACAATTGGTTGAATTCAGGCCCCATGGCCTCTCGTTGCTGGCTGACCCTCAAGATGTTGGCCGTCGCATCCTTCACGCCGATGATGTTCTCGCAATCCTCATAGAGCCGCGCCATCGTCTCGACCGACATGTCGACAACGGATCTCGGCGGGATATTGTAGATGATGATCGGCAACGACACTGCGTCGGCGACCTTCTTATAATGCTCGTAAAGCCCGCGCTGGCTGGGTTTGTTGTAATAGGGTGTGACGATCAGGAGACCGTCGGCGCCGCTGGCTTCCGCATGGGTCGCAAAATCGATCGCCTCGGCCGTATTGTTGGAACCGGCCCCGGCGATGACCGGTACGCGCTTTGCCGCCACCTCGATGCAAATATCGACAACACGCTTGTGTTCGGCGTGAGACAGGGTCGGTGATTCCCCTGTCGTTCCGACCGGCACGAGGCCGTGCGAGCCTTCCGAAATCTGCCATTCCACAAAGTCGCGCAAGGCGGTTTCATCAAGCGACCCGTTTCTCATCGGCGTGACGAGTGCGGTAATGGAGCCCTTGAACATTCGTTTACTCCCGACGGCCGTGCGCCGCTTCGTTTTTCCTGGCCAGCCCGAACGGCCGGCGGGCGGCGCGCACCATAGACCTGTCGTCGCAGGGGGACAAGCGGTTCCCGGCCCGTGCGGGAATACTCCAACCCACACGAAACCTTTATCCGTGTTGAAAAGAAACCTTTAACGAGAACAGTTTATGGTTCCTGAAGCGGTGACGATGCCGGTCCGCTAACCCGACACGGCCCGACAGATCAATCGTACGACCGCAGCGATTCCGCAAAATAAATAGTTCGACAGGCGCAATTAAGTACAATAAAGCGCTTTTTCTTTTGCGGATCGAACCTAAGTGTTGAGTAGGAGTTGGATCAGCCGCATGATCACTTGCCAGGACAAAGTCCCGTTGGGTATTTTCAAAATCAGTCGTTGCCTCGCTGTCAGCAGCTTGTTTGTGGCTGTGCTGACACCGGCCAGCGCCCTGCCGCTCACGCCGCAATCGCTGGATAATCCTTCCGACCTGCTGCTTGCGGCGACCGTGCCGCTGAAGAAGCCGGGACAGACCGCGCGCGGGCCGCTGCAATCGGCTGCCGGCGGCCATCATTCGATTCAGACGGCTCGCAACGACACACCGTTGCCGCTTCCCAAACCTTCCGGCGCAGACCTCGTCACGCCGCCAACGGCACGAACGGACGCGGGAACCGGGCCGGAACTGGCCTATGCGCCGGCCGATGACCGACAACGATCAGGCCTGCCGGGTTACGTTTCCGGCGATCCGAAGAAACTCAGAGCTGCACTGACAGCAGTGCAGGATCGGCAGATCGCGCGCGCCATCAGCCTGCGCCGCTCCATGTCGGATCCGATCGACCGGAGGATCGTCGACTGGCTCCTCGCTCGCACACGCGACCCGGCCGTAACGTCGGATTTCATTAAACAATTCCGAAGGGACTTGGCCCATTGGCCGTCCCAGGACCTCCTGCAACGGCGCACCGAACAAGCATTGTACCGAGAGCGGCCGCCGGCCCGAACGGTCATCGCCGCCTTCCGGGACCAGCCGCCCAAGTCGACCGCCGGCGCATTGCTTCTGGCGGCAGCCTATCGCGATGAAGGCAAGACCCGCCAGGCGCGGGATGTGATCAGCCGGCTGTGGCGGACAGAACGCCTGTCGGCGAGCGAGGAACGACAGGTTCTCGCCCAATTCAAGTCGCTTCTGAAGCGCGAAGACCACCGTGTCCGGGCACATATGCTGCTTTATGACGACCGCGCACGCGGCGCCTTGCGGGTGGCGTCCTATCTCAGCTCTGACCAGCGCAAACTCATCAATGCCTGGATTGCGGTCATTCGAAAGAACAGAAAGGCCAACGCCCTTCTGAAAGCGGTCCCGAAATCGCAGCGCGCCCAACCCGGATATGTTTTTGCGCGGATCAAGCAAGCACGGCGTGCGCGCGACGAAGACCTGGCCATCAAGCTCATGCTGAACGCGCCGACAAAGGCATCGGCGTTGATCGACCCGGACGAATGGTGGGTGCAGCGTCGCATCGTGTCCCGCATGGCGCTTGACCAGAACCGACCCCGCGACGCCTACAAGATTGCCTCCGTGCACTCCGCAAAGAGCCCTGCCCGCTACGCCGAAGGGGAGTTTCATGCGGGCTGGTACGCGCTGCGCTTCCTGAACGATCCGGCGCGCGCACGCGGTCATTTCGCGAACATCGAAAAGGTCGGCAAGACGCCGATCACGCGGTCGCGTGCTTTCTACTGGCTCGGTCGCAGTGCCGAGGCAGCCGGAAAAAGATCAGAAGCACGCAGCTATTATCGCCAGGCAGCGCAGTACAAGAGTGCGTTCTACGGCCAATTGGCCCAGGAGAAGCTCGGTTCGAACCGCCTGGGACTGGGCAATGTGCCGAAACCGTCGCGCCGCGACCGGGAAGCCTTCACCAAAAACGAACTCGTCATTGCGATCCGCAGGCTCGAGGCCGCCGGGTTCGGCCAGTACACGGTGCAATTCTACCGCACGCTCGCCAAGTCGCTTACCAACCCCGGCGAGCTGGCTCTGGTCATTCAATTGGCCCAAACCCATGAGCGCCACTCGCACGCGCTGATGGTCGGCAAACTGGCGGTTTCGAGCGGCGTCGATGCGCATCTGCTGGCCTTTCCGGTGGAGGCGATTCCGGCAAAGGCAAAAATCGGCCGCGATGTCGGCAAACCCATCGTCTATGCGATCGCCCGCCAGGAGAGTGCGTTCAATCCGCGCGCGATCAGTCCGGCCGGAGCGCGCGGCCTCCTGCAATTGATGCCGGCGACGGCGCGTGCGACCGCACGCCAAGTCGGTCTTGGCTATTCCAAGTCCCGCCTGACCAGCGACCCGGCCTACAATACGACGCTTGGCGCGGCCCATCTGGGAGTGTTGCTGGATGAATTCAACGGCTCCTATATCCTGACCTTTGCGGCTTACAACGCCGGTGGCAGTCGTTCCCATAAGTGGATGAAAAAATACGGAGATCCACGCACGGACGCGGTCGACGTCGTTGACTGGATCGAACGCATCCCGTTCACGGAAACCCGCAACTACGTGCAGCGGATCATGGAAAACCTGGTGATGTATCGCGCCCGATTCGAACGGGATCGGCTGCAGATCACCCAGGATCTCAAAAAGGGTTGATCGGAACGGCCGGCCTGTTCGGAATCAATCGGGCCGGCCCACCGAACCGCTCCATGATCCCGCCCGCTGTCCGGTTGGTCGGACCGCACTGATACCCGTTTGACGTGGATGCGCCGCGACGCACCCTTATACTTCCCGTCTTCGTCCCACTTGTTCCGCACAGTCCGTGGTATGTCACTCTGCATGCAGGCGACGCAGGGTGCACAGGCATCACGACAGTGCCCGCGCCCGCGAACCCAGCGAGCCGACGGAACAGGGAAAGGCCATGGAACTGGGCGGCGAAGAGTTCACATATCGTGCCCTCGACGGAACGATGCTGTCGGGACGCGATTACGGACGACATCTCGGATCCCCCTGCCCGCTCGTCTGCCTGCCCGGCCTCACGCGAAACGTCCGCGATTTCGACGCTGTGGCGCGTTTTCTGTCCGACGGGCACACGGCGCCGCGCCGTGTGCTTTCCTTCGATTACCGCGGTCGTGGCCGATCTCAGGCCGCACACGACAAGACCTATACACCGCAGGTCGAGGCCAATGACGTACTTGCCGGGCTCGTTGCCCGGGATGTCCGGGAAGCTGCCTTTCTCGGCACGTCGCGCGGCGGCTTGTTGTGCATGGCCTTCGCGGTCATGCGTCCCGGCATATTAAAAGCGGTGATTCTCAATGACATCGGCGCGATCATTCATGTCGGATACCTTGCTCGGCTCAAGGACTACATCAACGACGAAGCGGTGCCGGCGTCATGGGAAGAGGCTGAGACGCTGCTGCGCCGGATCTTCAGTGAATCGTTTACGAAGCTGCGCGACTCCGACTGGCAGCGGGTCGCCCGCCAGATCTACGATTCGGACAAGGGTCGTCCGGCGGTCGCGTTCGACACTGCCCTGATCAAGAGTCTTAAGGGGATTACCGGCACTTCGGACCCGATTCCGATCTGGCCGTATTTCCAAACGCTCGCAAAGGTGCCGCTGCTTGCGCTTCGCGGAGCAAATTCTCCGCTGTTCGATCAGACAACCCTGCACGCCATGGTGAAAAGCAATCGCCGGATGGAGGCTTACGTTGTTCCCGATGAGGGACACGCGCCGCTGCTGTGGGATCGTCCGGTTCAGGATCGCATTGCGCGGTTCCTCGACCTGCACACCTGATAGCGAACGGGACGACCATTCCGGAAGGCAAAGAAAAGGCCCGGCAGCGAGGCTGCCGGGCCCGTATCTCAAATCCTGCGACTTGGCTTAGAAGTCAAGCTGTGCGCGAAGGATCGTCGAGAAGGCGTCGGAGCTGCCAACACCGTTCGAGATGTCGACGTTCCGGTATTGACCTTCAGCCGTCAGCACCAGGTTGTCCGTCAGACGGTACTGGATGTTGGCGGCGGCATCGATGACTTCGACGTCCGGGAAGCCGTTGGACTGGTTCAGGTCAACATAGCTACCGCTGACGTTGAACGTGGTCCGGGCTGCGATTTGCGTCGTGAAGCCGAGGCCTGCCGACCAACCGCTGGACTTGTTCAGGTTGCCAGGCGTTTCATGGAAGTCAGCAACGAGGGGGAAGAAGCCACCCAGGTTGTCGTGCAGCCATGCAACGATGCCGTCAGAGTACTGAACGTTGAAACCAATCCGGGTGTTCGTGCCGAACGGGATGTTGATGTCACCCGAACCGCCGATGCCCCAGCCGATGCCGTGATCAGAGCTGCCCGGGAAACCGGCCAGAACGTTACCGACGCCAACTTGGCTCGGACGCAGGTCTTGCACGATACCAGCAAGACGGAACGTACCGATCGAGCCGTCATAGGTGACAGATGCACCAGCCGACGGAGCGCGCAGACCACCGTAGTTACCGTTCCGAGCGGTCGAGCCGAACGAACCGGTGGACGGATCGAAGATCAGGGCTGCAATGCTGAAGCCGTTGCCGAAGGAGTAAACGTACTGAGCGATCACGGTTTCATCGGAGAAACCGGCCAAGTCGAAGGAGTGCTCAAGCGTGTACTCTTGGTAGACCGGCTCGACTGCGAGGTCAGCGAAACCGACCGTCAGGCCACCGATCTGGATGAAGGCGAAGTCAAGGTGCAGCGACGGCGTGCCGTCTGCGTCACCCGTATCGAAGTCGAGGTAACCGCGGAAGAATGCGCGGACCAGACCGATGTCGGTGTTGGTGCGGTGATCCCAGCCCCAGTAACCGCGAGCCCGCATGAAGAGCGGGTTGTGCGCGCGGATGCCGCTGGAGAAGCCGAATTGAACCGGATCGCCGGAATCTTGGAAGCGATACCGGATTTCAGTCCGCAACCGGCCGCGGAGCCGCAAGCAGCTGTCCGTGCCCGGAATGAAGAAAAAGCCAGAACCAAATGCGTCGCAAACGCGGACGTAATCGACCGGTTCCGGAGCCGGCGGGAGATCCGCCGCTTGTGCACCGGTCACTGCGAAGATGCCTGCAGCGCCGAGAACAAGGCTCTTGAGTTTCATGTTCCTATCTCCAAATTCGAAACAAACAGGGAAACTTCGCTGTCTTGTTTCTGTTAACGAAGCGGTTCCCTGGTAGTCCCCGCCATATGCCGCGCCCCGAATTCCCGCATTTGGATGTTCAAGATCGGCAACGATTGGCTCACCAGCCGTTCGCGAATCCCAAACTACTCAAACCCGGTCGCCGATCAACCCAATCCAACGCCTTCAACCGGGGAAGAACCGGCTTTTACAGACCGTGTTGCTGAATTGTCACGGATCTTAAGACGGCCTTAACGATAGTGCCCGGTTTTCGCGGATTTCAGGCCGATTTTCGGCCAATCGAACAATGTTCGCGCGTCGCGTTGCAAGCCCTCGCGACCGCCTCATGAGGACCGTCGGCGTCGGCGCGGCGAAGGTTATCCCAACCAGGTCTTGTGGAACTGATGCGCCTCGGTCGGATGCGCCGACACACCCTGTATGCGACCTGACGCGGCCATGTAGACGGGCCAGTACAAGGGCTGGATCATCACATAATCGCGCTGCAATTCGGTCGCGACCCGTTCCATGGCGCGCCGTCGGTTGCGCAGCGACAAACTGGATTCAGCCTCCGCCAGCGCCGCATCGAAGTCCGGATTGGCGTAGCGGGCATGATTCATTGGCGCGTTCGAGCGGAAGGCAAGCGCAAGCACCGTTGTGCCCAAGGCGTGATGCGACCAGGTTTCGGCCACAAACGCCGACCTATCCTTCAACCGGTCGAACTCACCAGCGGGCACGCTGTTGATGGTCAAGCGCAGCCCGGTCTCAAGCATCTGCGTTCGCATATCCTCGCAAACCGCGCGTTCCCAGTCCTCCGCGTCTTCGCTGATGTCTATCGTCAGGTCGATTCCGTCCGGATAACCGGCATCCAGAAGCAGTTCGATCGCGCGGTCGATGTTGCGTCTCGGCGGTCCGAGTGCGGCATAACCCGGATGGAT
>JANQQB010000280.1 GCA_028285165.1 Rhodobiaceae bacterium
GCTTGTCCGCACTTGCGCGCATAGAGGCCGTGCCTATAGTGCGCGGGGCCCGATTCGGGGCCGCGGGGAAGAGGGGATTTTTCATGAGTGCCAGCAGGTTTGACGTTGTCGGAATCGGTAATGCGATCGTCGACATTATCGCGAGATGCGACGAGGCCTTCCTGTCCAATAACGCGATGGAAAAGGGCTTCATGCAGCTCATCACGGCGAGCCAGGCCGACGACATCTACGCGCTGATGGGTCCCGCTCAGGAGCAGTCCGGCGGGTCGGCGGCGAATACCTGCGCCGGGATTGCGTCTTTCGGCGGCGCCTGCGCCTTCATCGGGCGGGTCGCCGGTGACCAGTTCGGCAAGGTCTTTGCCCATGATATCGCGTCGATCGGCGTCGCCTACGACACGCCTTCCTCCGATGCGGGTCTGCCGACCGCGCGGTGCCTCGTGCTCGTGACGCCCGACGGGGAGCGCACCATGAACACCTTCCTCGGCGCCAGCACGGAACTTGGCCCGGAGGACATCGATGGCGATCTCATCGCCGCAGCACAGATCACCTATCTGGAGGGCTATCTGTTCGACCGGCCGGAGGCGAAAGCGGCGTTCCACGAGGCGGCGGCCCTCGCCCGCGCAGCGGGGCGCAAGGTCGCGCTGTCCCTGTCGGATGCCTTCTGCGTCGACCGGCATCGGGCCGACTTTCTCGAACTGGTGCGCGGCGGCGTGGATATCCTTTTCGCGAACGAAACCGAGATCACGTCGCTTTATCAGTTGAACAGTTTCGAGGACGCGGCAGGTGCGGTACGGGCGGAGGCCGAAATCGCGGTGCTGACGCGGTCGGAGCAAGGATCCATGATCATCTCCGGCAATGACACCCATGATGTGCCCGCTGATTCGGTGGAGCAGGTGGTCGATGCGACGGGTGCCGGCGATCTCTACGCCGCCGGGTTCCTCTCCGGGCTGACGCGTTCTTTGCCGCTTGGGACCTGCGGGCAGCTCGGCAGTCTGGCGGCAGCCGAAGTCATCTCCCATATTGGCGCACGGCCTGAGAAAAACCTGCTGGAACTGGCGAAAAACAAGGCGATTCTGACCTGAAGCCGTCTGGCGTTCGTGCGTGGTGTCGTGACGCGACCGGATCCGCACACAAGGCGCGCGTGCAAGGCGCAGGGTCAAGCGATGTGATATTTTGGCAACGGCGCGTCGCAAAATACCCGGAAGCTGCACGTAAATGCATAAAACCGGCCCGTTCTCGGGTAATCTCCGTCCAAACGCGAGGTGTATTGAGTTTAAGAGGGAACTCGATGAGCAAGATCTTGAAAATTGCAAAAACGGCGATTGTGGCGGGGATGCTTGCAGTCGGCCTTTCGGCAGGCCCGGCACAGGCGGGTGGCGATATCGGCCCGGCGCCGGTTCCTCCGCCGGCTCCGTTGGCGCCAATTGGCAAATCGATTTGGGAAGGTTTTCACTTCGGTGGCCATGCGGGATATGGCGACTATGATTACGGCGTCACCCACACCGGGCCCGGTTCGCCCTTGGTGACGATCCGCGACAGTGAAGACACCTTCGTCGGCGGCTTTCTCTTCGGCACGTCCTGGCAGTTCGGCAACTGGGTTCTCGGCACGGACAGCGCCTACACTTTCGGCGACACGTCCACCGGCACGAGCATCGCGGCCAACGGCCTCGGCGCGTCGGTTGAAGTGAACTACAGCTCCGAAACGAAGGCACGTGCGGGTATTCTGGTTCAGCCCAACACGCTGATTTACGGCACCGTCGGTCTGGCATCCGCCGAGATCGAGGCGTCCGGCGCCCTGGTCGGCGGCAGCAATGACAAGAAGGTCTACGGCGTCGTTGTCGGCGGCGGTATCGAGACGACATTGGACAGCCGGTGGTTTGCCCGCGTCGAATATCTTTATGCCGACTATGAAGACGAGAAATTCGCGCAGGTCGGTGGCGGTGCGCTCGACGTTGATCTGGACAGCAGCACCATCCGCGGCGCGATCGGCTACCGGTTCAACTGGACGCCCTGGGGTCTGCTCACCGGGCAATAGTTCCGAGCTCGAAACGTTTCACAAAAACAAACGGCCTGCCGCGCGGCAGGCCGTTTTTTCATGCGGATAGATCAGAACCTAGTAGGAGCCGCGCGGCACGCGCACACACTTCTTGCGGTTCTTGTCCCAGACCGTGCCGGCCGGGCAGGCTTGCTGGGCAACGGTATCGGGTTGAACGACTTCTGCATGGGCGGGCAGTGCCACCGACCAAAGACCCGCGGCCAAGCCCGCGGTCACGAACATCCGGATCATCGTAACAAACTCCTCGATTTTTGGCGTCAGCCTGAAGTGGCTGTACGCC
>JANQQB010000317.1 GCA_028285165.1 Rhodobiaceae bacterium
TCAATCCGGCTCCCCGACAGCGTTGCGCCGCTTGCCCGATACACCGCATCGCGCTGCACGACGCGCCTTATCGGAAAGCCGGATTGAGCCATCAAAGTGACTCAGAATTCATGCAAACCGCTCTAAGGCCCGCAATCCCCTACTCGCCGGCGGCCTGGGGCCGTTTGTCGTAGTAGTAATTCGCCTTGCGGCCGAACAGCAGACCGCGCAGCAAACGCCGCGAGCCTTCGGAGCGCCGGAACGGCTCGATGAGCGCGCGTGCAGTGCCGAAGGCGGCGATCTTCAGACCGTCATAGGCCGGAAACCGTCCCGGCACCGGTTGCGGCAGTTTCATACGGCGCAGAACCGCATTGGCGAACATCAGCGTATTGTTGCGCAACACCGGTCGGGTTTTCCAGGTGATCGCCATCGACACGGCGACATCGTCGCCGGTTCGGACCCAATGGGGCCAGGTGTAGGGAACGTAGAGCCCGTCGCCCGGCTGGAAGTCGAAGACCGTTGCCCTGTCCTCGAAGGCTGCGTCGTAGTCCAGATTGCGGTGCTTGCCGGGAAAGGTCTCCAGATTCTGGTCGCTGACGAAGGACCGGTCCCGGTTGTCGAAGACATGCATGGCCTTCGGCCCCTTCAGGTGCACGAACAGATTTTCTTCGTAGTCGACGTGAAACGGGGTGACCGAGTTCGCCGAGGCCACAAAGATAAATCCCTGGATGTCCTGGATTCCGGCCGCTTGCAGCGTTGCGTGACCGCAGGCCCGTGCGGCGTCGGTCAAACAGGTTTCCAGAATGCCGCGATAGGCCGGGACGACTTCGACGCTTTTCAGCACCATCCAGGCGCCGCAGGTCTCGATCTGGCGCACGACATCGGCCGGTTCCAGGTCGATCGAGGCGATCGTATCCGGATTCTGTCCGGGTTCGAGGCGACCGGAATTGTATTCGACACGGTCACCGTCAAGGCGGTGCGCCAGATCGGCAAGCGCATCAAGCTGAAGCAGCGGGTGATCGGCAAGCTCATGCCGAAAGGATTTCGGTTCGCTCGGAAAGCCGTCTTGCGCGAAATCGGCCGGCAGGCGAAGAGACATCGTCAGGATCCTTCGGTCGGTCGTGTCTTGGGGCGTTTCAATTTCTTCAAGAGCTGTTTGGCCGTGCCGCGTGCCGCGCGATACAGGGTGCGGTCGGCCTGCATGAGGGCCGGCGGACGCTGCAGGCCCCGGCGCAACGGGAAATAGGCCTGGACCATGGACAGGCGTTCCCGCCACAGGTGGTCGATCATCGGATGATCGGGAGCGGCAAGGGAATCCGCCGTCTCGACCACCGGATCATCCAGCAGCGATCCGGTCAGTCCGAGAATCAATTGGTTACCCGGCGAATACCGGGCGAAGTCCTCTCGATAGGCGATTTTCCAGGTGAACAGGCAGTTCCCGTCGACAAAGCTGATCAGACTGGCGATGACCTCGTTGCCGACGGCAACTTCGTCGATCCGGATCCGGCCGCTGAGGGCAAAGGCGTTGACGATGTCGGAGGCGTGCTGCATGCGCCTTGCGTCGGAACCAAGCGCAGTTTCGCGCCGGCCTTTCCAGCCGAGCGCTTCCAGGGCGATGTACCGTTCAAACGCCCCGGCAATGGACGCCCGGTCGGTATGGACATGCGCCCGGACCGGACCGAGCTCGCTCAGCCGGCGGTATTGGCGCGCCAGCTCCTTGCGTTTTTTTCGGGTCAGCGCGGTCTTGCGGAAGTGATCGATGTCCTGAGTTGCGTCGAGCGCCGCCCGCTCGAAACGGTCCAGAACGAAAGGCGGCAAACCGTGCTGTTCGGCCGCACGGCACATCGCCCGAAAGACCGGACCGTCGGCATCCAGATGCATGATGACGCCGCGCGGGATCTCGCGATGCGCTGCACGGTACAAGGCGTCCGCCGTCACATCCAGCATGTCCCGATCGATGAGCGGCGTGCCGACGGGACCGTAATCGTGGAAGTAGACGGCATCGTAGCGGCCGGAAAAGCCAAAGCCGACGGTCGTGCGGACCAGCGGGAACGCACCGGTCAGACGGCCATTCTTGCGCACCATCAGCACCCGCGGATCGGCCGGTTGAAGGTAGTCGACGATCGGCAAAAGAAAGTCCGGCCGGAAAAACGGGTTCGGTTCGGCGGCGCTGTTGGCGAGCGCCCGCCACGCGGTCTCGTGGGCTGCGACCTCGGCGAGGGGCATGACGGAAAAATCGAACGGCGTTGCCGACCCCACGGCCTTGAGCGAGCGGATGCCGTTGGCGACACGCTCTTCGGCCATGGATATCCTGCGATGGAACGGATCCCCGACAGCACTCATGTTCCCGCGGCCTCCGAATTTGTGACATCCGGTCGCAAACGGGGCGCATCGGACCCGCGGGATCTGAAAAACGCGACATAGAGAAACAGACCAAGACGCCGATGCACCGTGTAGACGAGCAGAGCCGTTTCGAAGACCATTGCCGTCGTGGTCGCCAGAGCGGCGCCGAGCAGCCCGAAATGCGGGATGAGGAGATAGTTCAGAAACACGTTGAGAGCGAAGGTGGCGCCGTAGACCGCTGCGCACACCCTCTGGTGTCCCGACATGTTGAGGAGCACGTCCACCGGACCGGCCGATGCCCGGGCCAGCACACCCATCACCAGGATGAACATCAGCGGATAGCCGGCGTCGAACCCGTCACCGAACAGCGACAGAAGCACATTGCCGAACAGAAGCAACAGGCCGGCCGCCGCGACCGACGGCCAGAAGGTCCACAACACACCGTCGCGCACCGCGTCGGCAAACCCCTGGCCATCGCCGGAATAGTAGAATTTCGAGTACCGGTGTCCGCATGCCGCCTTCACGGCAAAGTAGACAAAGTGGATGATCGCCATGGTCTTGGCGGCGGCAAAATAGATGGCCACGTCTTCCGGAGGCAGGAACTGGCTGACGATCACGACATCGGATCCGGTCAGCAGATAGAAAAATCCCTCGACCATGAAGATCGGCAGCGAAATTCGCACCCATGTCGCCGTTTCAAAGCGCTTTGCGCCGGCTGGGATGACTTTCGGAAGCCGGCGATGCAGGCCGTAATACTGGAAGAGCGCGGTGGCGTAGGAGGCAAAGATCGCGGCAAAACACGCGGTCTGCGCATTCAGGTCGAAGCCCGCCCAGCCGGCGCCGACCAGTGCGACCAGCAGCAGAACCGGCCGCCAGATGTAATTCGGGACGATCGACAGGTCGATCCAGTTCTGCGAGCGGGCAATGCCGTCCTGGACCTCGAACAGCGTGTACATCGGAAGGCAGATGGCGATCAGGTAGATCGGCATCACGTAGTAATGGGTAACGAAATCCTCGAAGAGGTAGAGACCGAGACAGCCGAGGGCTGCGACAAGCGTGGCGAACAGCAACGTGATCCGCCGGCTTGACACGAGCACACCGCGCAACAGGTCGAATTGTTGCTTGGCCTGATATTCGGGAATGAAACGCAGGACGGATGTCTGGAAGCCGAGCGCTGTCACGGCCGCCAGAATCAGCATCCAGGTCCATACGACGACAAAAATGCCGTAATCGAAGCCGCCGAGCCAACGGGCGAGGATGACCTGGGACGCATAGGCAAGCACGGCGCCGACGAGACGCACGGCGAATGTCTTCAGGGCGACCTGCTGGGTCCTGGCCCGTTCATCGGTGCCCGTCAGAACAGAATCGGCCTGACGCAATGCAGGCGCCGCCTTGTCGAAAAGGCGCGCCGGCAAAACGGATTGTGCCAATGCTGTTGCCGAAAGACGCATCAAGTGCGCTCCGAAATCCACCCTGTTATTGCGGGCAAATCTACGGAACCGCGATTAATTTTCCCTCCGTTCGGCGGGTGAAAGAGCCGGTGCGTCGACGAATTTTAGTGCGTCGGTTAAGGGTTTGTGAATCATTTGTGCCGACGGGCTCGGCGCGCCGGGGTGCCGGATGCCATCAGCGGGACCGGAACGGGTCCCTATTGTGCCCCTTCCAAGGGAAACAGGTGTGAGACGTGCAGGTTAGCCGACGAGACTTCGGACTGGCCGTGCTTGCGGCCTTCCTCTGGGGAGCAACCTTCCCGGTTTCCGCCGTGGCCCTTGCCGAAACGCCGCCCTTCTTCTTCACGTTTCTGCGGTTTCTTATGGCGGCGGCCTTTGTCTTTTTCATCCCTCGCCCCGATGTGCCGTGGCGGATCCTGATCGGCATCGGTCTGTTTCTCGGCATCGGACAATACGGTCTGATGTTCGTGGCCATGACGCTGGGAGTGCCGGCCGGGCTCGCCTCGCTTCTGATCCACACACAGGCCCTGTTCACCATCGCGCTGGCGGCGGTCATCTTTTCGGAAGGTCTTACCGTCAAGCAGGTTCTGGCCATCGGCACGGCGGGGCTGGGGCTTTTCATGCTGATCTTGGATCGGTCCGAATCCGCCGCCCTGGTCGGGCTCGGCCTGATGCTGGCCGCAGCAACATGCGGGGCTGCGGGAAACATCCTGCTCAAGGGACTTGGCCAGGTCGACATGCTTGGCGTAGCGGTGTGGATGAGCGTCGTCTCACCGTTGCCGCTGCTCGCCCTGTCGCTGGTGCTCGAGGCGGACGGATCGATCGCCACGCTGACGGCGACTTTGTCCTGGCGGGTCCTGGCTGCCGCGCTCTACTCCGCCGTTCTGGCCACGGTCTTCGCTTACGCGATCTGGGGCCGTCTGTTCGTCACCTATGCTGCTGCCCGTGTCGCGCCGTTTTTTCTGCTGGTGCCCGTGTTCGGCATGAGCCTGTCCGTCTGGCTGCTCGGGGAGCGGCTTTCAGGCATGCAAGTCTTTGGCGCAGCTTTGATTTTCGGCGGACTGGCACTGTCGCTCCGTCAACCGAAAACCTGAATCACCACACGAGAGTATCCGTTCTGATCAAGTCGGTGGATTGGCCCATCATCGTCTTTAACAAGGCGTTTAAGCCCGACTGCCAAACCTATGGTAAGGGAAAGAAGGCATCAAAGCGACCGAGGTGCCGTGCCCCAACGATGATATGATCGAAGATCATGTTTGCCCCACGGCGAGATCGATAGCTGGTGTCTTTGCCATCACGGATCTATGCGGTGGCTGTGCCTCGTCTGTCAACAATTTGAGCGCTTGGTCGAGTTGAAGGGCTTCCGTCGCAGGCGATCCTAGCCGCCGCACTGACACGCTCCGCTCCGCGGTCTCTCGTTTACCGACGACAAGGAGAATCGGGATCTTGGACAGGCTGTGCTCGCGCACCTTATAGGGAATTTTTTCGTTGCGTAGATCGAGTTCGGCGCGAAGACCATGCGCGGCCAGTTGCGTTCCGATCTCGCGCGCATAAGTGTCGGCGTCGGAGGTGATCGTCGCGACGACCACCTGCGTTGGTGCAAGCCATAGCGGGAAATGACCTGCATAGTGCTCGATCAGGATGCCGGTGAAGCGTTCCAACGAGCCAAACAATGCTCGGTGCAACATAACCGGCGCAATCTTCTCGCCGTGCTCGTTGATGTAGAAAGCGCCGAACCGCACCGGCAGATTGAAGTCGACCTGGAGCGTGCCGCACTGCCAGTTTCTGCCGATGGCATCGCGCAGCACATATTCAAGCTTCGGTCCGTAGAAAGCACCTTCGCCCTCATTAATCGTGTAAGAAAGTCCAAGCGTATCCAGGGCCTGCTTGAGTGAGGCTTCCGAACGATCCCAGGATTCATCGGAGCCAATCCTGTGCTCGGGTCGGGTCGACAGCTTGATGTGGATGTCGGTGAAGCCGAAGTCTCGATAGATGGAGAGGATCAGGTCGTTGACTTTGATGCACTCCGCGGTGAGTTGGTCTTCGGCGCAGAAGATATGTGCGTCGTCCTGGGTGAAGGAGCGTACGCGCAGGAGCCCGTGCAGTGCGCCTGACGGCTCGTAGCGATGGACCTTGCCAAACTCGGCAATCTTGAGCGGCATATCGCGATAGCTTTTCAGGCCCTGTTTGTAGATCAGCATGTGGCCGGGGCAGTTCATCGGCTTCAGCGCGAAGTCCCGATCGTCCTCGGTTTTCGTTGTGAACATGTGCTCGCGATAGTTCTGCCAATGGCCGGAGGTTTCCCACAGGTGCCGGTCCATGATGTCGGGCGTGTTGACCTCGATATAGCCGGCGGCCGCCTGTCTCTCGCGCATGTAGCCGATCAGGTTCTGGAACAGCGTCCAGCCTTTGGGATGCCAGAAGACCGAGCCGGGTGCCTCCTCCTGGAAATGGTAGAGATTCATCTCGCGGCCGAGCCGTCGATGGTCGCGCTTTTCCGCCTCCTCAATCATCTTGAGATGTGCATCGAGTTCCGCCTGTGTGGCAAAGGCGGTTCCGTAGATACGCGTCAGCATGGGCCTGGCGGCATCCCCGCGCCAGTAGGCACCGGCGACGTTGGTGAGCTTGAAAGCCTGACCGATCTTCCCCGTCGACGTCATATGTGGGCCGCGGCAAAGATCGAGCCATTTGCCCTGCCGATACACCTTGATGTCTTCGCCTTCCGGAATGGCGTCGATCAACTCGACCTTAAAAGTCTCTCCCTTATCTCGAAACAGTTCTTTCGCTTCTTCCCGATCCCAGACCTCCCGGGTAAAGGGCTCATTTCGGGCAATTATTTCGCGCATGCGTGCTTCGATCGCCGGCAAATCGTCGGATGTGAACGGCGTGTCGCGCGCGAAATCGTAGAAGAAGCCATTCTCGGTCACCGGCCCGATGGTGGCCTGTGTGACGGGAAACAGTTCTTGCACGGCCTCGGCCAGGACATGGGCGGCGTCGTGGCGGATCAATTCCAACACGCGAGGATCCTCGCGGCTAAAAAATTCGACAGACGCATCGCGGTCGACCCGGTCGGCAAGGTCTGTGAGCCGGCCGTCGATGGCCATGGCCACCGCCTTTTTGCGCAGGGATGGCGCGATGGCTGATGCGATCTCCGACCCGGTTACGGGCACCTCGAATTCGCGCTGGGCACCGTCAGGCAGAGTGATTCGAACCATGGATGAACCTCAAGAGCAGTAGCTTAAAAGAGGGGCGCTCGACCGGAACGGGATCGTAGCCAAAGCCGCCGAACGGATGACATCGCGCGAGACGCCAAGCGGTCAGGAACAAACCCCAGATTGGCCCATGGCGCTGCAGCGCCTCGATGGCGTAAGCCGAACAACTCGGCTGGAAGCGGCAGGTCGGGCCGTGGGTGGGCGATAGAACAATTTGATAGAGACGGATGAATCCGACCAGAAGGCCAGCGACGGTGACGCTGACAGTGCGGACGAACACGCTGGCTGCAGAAATGACGCTATTCATAACGCGGGCCTTCGCGGCGCTGTGCCGGCGACATTTCTCGGATTCTGAACAAAATCCATGCTCTTCGGCCAGGCCCCAATTCGGTCTCTCTCGACAAGGCGCATATCCGGAATCGCGCGATCGCGCAGGATGCGCGCCATGTCCGCGTCAGCCCGGTCGCCGACAATCATGATTCTGGTGCGCGTGCTTGATCTTCGAGTGCGGCCGGCCTTGTAGCCGGATCCGGTGCGATGCTCATGCGGCATGTTCTGTACCGGCATGGTGGTCATGCTGGCGCTGATTGCCTGCCCCCAGGAAGCTGAAACTTTGCTTGAGAATATCGTCGGTCAAATCACGGCCGATCAGAACGATGCGGCTGCGCCGATCATGGTTCGGCCAGTTCCTTAACACGACCGGGGGGTGAAAAATGTGCTGGACGCCGTGCAGAACGAACGGAGCAGGCGCTCCCTCGACGTTCACGATGCCCTTCATGCGTAAGATGTTGGGGCCACGAAGCAGCATCAGAGTTTCGAGCCACTTATCGAAGACGTCCGCGTCGATCGGCTCGTCGACAGTATAGGAGACAGCCGAGATCCGATCGTCATGGCGGTTTACGTCATGCTCATGGTCGTGATGATGGTGATGGTGATCGTCATGGACATCACCGCCGTGACGCGGATGATCATGATGGTGGCTGTGATCATGCCCATGGTGGTGACCATGCCCATGGTGCTGATCGGGGCCGCCATAGGCTTCGGCGTTCAACCATGTCTGGACATCAAGGCTCTTGCTCTTGGGATTGTAAAGCCCGGCATTGAGCAGGCGCGATGGTTCAACGGCACCATTGTGGGCTCGGATGATGGGCGCTCCTGGATTGAGAACCCGCAAACGCGCCTGAAGCGTCCCAACCGCATCAGGTTCGACGAGATCGGTCTTGGTCAAAAGGATACGGTCAGCCATTGCGGCCTGCTTGACCGCTTCCTCTTGCGCATCGAGCGTAGCGGCGCCGGCTGCCGCATCGACGGTCACGATGACGCCGTCGAGCCGAAATGCATGGGCAATGAAACTGTCGGTCATGAGGGTGTGCAGGATAGGGGCCGGATCAGCCAGACCAGTCGTCTCAATAACCACCCGATCGAACCCATCGATCTCACCGCGCTCGACGCCATCAACGAGGTTGTGCAGTGTCTCCACGAGATCGCCACGGATGGTGCAGCACAAGCAGCCCGATTGCAGCAGCACAAGGTTCTCGGTCGCCGCTTCGACCAGTTCGTGGTCAAGCCCGATCTCGCCGAACTCATTAATGACGACGACCGTGCGCGCGAGATCCGGATGCCGCAGGAGATGGTTGAGAACTGTCGTTTTCCCGCTTCCGAGAAAGCCTGTCAGAAGAGAAACGGGTTTGGCATCAGCAAGGTTATGATCTGCCACGGGAATCGGTCCTTCTTATTTCGGTATCAGGTCGCTGCGCTGGCCGTCGCTTGGCAGGTCGCACATTCGCCATACATCTCGATTACACGCCTGGCGATCTTGAAGCCAAACGATGCGGCCTCAGAATCGAACAACATGTCTGCCGATGGGTTATCGACATGGACGAAGCTGCCGCAGGCTTCGCAGATGAAAAACACGCAAGGATGCGCTTCATCGGGACATGTGCAGGGGAGAAAGGCGTTTTTGGTCTCAATGCGGGCGATGAACTTTTGCTCGAGCAAAAATTCGAGCGCGCGATAGACGGTTGGCGGCGAGAGTGTTCGGCCCAGCTTTTCTTCCAGCCTTCGGATCAGATCGTAAGCGCCGATCGGTTGATTAGCTTCCCACAGCGATTCGAGGACTGCCCGTCGGATCGGGGTGAACTGAACGCCTCTCGTTTTGCAGGCGCGTTCCGCCGAGCGCAAGGCATTCGTAGCTCTGTGGCGCTCTTGCACTCCGGCCCGTCTTGGGGCGTGAAGCATCGGTAAATCTCTCTCTCCGCGAATCACGGATGGACCTTGTGAGTAACGTTATAACATTGCATATTTGGGAACAAGAGTCAGTCGAGGAGTCAGGCTAAGATGGATGTTGCGTTACAGGGTGTAGCCCGAGAAAAAATCAAGAAAGCAGGTCGAAGGCGACCTGATCGGGCCGATGTGGAGGCTGCCGTCCGCCTATTGATCGAATGGACAGGCGACGATCCGGATCGGGAAGGTTTGCTCGACACTCCGGCGCGGGTCGTACGCGCCTACGAGGAAATGTTTGTCGGCTACAACACCGATCCGTCCGAGCTTCTTGGCAGAACATTTGAAGAAACAGACGATTATGACGACATGATCGTGCTTCGTAACATGCGGCTGGAATCGCATTGCGAGCACCATATCGTCCCGATCATCGGTAAAGCCCATGTGGCCTATCTCCCCGACAAGCGCGTTGTCGGCATAAGCAAGATTGCCCGCGTCGTTGAGGTTTATGCAAAGCGTCTGCAGATCCAAGAGACGCTGACCACTCAAATTGCCAACACGATCCAGAACGTGCTGCAGCCACAAGGCGTGGCGGTGGTGATCGAAGCGGCGCATATGTGCATGACGACGCGTGGCATCCGGAAACCCGGGGTCAGCATGTTCACGCGCCGGTTCCTCGGAGCGTTTAAGACCGATCGCGATCTGCGTCAGGAGTTCCTTGCCTCGATCGCCGGATCCAGCGGGGTGGGCGGATAAGCACTGCATCTCCCGATGCGGCGGGCGAAGTGTTCGCGCCGCCCCCAGTCCGTTGAGTAGGTTTTCGTGTGGGCGTCCGGTCTTGCTTCTACCGCGGTGTTGCGCTGCAGGCGGAGGCGTGACCTATCGAATTGCCTTCAAGGAGACTGAGAAAACGTTCGATCCGATCACACAATGCTCTACGGCTCCAAGGCCTCTGCGGTTCGGGCGGCGTCAATGACGTCCGCTTCACTGACATCGGCGAGCGCCTTGTGGATGCTCAGCTTCACGGCGTTCCCCGCTCTCAGCACGAGAATCACGGTCTCCTGAGGCGGGCAATCGGGCTGTGGGCAAGCGATCTCGTTGACCGAGATTACGACCTTTTGGTCCAACTCAAGCGCCTGGCGCGTCCATCGCTTTATTTCCGCGGCATGAGCGAATACCGGCCTTGGCGCTTGTTGCATGAACGGATTGACGAAGCTGTTCATTGTTACGCACTTCTTCTGCGTTTTTTCCTGGAGCGTGGGATCAAGCCATCGAACAATTCCTGGATGGGTCCAAGTGGCATGTTCTGGCCGATCAGCATGAGTCGGCTGCGTTTGTCGTCGCTCGGCCAGTGCGCCAGCCGCTTCGAAGGATAGAGCTTATGCTGGATCGCATGCACGACAAGCGGACGCTCCGGGTCATCCGTCAATCCGAGCAGACCCTTCAGTCGCAGTAAGCCAGCGTGGCGCTGACCGGTGAGGATATCAAGAAAACCCTGGGCTCTGCGAGGGTCAAGGAGGGCCTCATGGATGAGCGGCAGGGCCTGAATCCCCCCATGCCGGTTCGGATCGTGGGCATGATCGTGCGCTTGTCCAACCATCGTCTCCATGGCCAACCAGCCGATCACATCGTCGACTTTGTTGGTCAGATCATAAGTATTGTCAGGAAACAAACTCGCGAGGCTGAAGTCGTCGGCGTGCCGATCGTGCAGCATTGCGGATGGATTTATCGTAGCCAGCCGCTTTTGCCACGTATCGCGGTTGACGTCGACCAAATCAGACTTGGTGAGCACAACGTCATTCGCGAAAGCGATCTGTTTCCAGCCTTCCATGTGGTTGCTGATGGCATCGTCGCCGCACGTCGAGTCCAGCGTGGAAATGACGCTGGCCAGCCGAAACTGACGCGCAACAACTTGATCGCGCAGCGTGAGGACCGGTGCACCGCCGGGAATGAGGCTGTTCACAATAGCCGCCGGATCGGCGAGCCCGGTCGTTTCCACGATCACCCTTGAAAAGGGCGGTAACTGACCGCGTTCGCGGCCTTCATACAGTTTGAAAAGCGACTCTCGGATATCGCTGGTTGCCGTGCAACAAAGACACCCTGCACTTGTCAGGACATATCGTTCCTGACCGGCATGAACGAGTTCATGATCGATCGATACTGTCCCGAATTCATTGACGACCACGGCAGTGTCTGCGAAGCCGGAGCTGTTGAGCATTTCGTTCAGCAGGCTCGTCTTGCCGGATCCAAGAAAGCCGGTCAGAAGCGTCACAGGCACTTCATCCCACGCAGCCAAGATTCCCGGTGCTTCGCGCACTACGGCTTTACGGAAGAACATATCAAATGCGGACATAAGGACGCGCCAAGAAGCGATTGGATCAAAAAGAACGGCCGTAGGCAGCCTCTTGCCTCATCCGGCGCCAACGAGGGCGCGACGGATGATTCGGACAGCCAATGGCGGGGTTATTGAGGGCGTCCCTCAATGCTGGAATTGCTAAAAAATCAATCCCAGCGTGTCGGTGCATCTTCTTGTTTTGCTTGCTATTCACAAGCCCCATCCATACGACGGTGAAAACGGAAGAATCGGCGAAAAAACATGCCACACCATGACGTTATCTTCAGGAACGGAACAATCGTCAACCAAGATGGCGTAGGCAAGGCCGACATTGGTGTGAATGACGGTCGCATTGTGGCACTCGGCGTCCTTTCCTCCTTAAGTGCTGCTGAGGTGGTGGACTGCGAAGGCCTGCATATCTTGCCCGGCGTCATTGACACACAGGTCCATTTTCGCGAACCGGGCCTGACGCATAAGGAAGATCTCGAGACCGGCTCGCGCGGCGCTGTCCTAGGAGGCGTAACGGGTGTTTTCGAGATGCCCAACACCAATCCCCTGACGACAACACGCGAGACCTTCGACGCGAAGATCGCTGCGGCGACCGACCGGATGCACTGCGACTTTGCCTTTTACGTTGGTGGGACGCATGACAACGTGTCCGAACTGGCCGAACTCGAAAAACTTCCCGGCTGTGCCGGCGTCAAGGTGTTCATGGGATCGTCTACCGGATCGCTGCTGGTTCAGGACGATGCGGGTGTTGAAGCGATCCTGACCGCAATCAACCGGCGGGCCGCCTTTCACAGCGAAGACGAATACATGCTGGAGGCGCGCAAAAGCTTGCGCGTGCCCGGTGATCCGTCCAGCCACCCCGTCTGGCGCTCTCCGGAAGTGGCTCTCAACTGCACCAAACGCCTCGTCTCCCTGGCGCGTAAAACCGGCAAACGCATTCACGTCTTGCATATCTCAACGGGCGAGGAGATCGCTTTTCTGGCCGATCACAAGGATGTGGCAAGCGTCGAGGTAACGCCGCATCACCTGACGCTGGACGAAACTGCCTATTTGCGTTTGGGCACCTATGCACAGATGAATCCGCCGGTGCGTGACAAGAGCCACCGCGAAAAAATCTGGGCGGGCGTTGAAAACGGTGTCGCCGATATCTTGGGCTCCGATCATGCTCCGCATACGCGCGAGGAAAAGGAGCATGCCTATCCAGACAGCCACTCGGGCATGACCGGCGTTCAGACGCTCGTCCCGACAATGCTCGACCATGTCAATGCCGGCAAGCTCAGCCTGCAGCGCTTTGTCGACATGACAAGCGCCGGCCCCAATCGCCTCTTCGGTATCGTCAACAAGGGCCGCATTGCAGTCGGCTACGATGCCGATCTTACAATCGTGGATCTCAGGCGCCGCGAAACGATCACAAACGATTGGATCGCATCACGCGCAGGCTGGACTCCTTATGATGGCGTAACTGTCACCGGTTGGCCGGTCGGTACAATAGTGCGCGGGCACATTGTGATGTGGCAAGGAGAGGTGACGGCGCCAGGCAAGGGGCAGCCGATACGGTTTCTGGAGGCTTTGCCTCACTGAAAGGTCCAGCCCGGTCCTCTATTGCCGGACAGGAGCTGGTAAGTCCGTCGGCTTTCGGATGTCGGCAACGGTGTCCCGACCCGTCGCCGGGACATGGATCACCGCGACGTGGTCGCGATAGATCTCTCGCCAGTCGGGGTCCTTGTCGAGGAGCTGGGCGGAGACATCGTTGACGGCCAAAAGCGTCCAGCCGATCCCGTGTTCTTTCAGGAGCGCGGACAGGGTCGGACTGGCCAGCGGATCCGTCGCCGCCGTCAGCGTGCGATCCAGGAAGGCGTCGCCATACATGTCGGCACGTCCGTCGATGAAGGTCGGAATGCCTTCATAGATCAGATAGCCGCCGAAATTGTATTCATTGAACACCGGCCGGTCGGTCAGCCCGGCCTGGCGCGCGGCGGCGAGCGCGGCCACCGGGCTCTTGCGGTCCGAGGGTGCGATGTCGGTCACGACAATGATCGACAATCCGGCGGTCACCAGCGCACAGGCGGCTATGCGCACCCGTGCCCAGGCCCCTTGCGAGAGCGGTGCCGGATCCGGATCCCGCGGCGCGTCGCGCCATTGTGCGGCGATGACCGGGGCCAGGAGCAGGGATGAGATGAAGATCAGGTATTCGGCCATGCGGACATGCGACAGCGCGAGATGCAACAGGCCGAGACAGACAACCAGCCGCAGCACCGGAACCTTCAGCCCGCGCACAAACACGGCGCCAAGCACAATCATCAGCCAGAGTTCCATCGGCGGGAAGTCGCGGAAGGTCGGCGGATGCCATTCCATGATCCACTTGAAGGACTTGTCCATCCCGCCGATGTGGAAGGGAAACAGGAATCCCTGAACGCCATAGGGCGTCGCACAGGCGGCGATAGTGGCGAGCGCCAGGAAGAGACCCCAGTCGCGGATGACCTTGAGGCGGCCTTCCCGGTCCGTCTGGTCGAGCAGTGCCTCCAGAGCGAGCACGCCGCCGAGCGCCAGGCCGATCGGGAAAGAGCCATGCATGTTGGCCCAGGGGATCATCAGGAGTGCGGCGGCAAGCGGCGGGCGCGTGCCCCGGGCTCGGGCAAAGACCAGAAGCACGAGCCACAGCATCAACACCGGCATGACGAGCACGTGCGGACGGGCAACCAGGTGGTGGCTGATGCCGACAAAGGCGATGGCCACCAGGATAACGACGTAGAGCGGGCGCAGATAGGTCGACAGACCCCAGGCAAACAGGCCGAGCGTCAGGCTGAAGGCGAAGGCGGCGGCCAGAACCACGCCGGTCCAGCCGCCCAGGGAATGGGCGCCGGCCAGCATCATGGCGGCGGCCCATTCATGGGCATGCCAGTCGGCCCCGGTCATCGTATGGGAAAACGGGTCGGTGTTCGGGATCGCGCCGTTTTCGAGGATCCAGCGGCCGGTGGCGATGTGCCAATAGGTGTCCGGATCGTTCAACAGCGCCGATCCGGCCAGCATCATCAGGAAAAACGTGCCGATTCCAAGCAGGGCCGGCGTTGCCTGGGGAGCTTTATCGAGAATCGAACTCTGCGTCATGAAAACCGGTGTCCTTCGTCGCGCGGGCGAGGGTCTTCGGTTCTAATAGGCATGAAAGTCGCAAAGATCGGTAAACGGCCAATCGGCCCCGGCCCTGCTACCGCAGGGTGATCGACGTTGTGTTTCCGTCAAAGTCCGCGCGATGCAGGACGAATTCAGGATCAGGCATTGTCGGGTCCGGTGTGTCGAACGCCCGGTCTCCGACCCGCAGCGGGTTCGTGGACTGGCGGATTATGCCGGCGCCGTCCAGAACTTCCCCGAAACAGAATTCCTGATCGAACAGACGGTCGAGCGCGCTCCGATCGCCCGCATCGAGCGCCCTGTCGACTTGTTCGCGGAATGGGGTCGGTTCTCGCATTGCGTCCGGGCTCGCCCGGCCGAGGCCGAAGGATTGGCCGGACCAGGCCAGCACAACGACCTGATCCTCCAGAACAAACCGATGCGCCCGGACAGGCCCGGTTTCGTCGAGGCGCCAGAGCTCGGAATAGTTCGCCATGAGGCCGGTCTCGAGGAGTCCGTCCGGGGTGCGCTCAAGCCTGCCGACATCCGGACCTTCCGGCGCGCCCCGGTAGTTGATCTCCCGCTGCCATGTGCAGACGTCGCCCTCCAGGACCGTCTTCCCGGCAAATCCCTCGCATGCGGCCAGCAGGCGCAATGTCGCGGCGTCCAGATCCCTCAGCGCTCGCGCCCCGGCGATGTCCGGTACATCTGCCGGCAGGCGGAGGTCGACATGCAGGTTGCCGGCCTGAATCCACGATACGCGGGTTGTCGAATCGTGATGGTTCGGCGCGGCGAGCCAAAGGCGGCGCCAGAGCCCCTGAAGGCCGTCTAGATCGAGGTCCTGCCGGACCGTCACGCCGCTTCAGCGCGATGTGCGGCAAAGGCTTCGATGATTTCAGCGCTTTGACGGACGGCACCTGCCTGAAGATATTCCATCGCGTTGAGCGACGCGGTGTGCGCGGCCGGCGATGTGCCTCCGACGGCATCGGCCACGACGCGGCAATAATAATCATGCTGATGGCCGTCGACGAAGGTGTAGTGGACGCAGACATCCGTCATGCCGCCGATCAGTACCAGGGTTTCCGCCTTCAGACCTTTCAGGAGGATTTCCAGGTCCGTGCCGAAGAAACAGGAATAGCGCCGCTTGCGGATGAAATAATCGGTCGGTGTGAAGCCGGTTTCGTCGGCGATCTCCGTGGCAAGACGCCCCTCGACGCAATGCACGCCTTCGCTGCCATCGAGTTCCCGGCCGAAATCGATCATGTCCGGCCGATGGGCTTCCTGAAAAAAGATCACCGGAATGTTGGCCGCGCGGGCCGCCTCGATGACGCCGCAGGCCGTGATCATGTTGTCCCGATAGCCCGGCATGTGTGGGATGCCGTTGTCGGCGCCGTCCATGAAGGCGCCCTTCTGGATGTCGATCACGAGCAGGGCCGTTCGGCCGACGAACAGGGGTTGCTGGGGCATGGGGCGGTCTCCTTTGTGCTGGCCGGTCTTTCCGGTCCGGTCGTGAATCGGATCGGGCTCAGGTCTTGCGCGCCGGATCGGCGCCCATCAGGCGCGGCAGGTCGCCGAAGCGGCTGACGAGACCGAAGACGAGAATCGACGCGGTGATGAACGTGATGGCACCGACGGCCATCGTTGGGGTGAAACCGTTGCGCAGCGAGTTGAAGATCTGCAGGGTGACGGTCGAATAGCTCGAGGACGACACAAAAAACATCACGATGAATTCGTTGAAGCTGAGCACCATGGCAAAGAAAAAGCCCGACATCGTGTAAGCGAAGGTCTGGGGCAGCACGATCGTGCGCCAGATCTGTCCCTCGGTGGCGCCCATGGTCGATGCGGCGTCGATATGCGCACGGTCGATCGATTGCAGACCGATCGACACCGTGACGAGCGGCAGAGCCGCATGCAGGATGGCGTGGCTTACAATGCCGGACCAGATCTGGCCGAGCCCGCCGCCGAAGCCCCAGAAAAAACCGAGGCCGACGCCGAAGACGATCGGCGGCAGGACGAAGGGCAGTGTCGCGACGCCGGACAGGAGGCGCGACAGCCGCGTGTCGCGGCGCCAGAGCTCGTAGGCGATCGGCCAGGCGATCAGAACGGCAATGCCGGCGCTCAGGACCGCGATCAGCATGGAATTCTGCAGGCTGCGCACCCATTGCTCTTCGGTGATGAAGAATTCGGCGAACCGTGCCAGCGTCGGATCCTTTGGCGGGAACAGCATTGTGCGCCCGCCGTTGAGCGCGGCGCCGCAGATCACCAGGATCGGCAAGGTCATGAAAAGCGCGCACCACGCCATGTAGATCCGACCGATCCAGCTCATCGGCGCTGCTCCGCCCAACGGGCCAGCGCACCGCTGGCGAGCAGGCACAGGCCGGCGGTCACCAGCAGCACGACCGCCTGCGCGGCACCGAACGGTGCGTTCAGGGTGGCGCCGCGGATCGCCTCGTAGATCGAAATCGTCAGGGTCTGTTGGGCGGGCGCGGCAAAGACGGTGACGGTGACATAGGTTCCGAGCAGGAAAACAAAGAGCAGAAGCGTCGCGCCGATGATCGGGATGCGGAGCGAGGGCAGGACCACCGTACGGATCACCGTCAACGGTTTCGCCCCCATCGTCTGTGCGGCCTCGATCATGGAATTGTCGATGCGGCTGAGCGCCGGATAGAGCAGGATCACCGCATAGGGCCAAACGAGATAGACCATGGTGACAATTGTCGCCAGGGTCGAGGTCTTGAACTTGACATTGCGGGGATTGGCAAGCCCGGCCTCGCGCAGGACCTGGAACCACCCGGTCTCCTTCAACCAGGCGGTCGCGCCGGATTCTCGGAACAGCATCGGCAGGCCCGAGCGGTTCGACAGCAACACGTCCCATCCCATCACCACAAAGACCTCCGACAGGGAGACCGTGGAGAGCAGGAAAACCAGCCAGACCGCCTGCAGTTTCCGCGATTGCCTTGTCATCAGATAGGTGAACGGGAAGGCGAGGGCGACGGCGAGGCATGCGGCAATGGAAGCGTAATAAAAGGAGTAGAACAGCTTCTGGCTGTACAGGAAGGAGACTGAGTCCGGCCAGGCAATGCCGACAAAGAAGCGGCTGTAGTTTTCGACGACAAAGGCCCAGTGCCAGTCCGCGCCTTCGATTTTCTGCCCGAAACTGATGGCGACGACGAGCGCAAAGGGAATGAGCGCCAGGCCGGCGACAAAGACGGCAAAGCCAATCCGTCCGGCCTGCACGCCCACCTGCTGCCAGTCGAGGGATGGTGCCGTGCGTCCGGTGTTATCGGTTTCCGGAACCGTATATCCGGTGACGGTCATGACACTATGCCGGCGTGGTCGCCGGGAAAGACAAGCAGGGCCTCCGGCGGCAAATGCGCAAAGACGGTGGCGCCGACAGACAGGTCGTCGCTTTCCGAGCCCCGCATTTCGCAGATCAGCGGCACGTCGCCGGCCTCCAGGAAGACTTCCCGGTTCGGACCGATATCGCGGATGAACGTGACCTGCGCGGCGATCTCGTTTCCGGCCTGCCGCGACCGGGTGGAGACGCGGGTCGATTCCGGTCGGCAGGCCAGCGATACCGGCGCGCCGTTCCGAAAGGGTGCCGGGCTTTCGAGGTGCAGCATGCCGCCGGCCGTTTCAACCGCGCCGTCGCGCACGGTGCCGGCCAGAAAGTTCGCCTTGCCGATAAAGGAGGCGACAAATCGGGATGCCGGCCGATTGTAGATTTCCTGGGGCGGCCCGACCTGTTCGGTGCGGCCGGCCGACATGACGACGATACGGTCGGCCATGGTCATCGCCTCGCGCTGGTCGTGGGTGACCACGATCGTCGTGATGCCGAGTTTTTGCTGCAGCAGCCGCAATTCGACCTGCATGTCTTCGCGCAGTTTGGCGTCCAGCGCCGACATCGGTTCGTCGAGAAGGAAAATGCGCGGTTCCTGGGCCAGGGCCCGGGCGATCGCCACACGCTGGCGCTGACCGCCGGACAATTCGCCGATGCGGCGGGTGGCGTAATCGGCAAGCTGTACGAGATCGAGCAGCTCACGTGCCCGGTTCCGGCGCCGGGCCTTGTCCATGCCGGCAATCGCCAGAGCATAGGCGACGTTGTCTTCGACATTGAGGTGCGGGAACAGGGCGAAGGACTGGAAGACCATGCCGAAACGCCTTGCATGAGCCGGCACGTCGGTGATGTCTTCGCTGCCGAGAAGGATCCGCCCGCCGGTCGGGGTGTCGAGGCCGGCGATCATGCGCAACAGGGTGGTCTTGCCGCAGCCGGACGGACCAAGCAGCGCCGTCAGTTCGCCGTTCGCAAATGTCAGATCAACGGAATCGACGGCCCGCACGCCGCCGCCGAATTCCTTGCTGATCCCCCTGAGTGTCAGGTCCGCCATTCATCAGGTCCGCCATTCCGGGCCCGTCCGGTCGTCATGACGTGGCGAGCATCTTCTCCCACGTGTCCTTGATGAAGGTTTCGTTGTCGAGATAGCTCTCGTAAGCCGGCGTGATGGCCGGCGCGCCGGATACGCCCGCAAACTCCTCGTCCGTCAGGTCGGTCTTTTCCCGGGCGACGACGGGCGCGGTGCCGATCTTGCGGCTCATCAGGGCCTGGGTCGCCGGATCGGAGGAAAAGGCGATGAATTCATGCGCTTCCTCTGTCTTTTCCGACAGGGTCGACAGGCACCAGGATCCATAACCCCGCGGATTGCCTTCCTTGGGGAAGATCGATGCGATCGGGAAACCTTCAGCCGCCATCAGCGAGGAGACGTCGTGGTAATACATACCGCCGATCACGTCCTCATTCTTGAGGGCCTGCTCCATCTGGCTTTCGGCCGACCACCAAAGCGCGACGTTGGGTTTCAGCTCGGAAATCTTTTCGATGACGGCGACAATGCCGTCCTTGGTGTTGAGGGTGGCTTCACCGTCGAAGAATGTGGCGGCGGCGACATCCAGGAAGTTGCTGTTGAATTGCTTGGAAATGCCGAGCGAGGCTTCGAATTTTTCGGTGTCCCAGAAATCCGCCCAGCTTGTCGGCATTTCGACCTGGTTCGGGTTGACGACCATGGAGGTGAACCAGGCCATGGCACCGACGCCGAGCAGCCCACCGCCCGCTTCGTAGAGGAAATAATTGTCGAGATTGTCGGCCGTCGGCACCTTGGCGATGTCCAGAGGTGCCAGGAGCTCGCCGATCCGGCTGGCCTTGATCATCGTGTCGCGGCCATAAAGCGACAGGTCGGCCGGAACGGTCTTCGAAGCCGCCGCCTGTTGCATGGTGACCAGCCAGTCGGCGGAATTGGGTTGGGTCACGCTTTCAATCGTGATGCCGGTCGCTTCGGCAAATGCCGGATAGACATGTTCCTTGAAACTGTTTTCGAAGTAACCGCCATAGGAGCCGACCTTCAGCGTGCGCTTTTTGGCAAGCGCCGGGGCCGCGAGTGTCGATGTGGCGGCGAGCGCCGCCATGCCGGCCCCGAGCTTCAGCGCAGAACGCCGGTTCAGGGCACCGGAGGCGGTCGGGCGGATTTTCGATCGGGTCATCTGTCCCTCCTGTCGGGCTTTCGTTTGTCGGCCATCGCGTGGCTCCGGCCATTAAGGTTTTGTTAAGCAAGAGCCGTGCCAGCGCCTCTGTGCCTGGATTCCGTCGTCTTTGATCTTGATTGCGCACGACTTTTGGCATTCATGTCAGCATTTGCCTAACATTTGCGCATAGACTTGTTTTGCTTATTATTTGTTCATTGGTTAGGTTCGGGCGGTGATGTTTCGCAGACCGGCAGGAGTGACGCGATGACCATGGCGGACGGAACCGACGATCAACGGGCTTTGGAAAGCGATGCGGCCAATCTGCCGGTCATCGATGTGTCGCCGCTTCTTGGCACCGATGCTCAGGCGCGCAAGGCGGTTGCCGATGCGCTCGGCCGGGCGGCATCCGAATCCGGCTTTTTCTACATCAAGGGACACGGCATTCCGCAGGAGCAGGTGGACGCGTTGTTTGCCGCCTCGAAGGCCTTTCACGCGATGCCGCGGCGCTACAAGATGCGCTATTGGTGCGGGTTCACCACGCATCACCGCGGCTATGTCCCGTTCGAGGAAAACGGATCCAGCTTTCCCAAAACCATCAATTTCAACGACGCGTTCGACTTGTCGTTCGATGCGCCCGCGACCCATCCCGACCACGTGGCCGGGTGGCGGATGACGGGTCCGAATGTCTGGCCCGACCTGCCGGGTTGGCGCGAGACCGTTGCCGGCTATTACGATGCCGTCTTTGCACTCGGCCTGAAGCTGCTCGATGCCCTCGCGGCGGCGCTCGACGTGGATCCGGCCCTGTTGCGCCGCCATATCACCTTCCCGACCTCGCAATTGCGTCTCCTGCGCTACGTCGAGAACGACATGCCCATGAACAAGGACATGGTCGGGATCGCCGCGCATTCGGATTTCGAGTGCTTCACGATACTTCTGCAGGGCGGTCCGGGCCTGCAGGTCATGAACGCCGAAGACTACTGGATCGAAGCGCCGCCGCTGCCGGGATGTTTCATCGTCAATATCGGCGACATTTTCGAAACCTGGTCCGGCGGGCGGTTCAAGTCGACCCAGCACCGTGTGGTCAATACGGGGCGCGAACGCTATTCCATGCCGCTGTTCTTCGGCCTGGACTATGACAGCGTGGTGGAACCGCTGGAACCGTTCCGGACGCCGGACGTGCTTCAGAAATACCCGCCGATCAAGGCGGGAGACCATCTGATGCGCATGAGCGTGTCGGCCTTCCGCTACATGCACGACGCCTGGAAGAAGGGCGAGATCGAACTGGATTTCGAGATTCCGGAAGACAATCCGTTCCGACGTCCGGCCAAGGTCATCAGCGACGCGGCGGAGTGATGGCGCGCTTTCTTGCGGGAGGCGTCGTTCGTCCATGATGCGCGCGCATCCCGATTTCGCCGAACGGACGATCCCGACCCATCTTGCGCTGGGCAGGTTTCGACTGAGGATCCTCACGATCGCCGATCTGGCGGAAGACTACGATGCCGTCGTCGAAAGCGCCGCGGACCTGAAAGGTGTGTTTGAAGACGGGTCCTGGCCGGAAGGCCTGACACGCGAAGAGGATCTCGTCGACCTCGGTTGGCATCAGAAGGAGTTTGCGCTCAATCGCTCGTTTGCCTGGATCATCGCGGATCCGGAAACCGATGCCTATCTCGGCTGCGCCTATGTGTTTCCGCCGCATCACGCGGACAATCCGGCCGAGGGCTGGTTCTGGTTTCGCACGTCGGTCCGTCGCGGCGTCGACGAGGCGGGGTTTCGGCAGGCCTTCGAGACATGGCTGCACGGCCCGGTCTGGCCGAATTACCGGTTCCGGATCCTTTCGCCGTCTTGACCCGGGTGATGGATGATGGAGCGTTTCAGGTCAGTTGTTTTGCGCCAATGGCGGCGGTGCGGTGCGATTGTCAGGTTAGGGGCAGCCTGATGTTGGTTTGCCAATGCGATTGAGGTCCGCCTCAGTCTGAAGCACGTGCCACGATCGCCTCGACATGCACGGCGGCGCAGTCGAGCAATGGGACGTCGGAGGTGGCTTCGTCGTAGACCAGGGTCAGGTCGGTGCCCCCGAGAATGACGGCTTCGACGCCCGCGCCTTCCAGCAGGGACGTACATGCCCGGTCGAAAACCGAGCGTTGCGCGTCGGTGACCTGTCCGGCGGCCGCCATCGTGGCATAGGCGTCGTGCACGGCGTCGATCTGATCCGGGCCCGGAGGCACGACCTCGACCGGATTCAGGCCGCCGTAGAACCGGCTCTCCATCACCGTACGCGTTCCCAGGATGCCAAGCCGGTTCAGGCCGCGCGCCTTGACCGCGTCTTTCACCGCAGCCAGCATGTCGATGACCGGAAGCGGGGAGATCGCTTTGAAGGCATCGATGCAGAAATGCCCGGCAATCGAAGTCACGACCACGCAATCCGCGCCGGCCGCCACCAGCCTTTCGGTCAGGCGTTGGTAGATCGCGACCTGCGCCGTCCCATTCTCGGCTGCGAGATTGGCCAGGAGCGTCGGCGCGTCGGCATGAACGATGGTGAGCTGCAGCTCCTTCTTGTTGTGCGCGAAAGCCGAGATGAGGCTCCTGTAATAAAAATCCGTCGCGGCGGGACCGATGCCGCCAATCAGACCGATATGCATGGGTCGATGTCTCCTGGTGCGGTGGGCGTCGTCTCCGGTATTGCGGTCAGCATGGAAAAGCGGTCGTGTCCGGAAAGCAAGCGTTCTGACAGTATCGGGCGTGACGGGTGCGCCTCTTGACTCTTCGGAGCGGGACTGGAATCTTTATGAGAACAAAAAATGAACAAAATAAATGTGCGGCTCGAACGATCCTCTTTTGACCGAGAGGACGTACGCCATGCTCCGAAGGACGTTTTGAACGATGGCACGGACGTTGTCCGATCTGCGGCGGGTGATCGCCCGCATGGAAAACCGGCCCGGCCCGGCGGAAACGCTGGAGAGGACGGCTGCTGCCAACGATGCGGGCCGGCACCGCGGTGCGGGCTTTTCAGAGCACAGGAACAAAACAGGTACGAATGCGATTTACCACGATTCTCCGACCCGATCGCTGGCCCTTGGTCTGGACGCCGTCGATGCGCTGTTTGCCGGGGGCGGGCTGGCGCTCAACGCGCTGCACGAAATTCATGCGCCCGAAGCGCGTGCCGCGGGGGCTGCGACCGGGTTTCTCGCCGGTCTGCTGACAAGGATGGACAGGAGCGGGCCGGAACGCGGGCGTCCGGTCCTGTGGGTGCAGGATCCGGTCAGCGCCCGGGAGGCCGGACGGCTGCACGGGCCGGGCCTCAACGCGCTTGGCGGCGATCCGCAACAGGTCGTGACGGTATCGGCCCGATCGGTTCCGGAAGCGCTCTGGGCGCTTGAGGAAGGGCTGGACTGTTCCGGTCTCGGTGCCGTTGTCGGCGAGGTGCGCGGCGTGACCCGGGCGCTCGACCTGACCGCGACGCGGCGGCTGGCGCTGCGCGCGGCGCGGGCGGAAAAGCCGGTGCTTCTCATGCGAACGAGCGCGCCGCCCGATTGTTCGGCTGCGCGCACCCGCTGGCTGATCACGCCCGCGTCCTCCCGGGCACTCGACGGCTATCACGCCGGTCTCGGACGGGCCGCCTGGCAGATCGAACTGATCAAGAACCGGGACGGTCCGACCGCACGCTGGATAGTGGAGTGGAACCATCATGACCCGAGCTTCAGCCTCGTCACGCCGGATATTGTCGCTGTGGCTGCCGCGTCTGGCGACCGACCGGCTCGCCCGCAGGCTCTGGGGAGCGTCGTGGCGCTCAGACGCGCCTCATAAGGACGGCAAGCCGCAGGATGGCGCGATGCCCCGTCCGCCGCGCGCGGTCTATGCCAAGCTGAAAAACGCCCTGCGTCTGACGGCTGTCGATGAAAGCGCGGAAAAGCGCGGCCTGCATGCCGGCCTGACGCTCGCCGATGCCCGTGCCCGGGTGCCGGATCTGGACGCGGGCGAACAGGATGTGCTGGCCGATGCCGCCCTCCTGGAGGCGATCGCCGATTGGTGCGACCGCTATACGCCGCTTGTCGCGCTCGATCCGCCGGACGGTCTGTTGCTCGACATTTCCGGCTGCGCGCACCTGTTCGGCGGGGAAGCGGCGCTGCGCGACGATCTGGTCGGGCGCCTGGAAAAACAGGGCTTTGCCGCACGGGCGGCGATTGCGGGCACGCTTGCGGGCGCGGCGGCTCTGGCCCGGTACGGCCGCGAAACCCTTGTTCCTCCCGGCGGCGAACGCGAGGCCATCGCGCCCTTGCCGATCGCCGCCCTGCGGCTCGAGCCCGAATGCGTGGACGGGCTCGCCCAGGTCGGATTGCGGTCCATCGCCGATCTGATCGGGCGGCCGCGCGCGCCGCTTGCCGGCCGGTTCGGCCTCGGCGTGGTCACGCGGCTCGACGAAGCGCTCGGCCAGGCCGGGGAAAGCCTGTCGCCGCGCCTGATGCCGCCGGCGCTGGTTGCGGAGCGGCGTTTTGCCGAAGCGGTGCTGCACCGGGATGCGGTCTTGCAGGTCGTCGGATCGCTCGGCCAGACGGTTGCCGAGACGCTGGCGCTGCGCGGCGAGGGCGCGCGCCTCGTCGAAGCCGCCTTGTTCCGCGTCGACGGTGTGGTCACCCGGGTCCGGGTCGGCACCGGCCGGCCGTTGCGCGATCCCGCCCTGATGGTGCGGCTGTTCGATGAACGCCTGAAGGGGACCGAGACCGAAATCGATGCCGGCTTCGGCTTCGACCTGATCCGCCTTGCCGTCTTGGAAAGCGCCTGCGACGCACCGCGCCAGAT
>JANQQB010000341.1 GCA_028285165.1 Rhodobiaceae bacterium
AGCGGTTCGTCCGCACGGTCGGGACGACAGGATGGGAGAAAGTCCGGTCCATGGGGGTAACGCCGGACAAACCGGCTTCCCCTTCCAAACGAGACCGACGCCCGCAGCGCGCGGGCACACCGGCGTCGCCGGAGGGCCTGAACGCCCGCCGGGCGGCGCTTGCGGCGTTTTCGCGTGTCCTCGATGCCCGGGTGACGATTGACGAGGCACTCGACGGTGTCTTCCGCAAACCGGCCTTCACTGATCTGGACGCCCGCGACCGGCGCTTCGTGCGGGCCCTGTTGACCACCGTCTTCCGGCATTTCGGTGTCATCGATCAACGGTTGTCTCGTTTCCTGAAGCGCCGGCTGCCGGCCAGGGCCGAACCGGTGCGAAACGTTCTGCGCCTTGGACTGGCCCAACTCGACCACATGCAGGTCCCCGAACACGCCGCGGTGTCGCTGACGGTGGACCTTGCGCGATCCGATCCTGTGGCGACGCACTTTGTCCCATTGGTCAACGGCGTGCTGCGCTCTGCCGGAAGGGATGCCGGAACCGGCCCCGGGAGGGCACGCACCGTACCGGCGTGGCTGTGGCGCCGCTGGCGTGGTGCCTTCGGCGAGGAGGCCGCCCGCGCAATCGTCGCCACGCTTACGGAGAGTCCCGATCTCGACATCAGCGTGAAACGGGATCCGGAGGGTTGGGCCGATCGTCTCGACGGTATCGTCCTGCCGACGGGCACGATCCGGCTCAGCGATAAGAGCGCGGTTGAGACGCTCGATGGATTTCATGATGGCGCCTGGTGGGTGCAGGATGCCGCCGCCTCGCTGCCGGCGCGCCTGCTCGGACGGGTCGACGGCCTGACCGTGCTCGACTTGTGCGCAGCACCTGGAGGCAAGACGGCGCAACTGGCCGCCGCCGGAGCCCGGGTCATTGCGGTTGACCAATCCGCGCGTCGCCTTGAACGGCTGCAAGACAATTTGCGCCGGCTGAAGCTTGATGCGGAGGTGATTGAGGCCGATGTCCTGACATGGAAGCCGGAGGAGGCCGTCGACGCCGTCCTTCTCGACGCTCCCTGTTCGGCAACGGGGACGATCCGGCGGCATCCGGAAATCCCGCTGACACGAACCGAGTCGGAAATCCTGGATCTGGTGCCCAGACAGGCCGAGCTGTTGCGCCGGGCGGCCGACTGGATTCGTCCCGGCAGTGTTCTGGTCTACAGCACCTGCTCGCTCGAACCGGAAGAGGGCGAAGACCAGGCCGCCACCTTTCTGGACGAACACCCGGACTTTGTGCGAGAACCGGTCAGCGCCGAAGAGGTGGGCGGTCTTGACGCCGCGATAACGCCGTCGGGCGACGTCCGGACCTTGCCGTTCATGACCTGGGCCGGTGTCGAGCGCAAAGGCCTCGATGGATTTTTCATGGCGCGGTTTCGCCGGACGGCAGACCGGTCAGAATGAGCTAAGTTGTGTCGCTCTGTCGTAAAAAAGGCATTCCAACGCACCAAAACTGAGCAACTTCGATACAGACAAACCAAAAACGGGCAGCGAAGTGTCGCGATTGGTTAGGACACGGACCCATAAATATCCTGCTTTCTGCGCGGCGGATTTGGTTTCTGGCAAGGAGCAAGCCTGCAGGAAACCGTCTGGTTTTCAAAGGCTTGCGACGCCGTCCAGAAACCAAAGCCGCCGCGCCCGAAGGGTTGGTCCTGCCACGCTCGCCTGAAAGCAAACAATGCTCGCAAAGGCTCCCAGCCTTCGCTTGCGCTTGTTTGCTTCCATTCGAGCATGCCATGAACAACAGAAAACAGGATATTTATGGGTCCGTGTCCTAACTAACTTTTGCCTATCCTTTCGGGGATCGTTAACTTCCTGTTATTATTATCTTTGCGTTTATCGAGAGCGCCGATGAACGGCGGTCGGCGTCTTGGAGGGAATATGAGTGCGGCTTCACTGGCCGAGCGGGCGCGACTGGGGCGCCTCATGGCGGTCGATGCCTGGCACGCCTTCCTCCGTCGACTCACCTACTACTCCGTCAGCTGGGACGCCCTGTCGCTTTTCGACAAGGCGGAATTGCGGCTTGTGCCGCAGGATATCCGGACCGCTGACCCGACGATTGCCGAGGACATCTATGCCGGCCGTTTCGCATTCGCCGGCGAGGTCATTGAAGAACGGACCCAAAGCCCTTTCGAGATCATCCCGCCGAACCCGACCTGGGCAGAGGAATTGCACGCCTTTTCCTGGTTGCGGCATCTGCGCGCCTCGGAACGCGCGATCGCGCAAGCCAATGCCCAGGCGCTTGTGCTCGACTGGATCGAAACGACACGGCTGACCAATCCCTATGCCTGGACACCGGCGATCCTGTCGACCCGGATCCTGGCCTGGATCTCACAGGCGCCGCTGATCCTCACCGATTGCGACGTCGCCTTTTACCAGAAGTTCGCCCGTTCGCTGTCCCGGCAGGTTCGATTCCTGCGCAAGTCCATCAACAACGCACCCGACGGGCTGACCCGCGTGAAAGCCGCGATCGCGCTCTGCGCGGCCAGCATCGCGATTTCCAACCAGACCCGGTTCCGGCGTCCGAGCCTGCGCCGCCTCGATCAGGAATTGCAGCGCCAGATCCTGCCAGACGGCGGGCATTTCTCGCGCAACCCGGCGCCGATCATTGAAATCCTTCTGGACCTGATCCCGCTGCGCCAGGCGATCCTGGCGGCCCAGATGGTGCCCTCGCAAACCCTGATGAACGCCATCGACCGGATGATCCCGATGATCCGGTTCTTCCAATTGGGAGACGGTGCGTTCGCACGGTTCAACGGCATGGGCGGAACGCCGGTCGATCTCGTGGCCGCCATTCTCGCCCATGACGATGCCCGCGGTGCGCCGCCGCTCAATGCCAGCCATTCGGGCTATCAACGGCTGCAATCCGACGCGACGATCCTGATCGTCGACACCGGTGCGCCGCCGCCCGTCGGCGTCAGCGAACAGGCGCATGCCGGATGCCTGTCGTTCGAAATGAGCGCCGGCAACCGGCCGCTGATCGTCAATTGCGGCCGCCCGCATGATGAACATGCCACGCTGAGGCGTCTCGCCCGGACGACCGCAGCCCATTCGACGCTGACACTCGGCAACGGGTCGTCCTGCCGGTTCGCGCCGCTCACCCGTTTCACAGCGTCGCGCGGGCTGCCAATCCTGTCGGGGCCCGCGCCCCCGGATGTCGTTCGCGAGGACATCGACGGGCGAACGTCTCTGCGCGCTCGGCACGACGGCTACAAGCGCACAGCCGGATACCTGCACGAACGCTCGATAACGCTGCATGCCGGCGGCCTTTTGGTCGAAGGCTTGGATTCGCTGATCGAAGAGGGACAGAAACCCGAGGGCGACCGCGACTTCGCCATCCGGTTTCACCTGCATCCTTTTGTGCGTCCCGGACCGATCGAACCTGGCGGCTCGGTTCGACTGACCCTGCGCGGCGGACAGGTATGGCGGTTTTCAGCGTCCGGCAGCGAGATGGCGGTGGAGGAATCGGTCTATCTCTCGGACATTGTCGGGTCACTGAAAACCCGTCAGATCGTGCTTTATGGCCGCCCTGAGGGCGGCAGCGCCGTCCGCTGGCGGCTGGAACGGCTGGCTGACCTGGACATTCTGGCCGGCTTTGCGGTCGAGGACGGTCCGTTTGCGATCGAGTCCGACCGCGTCGAACCGGAGCCCGGTTACACGGCCGTGCCGGTGGGCCCGCTCGATGATCCGCAGGATGCCGGATCCGCCGCGCACGAAGACGAACCCGAAGTCCCGCTCGACCCCATCCCGACGGAAACCGAGCACGAAGACGCCTCCGAAGCCGAGGTCGCCGATGCGCCGGTGGAAGAGGACCCCGGACAATCCGACGAGGATATGTCCGCCGATCACGATCGTTCGGACGGATCGGATGCAGAGCCAACGCGTGCAGCCGATCATCCTGAGCCATCTGCGGCCACGCCGGAACCGGCGGAACCGGCCCAGCCGGAACCGGTCGAGGCCGACACGCAGGCTGCGCCTGAACGAAACGCTATGCCAGACTCGCCGCCCGCCGATGAGGCAGAGCCGCGACAGGCGCAAGACGACATTGACAGTGAGGATACAACCTCTGACGCCGTCGAGACGGATGCAAGCGAAGCCGAGCCCACCGGTGAGCCGGATGCCGGCGAAACGCGCAACGATCCGATCGAAGACGCCATCCCGGCCAAACCAGGCGACGGGGAGGACGCACAATCGGTCGGCGACAACGACGCCGACGATGCGAGAGTCGATGCCGTCGAAACCGAGCCGTCAGAGCCGGGTGCGACGACAACCGAAGCCGGAACGGTGGATGGAACGCGCAACGAAGAAACGGGTGGCGAAACGCGTGAGGAACCCACGAACGCCAAACCGGACGACCGGGCGGAAACCGACGCGATCGGCGACACCGAGGGTGACGAGCCGAAAGCTGAAACAGGTCAAACCGGCTCGTTGGACGCGGATGCGAGCACGGCCGACACCGATCCGGTCGATGAGGATTCCGCCGAAGTGCTGGGCAGCACTGCAACCGAAGACCCGGACGCTCGGCCAGCCTCCGATGCGACCGAGCAGACGCCCGATGACGATAGAAACGCGCCGGAGCCGACAAGAGCGGATACTGTGTCTGGACCCGGGCCTGATGCCGGGTCTGAAACACCGACCGTGCCGGATACCGAGCCGACACAATCAGACGACACACCCGCCGCATCCGATACCGTGTCATCGTCCGATCCCGGGGACAGAATCGGACCGCCACGCGAAGACGGGGCGGCCGATCAAAAGGACGGCGGGACGGCGCGCCGGCCGCCAAGTCCGGAATTCGGCACCGAGTTCTTCATGGATGACGAGTTCGACCTGACGTTCAACGTGCCGCCGAGCATGCAGTTGAGACCGCCCGGCGGGCCGGTCAAACTGCCGAAAGCCGAGCGCAAGAACGACAATTCCGACGAACCGGACACTGAGAAATAGTGCCCAGCGGCCGGCGCCCTGCCGGCCAGCCGCCAAGCGCCGGGATTACCCCTTTTGAAGGTCTTCCGCTCGGTGTCCACGCGTGGTATCGGCGGCGCATTCCCACGTCCCGTCCGCCGTTGTTGCTCCATGCCGACGGCGCCAGCCGAAGGCCCGCCTATGTCAATCGTCGCCAAAGCCGTTGAAATTCCGGACCGGATCGTTCCGAAACGCGCGCTGTTGTCCGTCTTCGACAAGACCGGTCTGGTGGCTTTCGCGCAGGCGCTGCGCGCACGGGACTGCCTGCTGATTTCGACCGGCGGCACCAAGCGGGCACTGGAGGAGGCCGGGCTGCCGGTCACCGATGTCTCCGAAGTGACCGGGTTTCCCGAAATCCTCGACGGTCGAGTGAAAACCCTGCACCCGATGGTGCATGGCGGTCTGCTCGGACAGGCCACCGATGCGGAGCATCAACGCGTCATGGCGGAGCACGGCATCCATTCCATCGACCTGTTCGTCGGCAATCTCTATCCGTTCGAGAAGACCATCGCCTCCGGCGCCGATTACGCGCAAGCAGTGGAAAACATCGATATCGGCGGTCCGGCGATGACGCGGGCCGCAGCCAAGAATCACGGCTTCGTCGCCGTCGTGACGGATCCCGACGATTACGACGCCGTGCTGCAATCGCTTGAAGACAATGACGGCGCATTGCCGTATGCGCTGCGCAAGGAGTTGGCGGCCAAGGCGTTTGCGCGTACGGCCGCCTATGACGCGGCGATTGCCTCGTGGTTTGCCGAAACGCTGTCCGTCGACACCCCGGACATACGTGCCATCGGCGCCCGCCTATCGCAATCGCTGCGCTACGGCGAAAACCCGCATCAATCCGCGGCCTTCTACCTGACCGGTGCCCCGCGCTTCGGTGTCGCGACGGCGCGCCAGGTCCAGGGCAAGGCGCTGTCCTACAACAATATCAACGATACCGATGCCGCCTTCGAACTCGTCAGCGAGTTTGACCCGGACCGCGCGGCGGCCGTTGCAATCATCAAACACGCCAATCCGTGCGGCGTCGCCGTCGGTACGTCCCTATCGGAGGCCTATCGCATGGCGTTGCGCTGCGATCCGGTCTCCGCGTTCGGCGGTATCATTGCGGTCAACCGAACGCTCGACGGTGAGACGGCGCACGCGCTCTCGGAGATCTTTACCGAAGTCATCATCGCGCCCGACGCGGATGAGGCGGCTTTGGCGGTGCTTGGCGCAAAGAAGAACCTGCGTCTCCTGGTGACCGGCGGCCTGCCGGATCCGGGCGCCTCCGGCGAAACGGTGCGCAGCGTTGCCGGCGGATTGCTGATCCAGGACCGGGACAATGGCCGGGTCGACGACCTGGACCTGAAAATCGTCACGAAACGGGCGCCCACGGAACGCGAGCTTGCCGACCTCCGCTTTGCGTTCCAGGTGGCCAAACACGTGAAGTCGAATGCCATCGTCTATGTCAAGGACGGCGCTACAGTGGGAATCGGCGCAGGCCAGATGAGCCGGGTCGACTCCGCCCGGATCGCAGCCCGCAAAGCCCAGGACGCCGCCGATGCGGCGGGACTCGGCCGGACGCTCACCCACAATTCGGTGGTCGCGTCTGATGCGTTCTTTCCCTTCGCAGACGGTCTGCTCACAGCCATAGAGGCGGGCGCAACAGCGGTGATTCAGCCCGGCGGATCGATGCGTGACGACGAGGTGATCGAAGCCGCCGACGCTGCCGGTGTCGCCATGGTCTTCACCGGCATGCGGCATTTCCGGCACTGATGTGAACACGATCGAAGCCGGCCGGATCAGGCTCGTGCCGCAGCACCGTGGATCGCACGTTCGCCTCGAAACCAGCGAACGGTGTCATAGGCATCGAAGACGTTGGAGATGCCGATGATGCAGAAATACGCCCAGGCGAAGATCTGGATTTCCGCTGCGGCGGCGAGATCCGCAGGTCGCAGAACAATCCAGTACCCGCAATAGATCTGCAGCGGTATCCACGGAACAAGGTGCGGCAGCGAAGTCAGCCGCGAAATGCCCCGTTCATAGACCGTAAGCGGACCATTGGTGAGCACGACGAACCCGAAACCCAGAGCGGCCCAACCGGCGAGCGGATGCGCCGTCATCGCATAAAGCACGATTGCGGCCATGTTGACCGGCAACAAAAACAGCCAGACCCATACCTGGACCCAAAGCGGGGTCGCGGCCAGCGACCACCAGACCTGCCCCAAGCGGCCGAGCACCGAGACGCCGATCTCGAAAAACAGGATCGCCACGGCCAGATACAGGACCGCTTCGGCAATCAGCAACGCCAAGAGCGGTTGCAAGGTCGGATCATGACCGAGCGCGGCCCAGAGCCGCAGGGTGCACAGCGCGAGAAAACCGATGCCCGTAGCAAGAGCAACGGCCTGTTGCACGGCAACCGGCATCCGTCGCGTCGCGAACAGGATCGTTCCCCATGCGATCAACACAGAGCCGGTCGTCGTGCCAAGGTAGTGACCGGCGCCGCTCAAACTGATGGCGTGCAACGGGGACGATATCTGGCCGCCGATGGTTAGCCCAAAGATCAGGACCAAAACACCTCCTGCCAAGATCAGGGCGCTTCCGGCTGTTGCAAAGACGACTTCCGTCACCTTGCCTGTCATCGGCCCGGCTCCCGCTGGCAAATATCGGATTGCACCAACGACCATTGCCGCGTGCCGCCTATCCGACAACTACCTTGCAGGTAAAATCAGCGTCTTGGCATTCCGAATTTCGGCGCTCCAGGCAATTCCTTCGAGCGACCCGTCACCCCTCGATCCGGGAAAAGTCCGCGACCGAGTGCATGGTCGTGCGGATGTCGTTCAGCAGGTGCAGCCGGTTCTCGCGCAACGCCGGATCGTCGACATTGACGAGAATGCCCTCAAAGAAGGCGTCGAGCGGTGCGCGCAAATGCGCCAGCGAGGCCATGGCCGATTCGAAATTCTCGTCCTGAACGGCTTTGCCGGCTTCACGTTGCGCGGTGTCGAGTGCGGCCGCCAAGTCCATTTCGGCCGTTTCCTTCAAGAGGGCCGGCAATATTGCGCCGGCAAAATTTCTTGATTCCTTCTTTTCCTCCGCCCGAAGGATGTTCGCTGCCCGGCGATACCCGGCCAGAAGGTCGCTCCCCTCCTCGGTGTCGAGGAATCCGCCGAGCGCTTCGACGCGCCGGGTTAGCGTCAGGAGATCGTCTTGGCCGCCGAGTGCGAAGACGGCATCGATCAGATCGTGCCGGGCGCCCTTGTCGCGCAAATAGACCTTCAGTCGGTCGGCAAAGAAGGACAGCAGGTCGTCGACAATCGGTTCCGCGCCTTCGGTTGGCAGCGCCTTCAGGATCAGGGCAACCGGGGCCGACAGCAGGAAGTGCCGCAGAGGCAGGTTGATCTCGTTTTCCAGAAGGATCCGGATCACGCCCAAGGCCGCGCGACGTAACGCATAGGGGTCCTTCGAACCGGTCGGCTTTTCATCGATACCCCAGAAACCGGCAAGGATATCGAGCTTATCGGCAAGGGCGACCGCGACCGCAACCGGGTCGGCCGGACAATCGTCAGACGGGCCCTGCGGTTTGTAATGGTCTTCAATCGCCGAGGCCACCGCGTCCGGCTCGCCCTGTGCCGTGGCATAGTATCGACCCATCAGGCCCTGCAATTCGCCGAACTCATAGACCATCGACGTGACAAGATCGGCCTTGGCCAGGCGGGCTGCGCGGTCCGCCTGGTCAGGGTCGGCGCCAACGATCGGCGCCAGTTCGTACGCCAAGGCGCGCAGGCGCTCGACCCGCTCGAACTGGGTGCCGAGCTTGTCGTGAAAGACGATGGATTTCAAAGCGTCGAGCCGTGACTCGAGCGGTGCCTTCAGGTCGGTTTCCCAGAAGAACTTGGCATCCGACAAGCGCGCGGCGATCACCTTGCCGTTGCCTTCGACAATGCGGGCACCGCCATCTCCCGCGATCAAATTAGCCGTCAAAATAAATCGATCGGCGAGTCTTCCGCTCGCCGGGTTCCGCACCACGAAACATTTCTGGTTTTCCCGGATTGTCGTGCGGATCACTTCGTCCGGCAGCTCCAGAAATCCCGGATCGAATCGCCCGACCAGAACAACGGGCCATTCCACCAGACCGGCAACCTCTTCCAGAAGGCCGGCATCCTCGACCAGGTCCAATCCAAGCGCCATGGTCTGGTTGCGTGCATCCGCAAGGATGATCTCCTTGCGCCGGTCTGGATCGAGAACAACGCGGGCCTTGTGCAGCCGGTCGGCATAATCGTCGTACCGTTTGACGGTAATCGCATCGGGCGCCATGAAGCGGTGGCCGAAGGTCATGTTGCCGGCGCGGATGCCGTCGACCTCGAACTCGACGATCTCCGTGTCCTCGGTTTCCGGTCCGAACGTGCACAGGATCGATTGCAGCGGCCGCACCCAGCGCAGGCTGCCGCTCTCCCCTGAAGCGGCGCCCCATCGCATGGATTTCGGCCAGGGAAACCGACGCACCACATCCGGCACGAGGTCGGCGATCACGTCTTCTGCCGGCCGGCCGGCCTTGGTGATCCTGGCAACATAGAGATCGCCCTTCTTGGGATCGCTGACCACGCTCGCCTGATCGATCGAGGAGAGGCCGGCGCCGCGGAGAAATCCCTCCACGGCCTTGTCCGGTGCGCCGACACGCGGCCCCTTTCGCTCCTCAACGACATCGGGTGAGCGGCCGATCAGGCCGTTCACGGTCAGAGCCAGCCGCCGCGGCGTCGCAAAGGCTCGCGCGCCCTCATAGGTCAGGCCCGCATCGACCAGCCCGCCGGTGATCAATTTCTGCAGATCTTCGGCGGCGCGGCGCTGCATGCGCGAGGGAATTTCTTCGCAGAACAATTCTAGAAGGAGGTCAGGCATCGAATGGTCCGGGAGGGGCGGATTAGGGAGCCTTCAGTTAACGGGCGCACCCGGATTTGTCATCCCCCCTTGCGCAGGACGATCGGATCCCTCAGCCCGATACCGACGGGTCTGTCCAACGCCTGCGCCCATCAACCCGACGGCATGCGCACACGGGCGAGGACCGTCAGGCCGAGCACGAAGAAGATCAGGATCATGGCAATGCCGATGCGCTGGCTGTCGGCCCATACCGTCACTGCGGCGACAAGCGCCGGCGCGGCAAAACTGGTGACCTTGCCTGACAGAGCGAACAGGCCAAAATATTCCGTCATGTTCTCTCGCGGCGCGAGGCGGACGAGCATTGTGCGCGAGGACGCCTGCAGCGGGCCCGCGGCGATGCCAATGAGACCGCCAAACGCCATGTAAGTCAGTTCGGCGGCGCTCGCGAACAGGGCTCCGCCGGCAATTGGCGGTGCGACCGACACGACAAAAAACAGCTCGTCCGGCCTGATCGACAGGATACCGATCGACGCGGCACACAAAAGGACAAGCGACCCGGAGACGATGGCCTTCGGTCCGAGCCTGTCGTCGAGGATACCGCCGACCACCGCGCCGAACGTTCCCGTAATCGTCAGAAAAATCCCGAACAGACCAATCTGGATCGTCGTCCAGCCGAAAAGCCCGGCCGCGTAGATGCCGCCGAAAGCGAACAAGGCGGCAAGCCCATCCTTGTAGATCATATTGGCGATCAGGAAGGTCAGCATCGAGCCCTGGCGGTGCACGGTGACCAGGGTCGTGCGCAATTCGGCCAGCCCCGCCCGAACAGCGTCCCCGATAGCCCGCCGGCGCGGCACGTCCGGCGTGAACAGAAACAGCGGCAGGACGAAGATGAGATACCAGATCGCCGTGAACGGTCCGGACGCGCGATCGCCTTCCCGCGTGACCGGATCGAGGCCGAACACCGGCTCCAGGCCAAGGATCGTCACGCCGGTTTCAGGCCGTGCGGCCATGAAGCCGAGCACCAGAACGAGGCTGACTAGACCGCCGAAATACCCTGCCGCCCATCCATATCCCGACAGGCGGCCAAGCCGGTTTTCCGGAACCAGGTCCGGCATCATGGAATTGGTGAAGACGGTGGCAAATTCCGCGCCGATGGCGCCGAGCACAAAGCCGGCCAGTGCCAGCGGGACCGCATTCGGCGAGCCCGGTTCTGCAAACCAGAGCACGATCGACCCGGCGACAAGGCAGCCGGAAAAGAAGGCTATCCAAGGCTTGCGGCCGCCCGCCGCATCGGCGATTGCCCCGAGCACCGGGCTGAGAAAGGCGATCAGCAATCCGGAAACGGCGGTCGCGAATCCCCAACTTGCCTGGCCGGAAACCGGATCGGCGGCCAGCGCGGAGACAAAAAACGGCGCAAAGACGAATGTCAGAACCAGCGTGTAATAGGGCTGCGCGGCCCAGTCGAACAGCAGCCATCCGGCAATTGCCCGACGGGAAACCGGCCGCCCCACGTCAGGTACCGACCGTCAGGTCCGACAGCACGTTGGCCGCCACGGCGATCTTCGACACGCTGACATCCGGCGCCTCGACGACGGACGAGATCAACTGCACCGCCCGGCTGACATCGGCCTCGTTGGCGCGACGCCATATGTCGAACCCGTTGCCATTGCCCCGTTGCTGAAGCGAGCTTGCTGCGATTGCGCGATGCGCCTGTGCCAGCGCCTGACGGGCACGATCGAGCGCAAGCGCATCGTAATAATCGTTCGGCCGCAGGGCCCGCGCACAACCGTCGAGCGCGCCGATGCGGAAATGCGCTGTCGCGGTGAAGTACATTGCAGCCGACGCCTGCAGGCTCTTGCCGGTGGCTTCCGAAATCAGGATGACGTTCGGGATCATGGCCAGAACCGGCAGGGCGGCCACCGACCGGGCCAGACCTTCCGGAACCCCTTCATGCACCCAGGCGGCGACCGAGCGATCGATCTCCTGGCGCATGGCTTCGGGAATGACGTCCTCGGCGGAATTCCGCAACTTGGTGAGCCCTTCCTGGAAGCGCTCGACAACCGCCGCAATGCCTTTTGCGAACGACACATTGCGCAGGAACCAGACCACCTCGTCGAGGATGAAATCCTCGATCGCGGCATAGAGCGACAATTGCACGGACCCCTTGATCTTCGTATCGAGCGCGTTGATGCCGTCCCACAGGTCCCGCAGGCCATACGCCGCCCGGACCGCGACAAAGGATCGGGCGATCTCCGCGCTGTCGGCACCGGTCTGGTCCGAGATCCGCGTGAGGATGGTCGGTCCACCGCGATTGACGAGGGAATTGGCGACGACGGTCGCGATGATTTCGCGGCGCAACCGGTGCGCTTCGATTTCGCTGCGATAGCTTTTCAGCATACGCGGCGGGAAATAGCGCAGGAGTTCCTCGGCAAAATAGGGATCGTCGGGCACGTCGGATGCCAGGAGATCGTCGTAGAGCGTGATCTTGGCATAGGCGAGCAGCACGCCGAGTTCGGCGCGCACCAGCGGCTGGCCCGCCGCCTCGCGGTCATGCAGCGCGCCGTCGTCCGGCAGATCCTCGACTTCACGGTCGAGCAGGTCCGCCACCTCGAGGCGCTGCATCATGCGGCGCTGATAGCCGAAATCCTCCATGCCGCGGCGCTGGCACAGACTGATCGCAAGGGTCTGCTGGTAATTGTTACGCAGCACAAGCTCGGCCACCGAATCGGTCATGGAGGCGAGGAGCGTGTTGCGCTTCTTGCGGGTCAGCTTGCCGGCGCGTTCCGCCGCACCGAGCGCGATCTTGATATTGACTTCCACATCCGACGAATTCACGCCGGCGGAATTGTCGATGGCGTCGGAATTGCTGCGCCCGCCATGCATGTTGTATTCGATGCGGGCCTTTTGTGTCAGGCCGAGATTGGCGCCCTCGCCGACCACCCTGGCGCCGACTTCCGGCGCTGTGATCCGGATCGGATCGTTGGCCTTGTCGCCGGCATCGGCATCGGTCTCGCTCGTCGCGCGGATATAGGTGCCGATCCCGCCGAACCACAACAGGTCGATTTCGGCTTTCAAGATCGCCGTCATGATTTCGAACGGCGTCGCCTTGGCCTTCTTCAGACCGAGAAACGCCTGCATTTCCTTCGACAGGGCAATCGACTTCTGGGACCGGGAGAAAACGCCACCGCCCTTGGAAATCAGCTTGGTATCATAATCCTGCCAGGACGACCGGCCGAGGTCGAAGAGCCTTTGACGTTCCTTGAAACTCGATTCCGGGTCCGGATCGGGATCAAAGAAAATGTCGCGGTGATCGAATGCGGCGACGAGCTTGGTCGCCGGCGACAGAAGCATGCCGTTGCCGAAGACGTCGCCGGACATGTCGCCGACGCCGGCCGCGGTAAACGGTTCGGTCTGGATGTCGCGATCCATCTCGCGGAAATGGCGTTTGACGGCCTCCCAGGCACCGCGGGCGGTGATACCCATCTTCTTGTGGTCGTAACCGGCCGATCCGCCGGAGGCAAAGGCGTCGCCGAGCCAGAAGCCGTTTTCCTCGGCAATCCCGTTGGCGGTATCGGAGAAGGTTGCCGTGCCCTTGTCGGCCGCAACGACGAGGTAGGGATCATCGCCGTCATAGCGGATCACCTGTTTGGGCGGAATGATCTTGTCGCCTTCCAGATTGTCGGTGACCGACAACAGGTTGTTGATGAAGAGCTTGTAGGTCGCCGTGCCCTCGGCAATGAATTCCTCGCGGCTCGGATTGGCCGGCATGGCCTTGGGGTAGAAACCGCCCTTGGCGCCGACCGGCACGATCACGGCATTCTTGACTTGCTGCGCCTTGACGAGACCGAGCACCTCGGTCCGGAAATCCTGGGCACGGTCGGACCATCTGAGACCGCCGCGGGCGACCGTTCCGAACCGAAGATGCACACCTTCGACGCGTGGGCTGTAGACAAAGATCTCCCGGTAGGGTCGCGGTTCGGGAAGGTCGTTGATCTGGCCCGGATCCAGCTTGAAGGCAAAGGTCGCGACCGGTCCGCCATCCTCGCCGGTCTGGAAGACGTTGGTGCGCAGGATGCCCAGAATGAGGTTCGTGAACCGGCGGATGATGCGGTCGTCGTCGAGGCTCGAAACCGCTTCGAGTTCGGTTTCGATATCCTGGCGCAAGGCTGCGGCGCGCACATCCCGATCCCCTGTAAAGTCCGGATCGAAGCGGTCCCGGAACAATTCCGCGAGCATGGCGGCGATATGCGGGAAGCGGCTGAGCGTGCCCCACATGTAATCCTGGGAATACGGAATCCGGACCTGACGCAGATACCGGGCCAGTGCCCGGATGATGGCGATGTCGCGCCAGCCGATGCCGGCCTTGATCGCCAGGGCGTTGAAGCCGTCGTTTTCGGCCTGGAGGCGCCAGACTGCCATGAACAGGTCGACAATGCGCTGACGCGCCTCCTCGAGATCGACCGCCTCGCCGTCGGCCCGCACCAGCGTCATGTCGTGCAGGTAATGGCGCTGGGCGTCCTCGGACTTCGGAACGACCTTGTAGGTCCGTTCGTTGATGACTCGAAAGCCCATGTTTTCCAGGATCGGGACGCGGCTTGACAGCGGAATGGGGCGGCGCAGGTTGAAGACCTTGAGGGCGACCGTATCCGGTGCGTCGTCAGGACGGCGGTACATGCCGATCGAGGTGGGCGCTTCCGGCGACAGGTTCTCCAGATGCTCCATGTCGGCCAGCGCCGATTCGGCATCGTATTGTTCGCGATAGGCGGCGTTGAAGGCCTGACCGTATCGATCGAACAGAGCCATGGCCTCGGCCGGCTTTTCGCGATCCAGTAGATCTTGAAGGCCATCCTCCCACGTGGAGATGATGCGCTGGACCTCGGCCTCGATGTCGGCGCGATCGGGATTCGGCGTCTCGCCGGAATCGCGGCCGATGATGAAGTGGACCCGGACCAGATTGCCTTCCAGGAAGGTGACATACCAGGCCGAGAGGCGGCCGTCGTAAATCGTCTTCAAAAGGTCAGCGATTGCAACCCGGACACTGGTGAAGAATTTTTCGCGCGGCACGAAGGTCAGAATGGACACGAACCGGTCGAACCGGTCGCGACGCGGCAATACCCGGACGCGCGGACGCTCGTTGAGACGCAGGATGGCCATCGAAAAGTCGAACAACGTGTCGTCGTCGACTTGGAAAAACTCGTCGCGCGGATAGGATTCCAGGACGTTTTCCAGCGCCTTGCCGGAATGGCTTTCCGGATCGAAGGCGGCGCGCTGCATGATGCGGTCGACCTTCTGGCGCACGAAGGGAATGGTCTTGGCGGACCGGGTATAGGCGGTTGCCGTGAACAATCCGATGATCCGCAATTCGCCGCGCAATTTGCCCTTCTCGCTGTACAGCTTGACGCCGATGTAATCCATGTGGACACGCCGGTGGATGCGCGACTTGACGTTGGCCTTGGAGATGAAAAGCGGTTCCGGCCGCATCAGGAATTCGCGGACCTCCGGCGTGATCGTGACCAGTTCGGAGCCGCGGCGCAGGACCCGCACGGAGGGGTCGCGCAAGAGACCGAGCCCCGGCGCATCGCCGCGCTGCAGCTTGCCGCTCTTGGCGCCGCCGGAAAACGTGTATTCCCGCATGCCGAGGAACGTGAAGTTGTCGTCATCCAGCCATTCCAGAAACTGGATCGCCTCGGCCAGTTCGGCGGCCTGGACCGGCGGCGGCGAATAGCGGAAGCGGGCAATCGATTCGGCCAGGCGCTGCCGCATGCTGCCCCAATCCTCAACGGAAACCCGGATGGCTTCCAGAAGCGAATTCAGATTGGCTTCCAGCGTGGCGCGGATCTGGTCGGAATGAACGCGCTTGACGTGAATCTGAATGCAGCTGACCCGCGGCGCGCTTTCCGGCGCATCGCCGTCATCCGGCCGGACACCGGTCCACGTGCCCTTTTTCTTGCCCGTCAGGACGAAGATCGGGTGCAGGACAAGGCGCACATCCAGTCCGGCTTCACGGATCTCGCCAAGCACCGACTGAACGAGAAACGGCATGTTGTCGTTGACCAGTTCGACAATCGTCGTGGCGCGGTGGGTCTCACCCACCTTGCCGAAATCGGGATTGACGATGCGGACAGTGTGCTGGCCGGGAACATGGCCGGATACCGACTTCCAGGCATCGGAGGCAATCGCCGCCAACTCATCCGGCGCATAGAGAAGCAGGTCTTCCGCCGCCCCTTGCGCAAAGAAGCCGCGGGCGAAATCGCCCAGTTTCGAGGCTGCCTTGCCGGCCTTGGCGCGCGTGGCGACTTTCTTGATGAGATCGGCTTTTTGCTCTTCTTCCTGTAATGCCACGTTCGCCTCCCGTTCGTGCATCGCTTGGGACTGTCAAGCCGACTGTCCCGCAATCTGGCGCCGTTTCCCGGTCATCCGACCGCATCATGAACGCACCAGAACAAACCGCAAGGGAGAATATCCCTTTGTCCGACAAGAATTACACACGCTCCACGCTATCGTTGCCGGCTGCGCGGACCGTATCCGTTCTACCCTTAACAAGGCGTGACATTATGGCGGCAAGACGCGCCGCGCATTGTTGCATTGCAATAAAAATCTCCGAACTCTACTGCAAATTCAACAATATTTGCCGCTCTTCATCTTCACCACTTGGCATTTCAACAACGAATACCCACGTGTCACTAATACCAATAGCAATAAGGACAAAAACAATGCTGAACCAAATGATTGTTTTCAGGGCCGCCATGACACGGTCCGGCGAGATGGAATACCACAACCAATATCACGACCCTTCCGGCCTGAAACTGCGTCTGCCGACGATTGCCGGCGGCGCTGTGATCATGGCTGGCTTTGCAGTCCTCATCGCCGCAAACGCGGTGCAGGTCTTGCCGGGCCTCACAGGCTGACACATCCGGCGGCACGCGATGTTCAGGTCGTTCCCGCCGGCGCTCCGTAGATCGCGACCGGATCTCCGAGAGACGTATAGTCCGGTTCCACGCCAAGACCCGGATCGTCGCCGGCAAACAATTTGCCGGATTCGGTTCGCGGCCGCGGCAAACCGGTCGAGCGGGTGTTGTAGTTGCAAAGGTCCGTCGAGTTGACGAGATATCCTGCCGGTGTGGACGCGGCGAAGTGGGCGACGGCGGCCGTCGTGATTTCGCCGCCCCAGGTGTCCTCGCTGACGACCGGGATCCGGTTCTCGACAAGGTAGTCCCGGACCCTTCGGGCCTTTGACAGGCCGCCCAGGTTGGAAATCTTCAGGCACACCGTCTCGGCGGCCCGGTCCTCGACGATCCGGTGCGCCACATGGATATCCGTGACGCACTCGTCCAGCTTCATCGGCAGGTCGATGCGCCGGCGCACCTGCAGGCATTCGTCATAGGTCCGGCACGGCTGTTCCAGTATGTAGTCCAGATCGCGCGTGGCGCGCGCGACGCGCAGGGCATCGTCGACCCGCCAGCCCTGATTGGCATCGGCCATGATTCTTTCGCCGGCTTCAAGAAGCGGGACGGTTTGCCGGATTCGATCGATGTCGGCCGCCCAGTCGGCGCCGACCTTGACCTGGAACTGGCGATAGCCGGCCGCCCGGTGCGCCGCGAGTTCATCCCGGGTTTCCTCTGGCGATTTCTGCGGCACGACCCGATACATCGGCGCGCCCTCCGTCAGCCTTCCGCCCAACAGCATCCATACCGGCTGGTCGCAGGCCTTGCCCAGGAGGTCCCAACAGGCCGCATCGAACGGCGCCTTGGCGTAACCGTGACCGCGCACGACGCCGTCCATCACCTGTTCGATCAGGCCGACCTGCCGCGGATCCCGCCCCAGCAATTCGGGCGCGACCAGGCGGGCGAGCGCTTCGACGCCTTCGGAGTGCGCGACCATGTAATTCTCGCCGCAGGGACAGAACTCGCCGCATCCGGACAAACCGGCATCGGTGTCAATCACGACCACGCTTGTCATCGCCGTGTCGATCACATTCCCGTCACCCCAGGCGTAGGTTCCCCCGACATAAGGCAGATGTGTCCGGTAAAGGCGGATGCCGGTGATTTTCATGGCGGACCCCGAGGCGCAAGAACGCGGAGACCGCCACGTTAAAGCGGCTTCGCGCCCGCCTGCGCTGTAAATGCGACAACCGGCCGAAGCCACGCGTCACGCACACCGGACCGCCGACACCGACGGAGGCAGCGCAATGCGACCGCAATTTCCGGTCAGCGAGACCGGTTCTCATCAACGGCAGGGTTGAAACGCGACCATGTCCGAATTAACCCGCTTGCAAGGGCACCGATCCGTATCCCCGGATATCGGACAGTCCGGAGGGGCGGCATGGACCGGAATCTGAACAACTCGATCGCTGGAGGCCCGGCATGACCGATCGGCCGCGTCCGCCCGCCGACACCCCGGCATCGCCCGATGCCTGGCTTTATGATGCCGCCGCGGACGCGTTCGCTCCGAAATCCGACCGCGCCATCTGGTTGCAGATCTACGACAGGCTGTGCCAGACGATCACGGACGGTCGGATCGCGCCCGGCGACCGATTGCCCGGCGAGGACCTGTTGTCCGCCGCTTTCGGCGTGACGCGTGTGACGTTGCGGCGCGCACTGACAAAATTGCAACGAGAAGGCCTTCTCGAAGTCCGCAAGGGGGTCGGCGCGTTCGTGCGGAAATCCGCCGCGTCCTATCAGATCGCCAGCGATACGCGCTTCGTCGATGCGCTCGATGCCGGCGCCGGCACCGTCTCGACACGGACGCTGTCGCTTGACCGGGCCCCGTTATCCGCCGCCGCCGCCAGAGCGCTTCGCCTCGATGCGACGACGCCCGCCATCATCCTGACGAGAGTCCGGTTGCTCGATGACCATCCGGTCTACCTGACGACAAAGTACTTTCCGGCAAGCCGTTTCGACCGGTTCGAACCGATCTATGCCGAGAACCAATCCGTGATGCGGGTCTTTCACGGCCACGACATCGCCGCGGCTCGGCGCCTGGAAACCCGGGTCAAGGGCGGCTTCGCAAGCCGGGACGAAGCAAAGGCCCTGCGCCTCACACCGGACACGCCGGTGCTGCGGACAATCGCCGTCAATGGCGATCAGAGCGGTGCGCCGATCGAATACAGTCTCGGGTGCTGGCCTTTGACGTCGGTCGAACTCGTCTTTCGGGCCGACGACCCGTCCATGACCGGGCCCTTACCTGCCAAGTCATGAGTCCGGGTCGAGAGCGAGCCCCTGAACGGCTTACGCCTGTCATCCTTTCGGGACCAGTTGCCCCGGTATCGCGCCGCTGCTATGCGTTAGCCAGAGGCTTGGCTCGCGAGCCTTACGGAGCGTTTATGACACTTGTAGCGGAAGTCTGCTGACGTCCCCTTCGGCGGGGACCCGGAGCATATGGAGCAAGCCGCGCCGTTGGCGCCGGCTGCACCGTGCTGTGCCCACTTTACCTTTTTCCGGCCGTTTTCGACTCGCCAAACCCGCGGGAGGCAGTTGATCGTCGACCTGGCCGCGTATTCAGCAGGATTTCCACGATGACATCCAACACCTCTATTCGCCCTGTCACGCACACCGACTTGCCCGCTCTCAAAGGCATAATCGATGCGAGCGAATTGTTCCCGTCCGACATGCTCGACGCCATGATCGCCGGCTATCTCGACAAGGAACCGGACAGCGGCTTATGGCTGCTAGCCGAAAGCGAGGAACCGACAGGACTGGCCTTTTGCGCGCCCGAACAGATGACCGACGGGACCTGGAACCTCTACCTCATTGCCGTGCATCCAACCCGTCACGGCCAGGGAATCGGCAGCGCGCTGATCCGCCATATCGAAGGGTTGCTGGCCGGACAGGGCGTGCGGATCCTGCTTGTGGAAACTTCCGGCCTCCCGGGTTTCGAACGCACTCGCCGCTTCTACCGGTATTGCGGGTATGGCGAAGAAGCCCGGATTCGGGACTTCTATCAGGCAGGAGAAGACAAGATCGTGTTTCGAAAAGCACTTGCCGCGATGTGATTGTCGGCCGGTCCGGATCGTCTTCCGACCCGGGCCGGCTTTCCGCGTAACGGATTGCTGATCTGAATTCAGAGCTCGATCAAGGAACCGGCGCCGGGGCGCGGTCCGCCGAAAACGGTCTGAAAACGTGCCTGTATGTCGAAGTCGATACAGTGCATCGGCATCAGAATGTCCGGCGCCTCGGACTGGAAATAGGCGATCGTCGCCTCGATAGGCGGTTCCTCGTTGTGCAGCAGGTGAAAGCCGCCGATCACGGCGTGAAGTTTCTGGCCGGTGACAGACTTGGCGTGTTCGCAGATGTTGCAGATTCCGGCATGGGAACAGCCGGAGACGACGACCGCGCCCTTCGGTGTGCGAAAGGCGAGAGCGGTGTCGTCCGGCATCGGATCGTCGAAAAATGCGCCTTTTTCAAACGTCGTGACGCGGGGAATCTCGCCGAGAAAAAACGCCCCGTCCGCAAATTCCAGAACGCCCTCGCTCGCCCGTATCTCGAAATCTGTGGCGAGCCGCGCCTGGATGGCCGCGTAATCGTCCAGCGTTGCCTGGTCGTCCGTTTCCAGAACGCCGGTCAGCACCCGGGGATGCAGGATGAGGGTCTTGCGGCTCCGAAACGGATGAAACAGGAGGCCGCGCGTGTGGTCCCGGTGAAAATGCGACAGCGCAATATAGTCAGCCTCCTCGAGGTCCAGTCCGGCGTGGGCGGCGTTGCGCACATAGACGTCGGAATACCCGGTGTCGAACAGAATCCGGACCGCATCATATTCGATCCAGGCGCAAAAGCCCCATTCCGCCAGCCAGACCATGTCGGAGGCGAGGTTTTCGGTCAGAAGACGGATTTTCATGTGGTCGGATTCCGCTGAAACATACTTCACTGAGCTCGCTGGGATCGCTTCGACACACTACCATGAGCCTGGAAAGAAGCGACTGTTGCCGTCCGCTGGGGATGCTTTGCAGAACGTTCAGAGTTTTAGCCCAGACTGTGGCGCATCGAACGCCAAACCGAACCGGGCAGCCAGCGAGGCTAATGGGCCGTGACTACTTTCCAATCTTTTATCGAACCCGCGACCCATCGCATGCAGATCTGGCGCCTTTTGGTCGGCATTGTGGTCGTATTGATCTTCTGGGTTCTCAGTACGGCGGCGGTGTTTTTTCTGGCAGCCATGTTCCTTGCGTCTTCGGGCGACGGAAACGAGGGCGTCCTGACATCGCTCGACAGCATTGCCACGGGGCGCATTCCTGAGGGCGTACTGGTCATGCTGGCGACGTTTTCCGGCATCTGGATCGGGCTCTTTCTGGTGACCCGCTTCCTGCACAAACGCCCCTTTCGCACGCTCCTTTCGCCGGACCGGCGCATGGATGGGCAACAGCTCCTCAAGGGCATTGTGTTCGGCGCCGTGTTTGCCGGGCTCTCCATGGGTATCGGGATCCTGCTGGCCGGCGACCTGCGCCCCGGCCTCGCCCTTGACCGCTGGCTGATCCTGTTCTTACCGCTCGTTGCACTTGTGATCGTCCAGGCGACGGCGGAGGAACTGGTGTTTCGCGGGTATCTTGCGCAACAGCTTGCCGCACGCTTCAGTTTCTGGCCGATCTGGGCGCTGCTGCCGTCTTTCCTGTTCGGCCTGCTGCATTTTGCGCCTCACCTGCCGGGCGGCGGCGGGTACTATTATGTTGCCGTAACGACCATGGCCGGGCTGATGTTCTGTGCCCTCGTCTGGCGATCCGGGTCGTTGTGGGCGGCGGTCGGGGTGCATGTCACCGTCAATGTCGTCAACCTGTCGACCATCGGCATGGACAGCATCATCTCGGGTACGCAGCTCTTTGTGGCCGAAGAAAATGCCCTGATTCCGTTGATGCAGGTCGATCTGGTCATCACGACGGTGATGCTTATTTTCGTGCTTGCGCCAACCGGCCGGATCTTCGAACCGAATGCGGCGCGCGATCCGTCGGAAACGGCGCCGAGCGCGCCCTGATCTTGTCGGCGCCCTCAATCTCTCTTGCCATCGGGCCGGGACGCACAGTGCCGCCATACCCTGTCAGCGCGGCTGCATAGATAATTGCCGACCGGTTCTCGCGTTTGAAGGAATGACGGCATGGATCTCAGGGCCTATCTCGACCGCATCGCCTATTTGGGGCCTCTGCAGACGGACCGGGCGACGCTGGCCGCGCTCATGCAGGCTCAGCTGACGGCCGTTCCGTTCGAAAATCTCGATCAGCAACTCTGGCGTCCGGTCGGCGCCGACGTGGCCAGCGCCTATGCCAAGATCGTCGAGCGACGGCGCGGCGGATGGTGTTTCGAACTGAACGGGTTGCTCGGCTGGGCCCTGTCTGAAATCGGCTTCGGCGTTGACGTTCTGGCAGGCCATGTGGGCGAAAACGGGTCCACCCGCGATAAACCGGCCAACCACAAATTCCTTCGGGTTTCCATCGATGACGAAACGCCCCCGCTTTTTGTCGACGTGGGTTTCGGCGGCAGCCTGTTCGCCCCGCTTCCGTTTGCGGCCGGCCAGTGGGAACAACCGCCCTACACGTTGACCCTCAGCGAGGAAGACAGCGGGTTCATGCGTTTCACCGAAGCGGCCCACGGCCGGACGAATGCCTTCGACTTTCGCACCGACCCCGTGCCTGAGGACTATTTCGACGCCATCAACGACTGGCTGCAGACCCACGAGGACTCGCCGTTCCGGCGGACTCTGACGATACAGAAGCGCCTGCCGGACCGGCGCATCGTGCTGCGCGGCCGCGTCCTGCAGATCCTAACGCCGGCCAGTGCCGATGAAAGCATCCTGCCGTCACGCGAGGCCTTCGTTTCGTGCATTGTCGACCGGTTCGGGCTCGACGTGCCGGAAATCGGATCGGTCTGGCCGGTTATGATGGAACGCCACGCAGAGCTGTTCGGCGAGACCGCGGACGGTGCACCGGGGTAGCCGGCCGCCGGGAAATCTGTTTTCCGGCGTCGCGCTCTCGGTCAGCGATTGCGGATCACGATCTTGCCGATATGGTGCTTGGTCAGAAACGCCTCCTGCGCCTGGTGGAGATCCTTCAGCGCAAATTCGCCGGCAATGACCGGGCGGATCTCGCCGCGTTCGATATAGCCGATGAGATCGGGCATGATGTTGTCCGGCTGTGCCGTCGATCCGTAGAGCGTCAGGTCGCGCAGGTAGAGTGTGCGCACGTCCAGTTCGACAATCGGGCCGGCAATCGCGCCCGCCGTTACGTAACGGCCGCCTAAAGTCAGCGCATCGATCATGTCCGGCCAGCGCGGCCCGGCGACCAGATCGACGACGACGTCGAACGATTCAGAGGCAAAGGGGTCGTCACGGCCGACAATGGCATCGGCGCCAAGGTCCCGGACGGCGTCGGCCTTGTCGGCATTGGTCATGGCCGTGACCGTGGCGCCGCGGCGTTTGGCCAGCTGGATCGCGGCCGATCCTACTCCGCCGGACGCCCCGGTGACGAGGACCCTTTCCGCGCCGAGGGAAACCCGCTGCAGCATGCCTTCGGCCGTTGAATAGGCGCAGGGTATCGACGCCAGTTCAGCATCGCTCCAATCCGTGTTGACGGACAGGGCGTCGCTCGATCGCGCCACCGCATATTCCGCAAAGCCGCCATCGCATTCAGAGCCGAACGTGATCGTCGCCTGCGAGCCGTCCGAAGCCTCGACCAATTGCAGGGCCCGGACCAGAACCCGTTCGCCGATCCGCCCTTTATCGACACCGTCTCCGACGGCCGCAATCAATCCGCAACAATCCGCCCCCTGGATCCGGGGAAAGGAAAGCGGCGTGCCGGACCAGGATCCGTCGGCGGCGACCGCATCTTTATCGTCGGTCGCGACGTCAGCCTCAGTGCCGCCCCGGACGGACTTCGAATACCAAGCGGTCCGGGTGTTGATGTCGGTGTTGTTGACGGAGGACGCGCTGATCCGGATCAGGACTTCGCCGGGACCGGGCTTTGGAACCGGCACGGTTTCGCGCCATTCCAGCTTGTCCAGGCCGCCATGACCCGTCAGGACCATCGCAGACATCGTTTCAGGTACCGTCATCGTTCTATTCCCCTGACTTGCGGGCCTGACACGGCCCCGGCGTTGCCATCGAAACCCGGAATTAACCGTCCTTGAACGCTCAAGCGCGCACCTTACGTCTGGCGAGACCGGGAAAAAGTCGCCCGGCCGTCTCCCAGCATCGCTCAAGCGGCGTCGGCGGACGAAGCCCGCCCCGGAAGCCGAACACGATCGGATGCGTCGCGCGGATGACAAACCGGCGAAAGACTTGTATGAGTGCGCCGGCACGTAAAAGAGATCAAACTCTGGACAAGAAGGATCGGACCCATGACCGCGAAGATCTTCATCGATGGCGAAGCAGGAACGACGGGTCTTCAGATCCGTGAGCGTCTTGCACCGCGTCGTGATCTTCGTGTGCTTTCCATCGATCCGGAGGCCCGTAAGGACGTGGCCACGCGCAAGGCGCTGCTCAACGAAGCCGACGTTGCGATCCTCTGCTTGCCGGACGATGCGGCCCGCGAAGCGGTCGCGCTCGTCGACAATCCCGACACCCGCATCATCGATGCCTCGACGGCGCATCGCGTGGCGGACGGCTGGGCCTATGGCTTTCCGGAAATGACGCCGGACCAGGCCGCGACGATCGCCGACGCCAAGCGTGTCGCCAATCCGGGCTGTTATCCGCAAGGACTGATCGCACTGATCCGACCGCTGATTGAAGCCGGTCTCGTGCCGGCGGACACCGCGATCGGCTACCATGCCGTGTCGGGCTATACCGGCGGCGGGCGCAAGATGATCGAGCGGTACGAAGCCGGCTCGATGCCGCCTGTCCTGCCCTACGGTCTGACGGCGACCCACAAGCACCTGCCGGAAATGACGCTCTATTCCGGGCTTTCCGACGCGCCTGTCTTCATGCCGTCGGTCGGGGCTTATGCCCAGGGCATCGTCGCCCAGATCCCGCTGGCGTTCCGCATGCTGCCGGGAACGGTGGATCTTGCGACCCTGCATGCCTGCCTCGCGGACCGCTATGCAAACGAGCATTTTGTCGAAGTCGCCCCGCTGGAGGCCACAGAACGCTCGACGACGCTCTCGCCGGAAGGCCTCAACGGCACCAACGTTCTGCGGCTGCATGTCTTCGGCAGCGATGCGAACGGCCAGGCCATCCTGATGGCGGTCTACGACAATCTCGGCAAGGGCGCGTCCGGCGCGGCCGTGCAATGCCTCAATCTGATGCTCGGGCGCCACGCCGCCGAAGGGCTCGACCTGCAAGACGCCGCCTAAACAATCAATAGACGGAAAACGCCATGCAAAAGTTCGAAACGCTGACCGGGGTGGCGGCGCCGCTGCCGTTCATCAATGTCGACACCGACATGATCATCCCCAAGCAGTTCCTGAAGACGATCAAGCGCACCGGCCTCGGCGCGTCGCTGTTCTACGAGATGCGCTTCAACGAGGACGGCACAGAAAATCCGGATTTTGTGCTCAACAAGCCGGCCTATCGCGACGCCAA
>JANQQB010000345.1 GCA_028285165.1 Rhodobiaceae bacterium
TGCGGTTCGCGCTTGCCGGGGCCGTGCACCATTGCCGGCACCGGTCGGTGTTCAGCGGGCCGTTGATCGACAAACCCTTGATGCTGTCGGTGCTTGCCGACATGGCGCTCGACGTGTCGGCGGCCTGCAGCCTGGTGATGCGGCTCGCCCAGGCCTTCGATGCCGCCGCCACCAACGAAAACGAAGCGGTCTATGCCCGCCTGATGACACCGGCCATCAAATACTGGGTGTGCAAGATCGCGCCGGCGCTGGTCTACGAGGCGATGGAATGCCTTGGCGGCAACGGATATGTCGAGGAGGGCGACATGGCGCGCGTCTACCGCGAAGCGCCTTTGAACGCCATCTGGGAGGGCTCGGGCAATGTCATGTGTCTCGACGTTATGCGCGTGCTGTCCCGGCAACCGGAGGCCCTTGATGTCGTGCTATCGATGATCGACGCCGATTTCGGCCAGAAGCGCGAAACGGTGTCGGACGTTCTGAAGAAGCTGGCGCTGGCCAGCCAGGACGATCCGGGTACGGCACGCATTCTGACCGAGCAACTCGCCTTGACGGCTGCGGCCGCCGCCCTGCAGCGGTATGCGCCGGGCCTTGCATCGGAGGCGTTCATGGTGACGCGCCTCGGCGGTCAATGGCGATCGACCTATGGCATGCTGGATTCGCGCTTCGACGGACAAGCGCTCGTGGAGGCAGCATGTCCGGCGGCATGACCCGCAGAATCGCATCGAGCCGTCGATGGCAGGACCGCGCTTCATGAGTGAGGCCAATCTGGAAGACATGGCGCAACACCTGGAGGCAAGCGCGGATTACCGCGTCCTGCGCCGCCTGGTGCCCCGGCGCACGATCCAGCCGGACGACGGGTCGGCCCGGTTTCTCGGCATCTTTCTCGATCTCGAAACCACGGGCCTCGATCCGAATTTCGAGGAAATCATCGAAATCGCGCTGCTGCCGTTCACGTATTCCTCAGACGGCCGGATCTTCGAGGTGCGCGAGGGTCTGAACCGCCTGCGACAGCCGACGAAGCCCATCCCCGAACTGGTGACGCAGATCACCGGCATCACGGATGCCATGGTCGCCGGTCACAGCATCGATCCTGCCGAGCTTGCCGATTTCGTTGCGGACGCGAACCTGATCGTTGCCCATAACGCCCGTTTCGACCGGCCGTTTGCCGAACGTTTCTGCCCGGTCTTCAAGGACATGTACTGGGCATGTTCCATGGCCGATATCGACTGGCTGTCCGAGGGCATGGAAGGCACAAAACTGTTTTATCTGTTGGCTCAACAGGGGCTGTTCTTCGAAGGCCATCGCGCCGTCAACGATTGCGAGGCGGCGATCGAACTGCTCACCCGGCCACTCCCAAAATCCGGCCGACTGGCCTTTGCCGCATTGCTTGAGACGGCGCGCAAGAGTTCGTTCCGGATCTGGGCGATCAATTCGCCCTTCGATCGAAAGGACTCGCTCAAGTTGCGGGGATATCGATGGAATTCCGGTGAAAACGGACAGCCGAAATCCTGGTTCATCGACGTGGCGGGCGATGCGCGCGACGCGGAACTGGCGTTTTTGCAAGACGAGATCTATCGCGGCCAGAAAGACGTGCCGATCGATGAGATGACGGCAGCCATCCGGTATTCCGACAGAGCCTGAAGCATTTGTTTCATTCGGCCGTGGCTGGCGGCGCGGTTGCCCCACGAAACGCGCGGCGGATTGACTCCGTCATCGCATCGACGACCAACCCACCGCCGCGGCGGCGATCGAGCACGAGCTTGGAGGCGGGCATCGTCTCGAAACCGTCGGCCGGATCAAGCACTCGCACGGTCTTGCCAATGCTTGAGCGGCCCAACATGCCGATCGCAATGCCGGCCTCGATGGCCGCCGTCACGCCGGCAACGCTCTCACTTGAATAGACGATGCGATAGGCCCGATCCATGCGGTGGAGGGCGTCAAGCGCCGCCTCCCGCCACCAGCATTCCTGATCGAACAGGGCCACGGGCAGCGGGTCTCGCTGGTGCACGGCGATGGCGCGGGATACCGCCCAGTGCGTCGGTTCCTCAAAGAGGATGTCGAGGCCGGGCCGCACGGTTTCGGCGTCGTAAAGCGCCAGGTCGAGCGCGCCGTCGGCAACGGCCCCGGCAAAGCCAGCGCCGGACGCGCAATGGACCTTGATCTCCACAAGGGGATGGCGGCGAGAAAACTCGGCGATGATGTCCGCCAGAACGGAATGGGCGTGACCGTCCGGGATGCCCAAGCGAATGTCGCCGGCCAGGTCGTCCGCGCGGATGTCGTCGAGCGCCGTATCCAGAAGCGCGACCGACCGACGGGCGACCGGGTCCAGCCGTTCTCCGACCGGGCTCAGCGTCACGCCATGACCGTGCCGGTCGAAAACCGGTTTGCCGATGATGGCCTCGAGGCGCTTGACCTGCAGGCTTGCCGCCGACTGGGAGCGCCCGATACGGTCTGCGCCCGCGCTGATGCTGCCGGCATCGGCGATGGCGAGGAACGTGCGCAGAAGGTCGGTGTCGAGAGTGTGCATAAGCGGCATGATATCTGTTTTTCTCATGTCTTTCATTGAGAATATTCGTTTTTCAAATGCTTTGGCAATCCGTAATGTTCGGGCCTCGCATGGAGGTCCACCTTGGTCGCGCATATTCTGAAGGATCGACGCCTTCGCTTTCGGGTCTTGCTGCTTGGAGCGGTCCTGACGCTGGTCGTGATCGGTGTCGCGGCGGCGCCGCAGACGACCGCTGAATTGACACGCTTCGTGCTGGGCAGCCTCGTTGCCGTCGCTCCGCTGATCATCCCGGGCATTCTCCTGACCGCCTGGATCGCGGCGAGCGGCGCAGGCTCCCTGATTGCCCGGGCGTTCCAGGGAAACATGGCCGGCATGGTGCTGATGGCGGCGATCGTCGGCGCCATCACGCCGGTCTGCGGCGTCACGGTGCTGCCGCTGCTCGCCGGCCTGTTGTCGGTCGGCGTGCCGCTCGCGCCGATCATGGCGTTCTGGCTGTCGTCGCCGATCACCGATCCGACCATGCTCGCCGCGACCGGAGCCATGCTCGGCCCGGGCTTTGCGCTCGGTAAGACGTTGGCGGCCTTCGGGTTGGGTCTGTTCGGCGGGTATGTCACGGCGCTCTATGC
>JANQQB010000400.1 GCA_028285165.1 Rhodobiaceae bacterium
CGATGCCGCGCGGCGGACTGGTCGCCAGCCCGTTCAACGACGCCGACGCCGTGCCGAAGGTGTTCGGGCTCGGACCCGGCGATCCGCTTTCCGACGTCAAGCTGGGCCTGGCGCAGAACGGGTATCGGAATTGCGCGGAGACCGGCGAAACCGTGGTCTGTTCGTCATCGAACCAGAGCATGACCGACATCATCTCGATCGCCTATGCCGGCGTCGAAGCCAATGCACCGGCCTATCTCATCCGGCGCAAACTGGCCTTCAAGAAACCGGTGCGGCGCAGTTTCCTGGAACGGCAGATGGCCGGTCGATATCCCGACCTTCTGGAAAGCCCGGGCGGTGTGATCTCGATCTCGGAGACCTGTGCCGCGTTTGCCGATCTCGATCCCGGCGCCGATCAGGGCGACCCGCTGCAGGCCCTGTTCAATGCGCGCAAGGGCGATACAAAACCGGAAGACCGCGCCCTGCAAGTGATCGAAACCTGTCCGAACCTTTACGCACTGGTCTTCGACGGCGACGACATGGTCTCCAACCTGGAAATCGTCCTGTTCGACACCAATGCCATGGGCGCGCGCGGTCTTGCCGCGGTACGCAATCCGCCGCCCAAGGACAGCGAGGACGAGAAGGAACTCGGCGAGACGCTGCGGTTCTGATCGACAGCCGAACAGACATGACCGACAAGGCCGCCTCCGGGCGGCCTTGGCTTTTCAGGGATCGATATCCTTGCTCATGGTGATGCTCGTCGGGCGGTCATATCCGGCATGGGCGGTCGTGCCTGTCTGCACGAACCCCAGCCTGGCGAATGCCGCGTGGTTTTCCGTCAATTCGACCCGGCTTTCCAAAACCAGCTGCTGCAAACCCGCCGCCCGGGCCCTCGCCTCGGCGGCCTCGACCAGACGCCGGGCAATGCCGTTGCCGCGGCAGGCCTCTTTGACCGCGAGCTTGCCGATGTACAGGTCCCGTTCGCGCCACGACAGGGTGACGCAGGCGACAAGTTTTCCGTCCTGATAGGCGCCGAGAAGATCGCCTGCCTCGGCTTTCCTTTGAACGTCGGCAATTGTCAATCGGTGCATTGACGAAGGCGGATCGACCCGTCCGTCCATATAGGCAAAGGCCGCACGGATCAGATGCAGAGCCGTTTCGCACGTTCCGACATCGGCCAGAACAGCGCGGATCTCAAGCGGGTCGCGATGCGGTGCGTCCGCCATCGGCTCGTCCTTCCAAATCAACGGTTTTTCCGCTTTCGCCGTGCCTGCTTTTGCGTTTCCGGTCAATCCCTCTACCTTGGGTCCACGCAACAAGGAACCGTGCCGTATGCTGCCCCTGTCCGACCTCACAGACGCCCGAACCATCGTTTCCCGCGCCATGGCACCGACACCGCAATATCGGTGGCCGCTGCTCTGCGAGGCGATCGGTACCGAAATCCGGGTCAAACACGAAAACCACACGCCGACCGGCGCCTTCAAGGTGCGCGGCGGGCTCGTCTATGTGGATCGGCTGGTGCGCCGCGAACCCGACATCGTAGGACTGGTCTGCGCGACGCGCGGCAATCACGGGCAAAGCATCGCCTTTGCCGCCAGCCGCGCCGGGCTCGCGTGCCGCATCGTCGTGCCGCACGGCAATTCGCGGGAGAAAAACGCGGCGATGCGGGCGTTCGGCGGCGAGATCATCGAGCACGGCCGGGATTTCGACGACGCCTTTGCCGAGGCCCGGCGCATGGCGGAGGCGGACGGCCTGCATCTGGTGCCCTCGTTTCATCCGGACCTCGTCGCCGGTGTCGGCACCTATGGCCTTGAACTGTTTGAAGCCGAACCGGATCTGGATGTCGTTTTTGTCCCGGTCGGCCTCGGCTCGGGTCTGTGCGGAGTGATCGCCGCCCGGGACGGCCTTGGTGCGTCTGCGCGCATTGTCGGCGTGGTATCGGACAAGGCCGATGCCTATGCCCGCTCGTTTGCCGCCGGTCATGTTATCGGTGTCCAACAGGTGGCGACCTTTGCCGACGGGATCGCAGTCCGGGAACCGAATGCGGAGGCGCTCGATGTGATCCGGCGCGGCGCGGACGCTGTCGTTACCGTCAGCGAAGATGCCATCGCCGAGGCCGTTCGGCTCTATTACCGCGCCACCCACAACATCGCCGAAGGCGCCGGAGCCGCGGCGCTTGCCGCGGCGATGCAGGACAAGGCCAATCTGACGGGCAAGAAGGTCGGCGTGATCCTGTGCGGACAGAACATCGACACGGACTGGTATGCCGCCATACTGGCCGGCCGCACACCGATGCCGCGATGAACCGGCATCCCGTCGTGCGAAGCTGATGACAGAAAGTGAAGCCGAGCGTAGCCGGCAGATGACCAGCAGGCTAAACTCGCCCGAAAGGCCGATCGATCGGACGTCCGGCAGCAACGCCATGTAGGAGACAGGTGCGTGGACCAGAAGACCGAGAACGATCCGGCACACCGCCCGGACGTGCGGTTTTACGACAACCGCCAGAAATACCTGATGTTCGTCAACACCTGCAACGAAAAGCGGGTGATCGCGGAACGGGTGTCGCGGGAACTTTCTGAAATCCAGCCGCATCCGCCGGCGGCGCGCATCTTCGATGCCGGCATCGGGGACGGCACGGTGTTGTCCGGTCTGCTGCGCGCCATGCATTGCCACTTTCCCACAATGCCGTTCTACGTCGTCGGCAAGGAGATCAGCCTGGAAGACGTGCGCCTGACGCTCGACAAGGTTCCGGACCGCATGATGGAGCATCCGGCGACGGTCCTGGTGCTGACCAACATGACCTATTCGGAAGCGCCCTGGCTGACCCCGCAAAGCCCGGACAACCAGGAACGACTCGTCTGGCACGACGTCACGCTTTCCGGATCGTGCGCCTACGATTTCGAGCAGCAGATCACACACCTGCAGCCCTTCCTGGCGGAGAACTGGCAGTCCCGCCCCGGCAAATCCGGCAATCCGGTCTATGAGCGGCCCGTCGTGCTGGTCCTGGTGCGCGAGGACCAGAAATTCCTGCTCGATTCGGTCATCCCGGATCGGGACGCACTGCACGCGGATTATGACCTGGTGATCGCCTCGCAACCCTACCGCGCCCGCACAAGCGCGGACTCAAAGGCGCGCAAGGTCATAGTGCCGCTTAGCCGGGCCTTGCGCAGCGGCGGCCGGCTGATCGGCATCCACTCCTATGGCAAGGATCCCGGCATGGAGATCGTGCACGCGGTCTGGCCGGACGACGATCCGTTCGAGACCGACCGGTTGGCCGTCCTCGACGCAGTGATGCGGGAGATGGGTTCGGAAGCGGCCAACTTCGACTTTGTCGCCGGCTCCGACGCCCGCAGCGTGTTTCGCTATGACATGCACATCCTGCCGGACGAGATATCACGCACAATCGGCACCTCGACTGCCTTTGCCGCCTGGAACGCGGCCGTCTATGTCGCACAGATCGACGATGACCGCCTGGAAAAGGCGACGCTCGACGGATCGTATATCGATGCCACACAGAGCACGCTCCGCCGGCATGGCGGATTGTGGTTCAACAACGAAAGCTATGTCATCGCGCGGCGGTGAACGGCCCGAACAAAAAGGGGCACACAGGCCCCTTTTTCAGTTTGGTTGGTGTCCCGCTGTTGTGTGGGGCGGGATCTTCTTTTTATCCGTATCGTCTTGGTCGGGCAGGTCCCGATAAGGCGCCGTTCCAACTCTGATCTGAGCCCCGGAGAGACTCGCCGAAAGACATTCCCGTACCGTCCGTCCTTGCGGACCGGAGACCGGACCCTGCACGGATCGGTATCGAAATTGTGCCTTGCGGAGTGGTGGTAACAGGACGGACGTCCTGCATTCGGTTCGGAACGGCCGGTTCGACATGTGCAGTGGCGGTTTTCCCGACCGCTGCCGCCCGAACGCCACCAATTGTGACCAGTATGCTTGTGCATGCCCCGCTTCGCAGCACGGTGTTACGTTCCGTGCCGATTGCTTTCTGGCAGGGCTTACCGGCTTTGAGGCCGTTGTTTTTGCGCACTCCAACTCCGGATACTCGGCTTTACTCAACTCAAGTACTGATACGCTTTTACGCTACTTACTTACACGATCAGTGGTATCGAAATTGCGCCGCAATTTGAACAAAATCAGCGATTTCCCACAGTATCGACGCGAACGCACAAGATAAATCCAATTGATCATCGTTCTTGTCACATTTGTTTCGTGAATCGAAAACGATCGCCTGATTGCGGGATGTCGGCCTTGTCATCGGCGCATGCGACGGTCCGACTTCCTTACGATTGTCGCTATTTTTGACCATCCTGTGCCGGATGCCTGTTTCACCCGCTGTCCGTCCGGAGACCTCCCATGCCCGCCATACCCTCCGCCCGCTCGGCGCGGCCCGATCGATCAGTAACGCGACGCCGCGCACTGGCCGGCGGTGCGGCGCTGCTTGCCGCGCCGATGCTGGGCCCGACACACAATGTCCGGGCGCAATCCGCCTCGCTCGGCGGCCTGATGGTCGACCGCGCGACGCGCTGGATGGCCATGCTGGACGAGACGCAGCGCGAGGCCGCCCTGTTCGCCTTCGACAGTCCGACACGGCGCTCCTGGAACTACATGCTCGGGGCTGTCTTCGCGCCCGGTGTGCCGCTTGAGTTCATGACAAACGCACAAAAGGATGCGGCGCTCGATCTCCTGTCCACCGGCCTCAGCGAGGACGGCATGCAGACCGCCAACAATATCATGCTGCAGCAGGACATCCTGCGGGACGAATGGGGAAAGGGATCGCCCGACCGCAACAGCGACCGGTTCTCGCTGATGATTTTCGGCACGCCGTCGGCCTCCGAGACCTGGGGCTGGCGCTGGGAAGGCCATCACCTTTCGCTCAGCACGACGCTCGTCGGAAATCGCATCGTATCGGTAACGCCGTCCTCGTTTTCATCCGAACCGAACACCGTTCCGTCGGGACCGCACAAGGGTCTGGTCGTACTGCCGGACGAAGAATCGCTTGGACGCGCACTTTACGACGGGCTGTCGCCTTCGAACGCCAAACAGGCGCTGATCCGGGACCGGTCTTACGGCAACATCCTGACCGTGGCCGGCCGGGAGGACCGGATATCCGAACGCGAAGGTGTGGCGCTCGGCGACCTGCCGCAGGCACAGATCGACATCGCGCTCCGCCTCGTGGAGGTCTACAGCGTCGATCACCTGCCCGCACCGCTCGCCGACGAACAGCGCGCGCGTGTCGGAACGGGCGATCCGATGGCGATCCGTTTCGCGTGGGCGGGTGCCGATCCGGAAGGCGAATCGATCTATTACCGTCTGCACGGCGACACCTTCCTGATCGAGTTTGCGACCGTGCCCAACCAGCCGCTGCACCATCACACGATCCGGCACGACCGGGACCGCAATCTGGGCGATCACATCTGAGCGTCGTCAGGTCCGCAATGCGTCAAGGTCGCGGTACAGATCAAGGGCTTCCGGATTGGCCAGCGCTTCCTTGTTCTTCACGGCGCGGCCGTGCACGACGTCGCGCACGGCCAGTTCGACGATCTTGCCGGACTTGGTGCGCGGAATGTCGGTCACCGAAACGATTTTTGCCGGTACGTGGCGCGGCGTGCAGCCGTTGCGGATCTTGGTCTTGATCGCCTGCGTGAGATCCTCATCGAGGGCCACGCCGTCGGCGAGCCGGGCAAACAGAACGACCCTGACATCGGAATCCCAATCCTGGCCGATGCACAACGCCTCGACGACTTCCGGCATCTGTTCCACCTGGTTGTAGATTTCCGCCGTGCCGATGCGCACGCCGCCGGGATTGAGCGTGGCATCGGAGCGGCCGTGGATGATCATGCCGCCCTGCGCCGTCCATTCGGCGAAGTCGCCGTGGCACCAGATGTTGTCGAAGCGATCGAAATAGGCGTTGCGGTACTTTCTACCGTCGGGATCGTTCCAGAACATGACCGGCATGGAGGGGAACGGCCGCGTGCAGACCAGTTCGCCCTTTTCGCCGCGGACCGGGCGGCCGTCCTCATCGAAGACATCCACGGCCATGCCAAGGCCCGGCCCCTGGATCTCGCCCTTGTAGACAGGCTTTGCCGGATTGCCGATCACGAAACAGGAGACGATGTCGGTGCCGCCCGATACCGATGCCAGGTGGATATCGGGCTTGATGTCGGCATAGACAAAATCAAAGCTTTCCGGCGCCAGGGGCGAACCGGTCGAGGCCATCGCGCGCACCGAGGAGAGGTCGTGGCTTTCTTTCGGTGTGAGGCCGCTCTTGCGCACGGCATCAATGTATTTGGCCGATGTGCCGAAAAACGTCATGCGTTCCTTTTGCGCAAAATCGAACAGCACCGAGCCGTCCGGCGCGAACGGCGAGCCATCGTAGAGCAGGAGGGTCGCCTCGGCGGCGAAGCCGCTGACCAGCCAGTTCCACATCATCCAGCCGCAGGTCGTGAAATAGAACAGCCGGTCACCGGGGCTGAGGTCGCAATGCAGCTTGTGCTCTTTCAAGTGTTGCAGGAGAACGCCCCCGGCGGCATGCACGATGCATTTGGGAATGCCGGTCGTGCCGGAGGAAAACAGGATGTAGAGCGGATGGGCGAACGGCACCCGCTCGAACGACAGCGGTTCAATGGCGAACGGCGTCATAAAGGCGTCCAGCGTCGCGCCGCGCTGCAACCGGCCGGCGACGTCTTCGGCATGGCCGAGATAGGGCACGATCACCAGCTTGCGTGCCGTCGGGAGCTTCGCTTCGAGGGCAACGATCTTGTCGGCGCAGTCGATCTGTTTGCCGTTGTACCAATAGCCGTCGCACGCAACAAAGACCGTCGGTTCGATCTGGCCGAAACGGTCAAGCACGCCCTGTTCGCCGAAATCGGGGGAACAGGACGACCAGATCGCGCCAAGCGAGGCGGTCGCCAGCATGAAGGCAATGGTTTCGGGCATGTTCGGCATCATCGCCGCCACCCGATCGCCGTTCCCGACACCGGCGGCGCGGAGCGCCTGTTGCAGGCGCGAAACGAGGCCGGCGAGTTCCGCACCCGTCAGCCGGGTCTCGACCTTGTCCTCGCCGCGAAACACGATGACTTCGCGGTCATCGGTTCGCCGCAGGAGGTTTTCGGCAAAATTCAGCCGCGCATCGGGAAAGAACCCGGCGCCAGGCATGCGGTCGGCATCGACCAGAACACGCGCGCCCTTGTCGCCGATGACACCGCAATGATCCCAGATCAGGTCCCAGAACGCGTCCGGTTCGTCGACGGACCAGGCGTGCAGATCCTCATGGGCCGCAAAAGTGCGTCCGGTCCGCGCTTCGGCCAGTTTGCGGAAGCGCGTGATTGCGGCATTGGCAACCGCCTCGGGCGCAGGTGTCCAAAGCGGGCTTTGTGCGGTCATCGGGTCGTCTCCTCTCATGTCTCGTCGTCTGGCGGTGCAGCGGGCGAACGGCCCGCGACCCGCCGGCGTTCCCTGCCATGGTCGGGCCCGCCCTGCCAATCAATTTTAACGGGTTTCCCGGGCGAACCGGGCTCGGCGGGGAAGCTGACCGCCAGGCCACTTTAGCGCTTCCTTAAACAAAGTCCGCAAGGGTGTAACAGGGATAATCCGCCGTTAACGGCCGAAAGCATGCTTCGTGTCATTGCCACGCTGTTCAAGATCGCCGTGGCCTCGCTCCTTGTCGGAACGGGGCTGTCAGCGTTCGACCTGTCGGCGGAGGATATTCTGCTACGCATCGGCCTGACGCCGGAAAACGTGCTGGCCGCGCTCGAACAGGGCATGGCCTGGGCGCTGCCGAACGTGGTGCTCGGTTCGATGATCATTGTGCCGGTCTGGTTCCTGGTCTACCTGTTCAAACCGCCGAGCCGGGATTGACGCCGGTACGGCGGTCTTTGTGCGATCCCAGCCGAGCGAGCCTGCCATGTCCGAGGACACCGAGTCCGACGCCATCCACATCCTGTCTTCCGACGATCCGCTGCTCGACTGGCGCACGGTCAAATATCCGGGCCAGAAGAAGGTCGCCCTGACGCTCGGTCTCGGTTCAGGCGCATTCCGGCACCCCGACGACCCGTGGAACGTGATCACGGTGGTTTCCGATTTCGGGCCGAAATTCAATCGCAACACGGCCCGTGCGATCCTCGGCGACAAGGCCAAGCTGTCGGATAAGGCGCTGCAGCGGGTGCGCATCCGTCCGTTCAGGGACTACGCGCCGATGATCTGCCGACTGTTCCTGCGTCCGGAAACCGGCACGTTTTCCGTACTCGACATGATTGCGCTGAAGGACAAGGCCGGCACGCCGCTGTTGCGGCCGCTGATTGCGAAAGACAGCGACGATCCGGTTGCCACTCCGGTCGATGCCGAGGGCGTCGTGCGTCTGGCGGACGGCACGTTCTGGCTGTGCGGCGAAACCGGTCCGTCGCTGATCCAGTGCGCACCCGACGGGCGCATGCTGAAGCGGTTCGTGCCGAAGGGCAAAGCCGGGGACTTCGACAATCCGGGCACGGAGATCGTTCCAACCCTGCCGGCCGTGCTTGCAAAAATCCAGCGCAACCGCGGGTTCGAGGCCATCACATTGTCAGAAGACGGCACGTCATTATGGATTGCCGTGCAGAGCCCGCTTGCGAACCCGGACGAAGCCGCTTTCGAGGACTCGCGGACCGTGCGGCTTTTCAGGATGGACCTCGAAACAGAGTCCATGGCGGAGGAGTATGCCTACCGCCTCGATCCGCCTGAAACGTTTCGCTTCGACAAACGGCCGAAACCGGCCGACCTTCGGATCTCCGGCCTTGCGCCGCTTCCGGGCGGCGATCTCATGGTGCTGGAACGCACCGACAAGACCACCAAACTGGTGCGCATTTCGATTTCGGGGGCAACCGACATCTTGGGATCGCGCTGGGACGACCTCAAGACTGCCCCCTCGCTTGAATTGCAGGATGATCTGGAAGCCGTCGACGTCATCCCGGTCGCCAAGCACCCGGTCTTCGACAGTTTCGACGACGCGCCTGACGCGCCGGAAAAGTTCGAGGGCGTCGCCGTGCTCGGCGACGGCCGACTGGCCCTCATCAACGACAACGATTTCGGTCTCGACGGCGCCGAGACACGCATCATGCTGCTCGGCGGTCGGTTCCAGGTCGGCTGACGTCGCCCTTATTTCAGCGGCTGCAGGATCGAGACATAATTGGCGACGGCCGCGCCGCCCATATTGAAGATGCCGCCGAGTTCGGCGTTTTTCACCTGCATGTCGCCCGCCTCGCCGGCAAGCTGCATCGCCGTGATCGCGTGCATCGACACGCCCGTCGCGCCGATCGGGTGACCCTTGGCCTTCAGGCCGCCCGACGGATTGACCGGCAATCTGCCGTCCATTTCGGTCAGGCCTTCCTCGATGGCACGGGCGCCCTCGCCTTCCGGCACCAGGCCCATGGCCTCGTACTCGATCAGTTCAGCGATCGTGAAACAATCGTGGGTCTCGACGAAGGACAGGTCGTCGAGCGTCGTGCCGGAGGCGGCACGGGCGCGGTTCCAGGCTTCGGTGCAGCCTTCGAATTTCAAGATGTCGCGCTTCGACATGGGCAGGAAATCCTGGGCGTGTTCGGCGGCCCGAAACGCCACCGCCTTCTGCATGCCAAGCGCCGTCGTCGTATCGGCGAGCACGATGGCCGCTGCGCCGTCGGAGACGAGCGAACAATCGGTGCGTTTCAGCGGACCGGCAACAAACGGGTTCTTGTCGCTTTCGGTGCGGCAGAAATCATAGCCGAGATCCTTGCGCATCTGGGCGTAGGGATTGGCGACGCCGTTCCTGTGGTTCTTGGCCGCGATGCGGGCAAGCGCGTCGGACTTGTCGCCGTATTGCTGGAAATATTTGCCGGCGATCACGCCAAACACACCGGCAAAGCCGCCCGGAATGTCCCCATCCTCGGGAAGGTAGGAGGCTTTCAGAAGGTTCTTGCCGATTTCCGGACCGGGTGTCGTCGTCATCTGTTCGACGCCGACAACCAGGACGATGCGCGCCGATTTCGCCCGGATCGCCTTCAATCCCTGGTGCACGGCCGCGGATCCGGTCGCACAGGCGTTTTCGACGCGCGTCGCCGGCTTGAACCGAAAGGCGGGATCGGCCTGATAGACGAGCGAGGCGGTGAAGTCCTGGGCGCTGAAACCGGCGTTGAAATGGCCAAGCAGCACCTCGTCCACGTCGCCGGCCTCGATACCGGCATCGGCCAGCGCACGCTCGGCCACGTCGACGATCAGGCTTTCAACACTTGCGTCCTGGTGCTTGCCGAACGTCGAATGCGCCCAGCCGACAATGCATTCACCCATCGTTTCGATCCTTCCCTGTCCGTCGAGGCGCCGCGAAACGGCTCCGGATTTTACGTGCCCTTGGATTTAAAGCACATGCGGCGCTGTGCAAGTCATGGCGGCCATGCGATGGCGCGCTATCGGGGACGGGCTCCGTAGGCCTCGATCCAGCCAATCCCGGCCTCGGTCGTCGTTGCCGGATTGTATTCACCGGATACGAAGCCGTCATAGCCGACCGCGTCAAGGTCCGAGAGCACGGTTTCCAGGGGGATCGCGCCGCCGACCGGTTCGTGGCGCTGCGGCAGCGAGGCGACCTGGACATGGGTGATGCGGTGCGGGATTTCCGCGATGCGGCCGCGCACGTCCTCGTTCATCTTGTGCACGTGATAGATGTCGAACAACAGGCCGAGATTGTCAGCTCCGACGGCATCGATGATGCGCTCGGCATGCGGCGTCAGCGAGACGAACCAGTCCGGGCGGTCGACGGTGTTGATGGTTTCGATCACCAGCCGCCGACCCTGGTCCGCTGCCCGACCGCTCGCCCATTTCAGGTTGGCGATCAAAGTCGCTTCCGCGCCTTCCCTTTCGGCTTGCGGCACATCGCCCACCATGACATGCACGACCGGCGCACCGGCGACCTCGGCGTAATCCAACGCGGTCTCGAATCCGGCACGGAAATCGTCCTCGCGGCCGGGGCGGGCACCCAGCCCGAAATCGCCCCGGTCCGGATCACCGACCGGCGTGTTGATCATCGCCAGCCGGGCACCCGACGCTTCGAGCGCGGCCTTGAAGTCGGTAAGCGGCAGATCGTAGGGCCAGGGGTCCTCGACCCATTTGAAACCGGCCCGCGCGGCGGCGGCAAACCGGTCGGCATGGGCGTATTCCTTGAACAGGAAAAACAGGTTGGCGACCAGGCGATCGGAATAATCCATAAAAAGAGCCCCGCTCTGATTGTTCAGGCCGCCGGTTCCGGCGCCACTTCGATGACGATCTTGCCGATATGACCGCCCGCACCCATCGTCTCGAACGCCTCGCGGTAGCGGTCGAATTCGAAGACATGGGAGATGCGCGGCCGGATGCCGTGATGGCTGATCGCGGCCAGCATGTCGATCATGTCCTGGCGCGACCCGCAGGTAATGCCCTGCAGACGGACATGGCGCATCACGACCAGCGGCAGATTGACCGGTGCGATCGCCCCCGAAAGCACGCCGATCATGGCAAGCGTTCCGCTGGTGCGTACCGCCCGCAGCGATTGTTCGAGCGTCGCCTCGCCGCCGACCTCGACGATCAGGTCGACGCCGTCCGGGGCAAATCCCTCGCGGACCGCCTTCGCCCATTTCGGGGTCTCGCGGTAATTCAGCGTGAAATCCGGTTCCAGATCGGCAATGGCGGCCAGCTTTTCATCCGACGATGACAAGACCGCCAGTCGCGCCCCCGCCGCCTTTGCAAATTGTGCCGCAAACAGCGACACGCCGCCCGTGCCCTGGACAAGCACCGTGCCGCCCGGCGGTACATCGGCCTCGGCAATGACGGCGTTCCAGGCGGTAATGCCCGCGCACGGCAAGGTCGCAGCCTCATTCAGGCTGAGGTCGGTGGGAACCGGCAACAGTGCCCGCTCCTCGCACAGCGTGTGGGTGGCCAGAAAGCCGTCGCCGCCCGGTCCGCCTCTTGTCTCCGATAGCATGTCCGATGTCGGCTCGCCGGCCGGCCAGTTGGCCATGAAGACGTTGACGACACGGTCGCCGGGCTTGAAAGCGGTGACCGCTTCGCCGACCGCTTCGACAATCCCAGCGCCATCCGAACAGGGCACGACCGGCATGGCCTGGCGCGGATTGTAGACCCCTTTCATGAGCAGGTAGTCGCGATAATTGAGCGATATTGCAGCGATCCGGACCAGCACTTCGCCGGGTCCCGGGCGCGGCATCGGCCGCGCATCGAAGCGCATGTTGTCGATGCCGAATCCG
>JANQQB010000419.1 GCA_028285165.1 Rhodobiaceae bacterium
CGAGGTCCGCGACCGATTGGCCTATTCGGCGACCGGTCGGTCGATCTATTTTCGCGACGACGGGTCGATTAAGAAAATCGGCGACCACATTGCCAATCCCGATCTTGCCCGAACGCTTTCTCGTATCGCCCGCGAGGGTGTCGAGCTTTTTTACACGGGCGCAATCGCCGAGGAAATCGAGGCGGACATGAAGGCCAATGGCGGCCTGATAACCCGCGCCGACCTTTCGGCCTACCGGACGACACGGCGCGATCCGTTGCGCGGGACCTATCGCGGTTTCGACATCACCACGAATCATCCGCCGGGCGGCGGCATGATGCTGGTTGAGATGCTCAACATCCTGGAGAATTTCGACCTTTCGGCCATGGGCCATAATTCGACGGAGTACATTCGCACGGTCTGCGAGGCGATGAAGGCTGCCACCGCCGACAAGGATGCCCATATCGGCGACCCGGACTTCGTGACGATCCCCGGCCATCTGACACAAAAGGATTATGCCGCCTCGATCGCCGACCGTATCCGGGCCGGAGAAAAACTCACCGTCGAACGACTGGGCCAGCCGGAACCGAAGGACACAACCCATGTCGCCGTCGTCGATGCCGACGGCACCTGTGTGACCATGACTCATTCACTGGGCATGCCGTCCGGCGTGATCTCGGATGGTCTCGGGTTCATGTATAACGGGTGCATGGCGGTTTTCGATCCGCGACCTGGATCTGCCGGCTCGATCGCGCCCGGCAAAAGCCGGTTCAGTTCCGTCTGTCCGACCATTGCGTTCAAGGACGACAAACCGGCGGTCATCCTCGGCGCACCGGGCGGTACGCAGATCGCAATGGGGGTCCTGCAGGCCCTGCTCAATGTCATGGATTTCGATATGTCCATGCTGCACGCCGTCTCCGCGCCACGTTTCTCCTCGACCTCGAATGCGATCGACATCACCAATCGCATTCCGGATTATCTGGTCGATCCGTTGCGTGACGACGGCTATGAGGTGATCCGGTCTGCCCTGACCTTCGGCATTGCTGCCGTGCACGGAATCCGCATCGACAATGGCGTGTTGTCCGGGGCAGCGGACCCGGGGCATGACGGGGTGGCCCTGGGGGTTCGAAATCCGCACGCGTGATCGAGCGCCCGAGCCATTTTTGCGCCCGATGCGTTCAGCTTTCGCTGCTTCGATACAGGATCGTGCCTTTATCGCCGACGGCATAGACGTCACCGCGCCGCGTCACGCTGATCGCGCGCAGCCCGGCATCGCATCCCGTCGGATCCGCTTTCCAGTGTGAACCGTCATGCATCATTGCTGTACCGGCGGCACCGACCGCTACCACCTCGGTGTCCGTTCCGGCGACGGCGAGGAGGTCATTCCGGGCTCGCGCGGGCGTAATCGTCCAGCGTTGCCCGTCGAAGTGTCCGATCGTGCCCGACAGGCCCACGACAAAGATATCGTCAAGCCCGCGTCCCCAGACATCGAACAGAAAATGCTCGGTGCCGGCGTTGAACGCGTCCCAGGTGTTGCCGTTCCAACGCATGACGAGCCCAAAATCGCCGACGGCAAGCAGATGCTCCGCATCCACGCCCCATAAGCCGTAGAGCGCGCTCTTTGTGCCGCTTGGCATGCGCGACCAATCCTGAACCCCCGGCTGCCATTGCAGGACGAGGCCCTCGTCTCCGGCGGCGATCAGGCAGCCTTCCTCGTCGGACCATAGGGAAAGGATCGTTATGTCCATGTGCAGGTCGAATTGTTTGCGCCAGGTCGATCCATCGAAATGATGAATCTCGCCCAATTGACCGGCGGCGAGCAGGCCGCCATCCGGTGCCCTGTCAAGATCGTGAATGCCGAGGGCGCCGGCGGGCGGCAGTTTTTCCCATTGGCCGCGGTCGAGGGCCATCACGGTGCCTTCTTCGCCGCAGGCATAGGTGATGTCGGTCACGGGGTCTGTCCAGGCGCCCCACAATTGCCTGTCCGTGGGACTGTTCATGACAGCCCAACGGGCGGCGGTATCCGTTTGCGCCGATGGCGTGTGAAGCGCGGACAAGGCGTTGTCGTTTCCGGCCAGAACCGTTCCGAAATCGCCGACCACGATGGCTTCCTCGGTCGGCAGGGCAATGATGCCGAGCAGGTCGTGTGTCGTGCCGCTTGCAAGGCGGGTAAGGGTTCCGTTGGCAATCTTGTGGATCTGGCCTGCATCGCCCACCATGATCATGTCATCGCGATAGGTCGCAAGGTCGCGGACACGGCTGAAAGTGGCGTCGGCGAAGAGCTTGGTGAACGCGCCGTCCCGAAACAGAACGAGATCGCCGCGGAAACCGTTTTGATCCACGAAATAGCGGCCGCCCGCCAGGAGGGCGCCGCCGTTTTCGAGCGCCAGGATTGCTGTGAAGTTCGACTTGATGCCGCAATCCAGCCGCGACCAGGCCGCGTCCCCGGACCGCATGAGGACACATCCGTCGCCGCCTGCAGCCAGCAAGGTTCCGTCCGTGAGTTTTGCAATCGCACGCAGGTGAGCGCGGGCGCCGGAGGATTCCGGTACCCAGTCCGTTCCGTCGAAATGCAGGATCGTTCCCCGATCCCCGACGGCCCAGGCCGCGCCGTCTGCGAGACCGGTTATGGCAAACAACGGCGTGTTTTCGGGGCCGGACCCATAACGACCGTTTTCGTCGACAACGCATCCCCGCACTTTGTGCCAGGCTCCGCCATCAAAACGCAGGATCAGCCCCATCCATCCAACGGCCCAAAGCCGCTTGCGATCCGTGCCCCACATAGCATGGATCGGCGCCTGGACAGGTGTCGGGTGCCGGATCCAGTCCGCGCCGTCGGAATGGAAGATCGCACCCTCGTCGCCATGAACGAAGATGCCTTCAGCATCGGCCCAGCCGTTCCAGAGGACGTCGCCGGAGCCGGCGCTGAGGCTGTCGATGCGGCGCCAGGTTTCCGGTGGGTGGGACGTTCGAAGCGCGGCGGGCTCCCGAAAGAACGCGCGGCGGGACGGATTCTCCAGGGTGTCGTCGTCGGCAAGCGTCATGATCGTTCGCCGGGCCGGGCCGGTGCAAAGGCGGCATCCCTCAGCCGGGCCGCTTCGCCATTGAGCAGGTCATTCAATTCGCCTTGCATATCGGGCGGTGCCTGGCGCAGGGCGGCCTGCATGTCGGCATCGGCCAGGTTCTCCGCAAAGACCTCTTCCAGCGTATGGGCGACGGCCTCGGAGAACTGCTCGCGTCCGAGCGCGGCGCAGGCGTCGATAAGCGGATCGAAAGCCTCTGCCACCGGGCTTTCCGGGCTGAGCGCAACGATCGGTTTGCCCTCATCGGACCCAAGCGCAAGTTCGGGAGCCAGCGGGACGGAGGCGAGACGATCGATCTGAAACGCCTTCAGCGCATCATCGAGCGCTTCATTGGGAAAGATATGAAATTCACCTTCGCAATGCGGGCAGATAATTCCGGCCATGTTTTCCACGGCGCCGATAATCGGCAGGCCGCGTTCCCGGCAGAACCGTGCCGCCTTGAGGCTGTCCATCTGCGCGACCGCCTGCGGAGTGGTGACCAGGACCGATGACACGTTGCAGCCTTCAAGCAGGTCGCACAGCGTGATCAGCTCGTTGCCGGTGCCGGGCGGCATGTCGATGACCAGATAGTCGAGCGATCCCCAATGGAAACTGCCGACGAGGTGATGGATGAAATCGTGCTTGTAGGCATCCCGCCAGACGATCGGAGTCGTGTCATCCTTCATCAGGAAGGCCAGTGATCCCACCGCAACCGGATACTCCATCGACGGGGCCGAGAAACGGTGCGGCAGCAATCCAGTATCGGTCAGCCTCGTATGCGCTCCCGCGAAACCGAAGAACCGGCTCTGGTTCGGTCCATGGATGTCCGCGTCCGCCATGCCAACCCGGAACCCCCTGTTTGCCAGTCCGGATGCGAGATTGGCGGCGATCGTGCTCTTGCCGACGCCGCCCTTGTTGGCCAGGACGACGATGATCTGATCGATCTCGGCAAGCCGGTTTTCGATAAGCACCTTGTTGTGGTGCGGCTTGTTCAGGCCGCACGTGTCCTCCTGCGCGCAGAACTGGCACGCATAGCCCAAACCGCAATCGACGGAGACCTCGTTGTCGGGAAACATTCAGTCAGCCTCCCCTAGCCCGGATCGGTCATGTCGGCGATGATCCAGCCGTCCGATACGGTCTTGAACCCGTCGCGCTGCTCGTTGCTGCCCTGCCAAAGGGCGAAGCCGAGCGGCACGGCATCCCGTTCGAGGCTGACCTGATGCTCGCCAACGGCTGCGATCGGCCGCGACATGACGACGGTCCAGATTCCGGCGGCGTTCCCTTCGGCCGCGTCATAGCGGGAGCTGCCGGAAACAGGCTGATCCTCGAGTATCGTCGTGCTGCCCGGACCGCCGGCGGCAAGGCTGGAGACCGATCCGTTGTCCGGGCGCCAATACCAGATGTTCACCGGTTCGTCCGGTCCCGTTCCCATGATCGGAGAGGTTTCATCGGTGCCGAGCGAGAACTGAACCGCCGCGCCGTCCCGAAACCTGTCGTGCAGGGTTTCGACATCCCTGGTGTCGTCACGCCAGCGCATGCGGACGTAAAACCGGTCAGATGTCTTTGCCAGGTTCAGATAGACGTCCTGGGACTGATCATCGTCGCCGAGCCGAAGTTCAACGGATTCATGAACCGGCGGCGCCAGCGCGAGCCGAACCCGATATTCCGGCAGACGTTCCCAGATGGCGTCGTCCGGATCGTTGACCTTGCGGAGATAGACACCGTCGGGGATCTTGGAAACCTTCACGACATCGCCGGGCTCGAGCGCCTTGACGTTCGCTTCTGAAATCGACACGCCCTCGGCAAAAGCGCCTGTCGTTGCGAAGGCGGCGATCAACGTTGCAGCGGCTGACAGGCGGGACGGATATTTCATTGCAATCTCCCTATCCCCAGAGGTTTTGAGGGGCCGAACTGTTGCCGGCTTGGGCTGTCGGCATGGTGCCGTGGATCGGGTTTTTGTCCGGATCGCGAAACGGTCCGACCCGTGCCTCCAATTCTGCGATCTGTGTGGTCGACCATGTGGCCATTTCAAAAAACACGGCGCTGATATCCGGTGAAAGCAGGCCGGTTTCCTCGTGTCCAAGCCGGTGTTTCACCCTTTCCAGGAAGGGCGACAGATAGCGGCACAGAAAGTCCCGCTGTGCCCGTCGATACCCCGAAGCATCACGATTGTCCGCCAACGCCCGGGCTTCGAGGTGACAGAGCACCGCCATGAATTCCGCCATCGTCGCGAGGTGATCCGGCTCGTCGTTGAAGCCTTCGTCATCGACGGCGGCCTTGAGGCCGAAATGCCGGTAAAACGCGGTGAGGTTGAGCATGAACACCGGACGCGTCAGGCCGCCGAGCAGAATCTCATGGTCGCCGGCCAGCAGCGGCGCAACGGGCCGGCCCTTGTGACCGTGCAGGAAAGCCCAGATGTATCCTGCTTCGAACGCCTTGAAGCTCTCGACCGGCGCCGGCGCGGTCCAGGGGCGTCCTGTCAGACTTGCCCATGCCCGACCGAAGGCTTCCTGAAAGTCGCCATCGGCAACGGCCTGAAAGAACTCGAGCGACGGATGACCGGCACAAAGCGCCGTCAACCGCCAGAGCGTTTCCTTGGCCTGCGCCCTTGCCGGCGCATCCCCCATCGGCAATCCGGCGACGATGTTGACGGACATTTGCCTAGCTCAACTTGAACATTTCGGCGTGGCGATAGCCGATCAGCGTGTCCATCAGCTCGCTTTCGCCGCCCTTCGCCTTTTTCGCGCGTTCGGCCGTGATGGTGTCGAGCGCTTCTTTCACACCGTCGCCAAACAGACTTTCAAGGTAGTCCAGCGGGACCCGGCTTTCCGCGGTGGGGACGCCGTCTTCGCCGATCTTCGGCGGCGACATCGGCGGCACGTAAAACACGTTCGGCTTGGTACCCATTTCCGGGTGCAGCGGCAGGGCAACCTTGTATTTGTCCACGAGCGTATAGATCGGTCCGTCCTGGTCGTCGCGATAGCCGATCCAGCGGATCCGGCCGACGCATTGCTTGGCGCAGGCTGTCGGCAGGCCTTTCTCGATGCGCGGATAGCAGAAGATGCACTTTTCCGACTTCGAGATCTCTTCGTTGAAATAGACTTTCTTGTAGGGACAGGCGCCCACGCAATAGCGGTAACCGCGACAGCGTTCCTGATCGATGAGGACGATGCCGTCTTCCTGGCGCTTGTAGATCGCGTTGCGCGAACAGGCTGCCAGGCAGGCCGGGTTGTCGCAGTGATTGCAGAGGCGCGGCAGATAGAAATAGTAGGAATTCGGATACTCGCCCTCGCCTTCGTCCTCATCCCAATTGGCGCCCCAGGTCGGCTTGACATTGGGGCGCAGCCACGGATCCGTGCCGGTCATCAGGGCTTCTTCGTAATTGTAGTCCCACGGAACTCCGTAATCCTCGGCGCTCGGCTCCTCACCGAGACGCAGCGCGCCGTCCGCGTCGAACCCGCCACCCATGTCGGCATAGTTCTTTGGATAGCCGGTGCCCGGCATCGTCTCCACATTGTTCCAGTACATGTATTCGCGACCGTTTCGATTGGTCCACTGGAGCTTGCAGGCGGATGTGCAGGTGTGGCACCCGATGCACTTGTTCAGGTCCAACACCATGCTCAATTGACGTTTGACGGCCATCTTGTTCCTCCCTCGCGACTGTCCGAACGGCTCAGGCCGGTTCGACGTCCACGCTGCTTTCATGGGCCAATTGGTTGGCGTTGTATTTCCAGAGCTTGAAGCCGAGATGCCCCCAGCCGCCGCACAATTCCAACGGCTGGATCAGGGTCGCCATGGCGTTGTTCATCGGCTTGCCCTGTTCGTATTGGTGCGGCTCCCAGCCATGTTCCATCATGATCGCGGTCTCCGGCAGGCTCGGATAGAATTTCGCCTGGGCAAAAAACTCGCCGATGCCGTTGAAAATCCGGACCATTGAGCCGTCGGCAATGCCGCGCTGTGCCGCCAGTTTGGGGTTGATGTAGATGTTCGGTTCGCCGCGCTGCAGCCGCATCATGTATTTGTTGGAGCGCCAGTT
>JANQQB010000429.1 GCA_028285165.1 Rhodobiaceae bacterium
AGTTCACCGCCCAGCCGACCGGAAAACAGCGGTCGGCCATCCGGCGCCATATCGGCTTCGTCTTCCAGTCGCATTGCCTCGTCAGACGATTGTCCGCGCTGTCGAACGTGGTGCACGGCAAATTCGGCCTGCCCGGATCCTGGCGGGCCTGGCATCACGCGATCGCTCCCGCCTCCTGGCGCATCGAAGCGGCCCGGGCGCTGGAAGCCGTCAACCTGATCGACAAGGCCTATGAACGCGCCGATCACCTGTCCGGCGGGCAACAGCAACGGGTGGCGATCGCCCGGGCGCTGATCCGTCAACCGCGCCTGTTCATTGCCGACGAACCGGCTGCGAGCCTCGATCCGGCGGCCGGCCACGATGTCATGCGGCGTCTGTCCGATCTTTCGGCATCCCGGGGGTCCACTCTGATCTTCACATCACATGACATGCAGCATGCGCTCGATTACGCGGACCGGGTGATCGCCCTGAAGGGCGGCACGGTGTTTCTCGACCGCGCGACCAGGGATCTCAAGAAGGCGGACCTGGAGCCGGTCTTTCATGGCTGACATTCACCGCGCCGCCTCGGACCTGCCGCGCCTGCGCACGCTTCCCGCCTTGCATTTTGTGGTCATCGTGGCGTTTGCCGCGCTGGTGATCGCATCGATCTCTCAGGTCGCGCCATCGCCGCAACGCTTGATCGAAGGCGGTCCGCGCATGGTCAGCCTGCTCGACCGCATGGTTCCACCCAACCTGGATCCGGATTTTCTTTGGCGGGTGCTGCGCAAACTGGTCGAAACCTTTCAGATCGCGCTGGCCGGCACCTTCATCGGCATCGTCTTGTCGATCCCGATCGGTTGGCTGGCGGCGCGCGGCGTGACACCACTCCCTGCCCTGATGTTCCTTTTCAAGGGCCTGATCTCGTTCTTCCGGACGGTGCCGGACCTGGTCTGGGCGCTCCTGTTCGTTGCTTCGGTCGGCCTCGGCGCGGTCGCCGGCACGATGACGATCATCGTCGACACGATCGGTTTTTGCGGCCGGTTTTTTGCCGAGGCGATGGAAGACGCGGAAAAAGAGCCGCAACAGGCGCTCGACGCGATCGGCGCCAACCGGTTTACGATCCTGTGCGGTGCTGTCATTCCGGATGCCCTGCCCTCGATGATCAACACCGCGCTGTTCGCGCTGGAAAAGGCCGTCCGGTCCTCCGTCGTGCTTGGCCTTGTCGGCGCAGGCGGGATCGGTCAGGAACTGAAGGTCGCGTTCGACCTGTTCCAGTACCAGAACGCCGCGACCATCATCCTCGCGATCTTCATCATCGTGATCGTGATGGAATACATCACCGACCGGCTGCGCGCCCGGCTATGATGCCGCAAGATCGGCCGCCGCGCCGGCGATCGCCTCCACGGTTTCGTCCAGGTCCCGTTTTTCGAGTGCGAGCGAGATGTAGAACTTGCTGTCCGGTTTCAGGATACCGCGCCGGCGCAGGCCCTTGTTGAAGCGGGCCGCGCGCTCGGCGTCGCCTTTCATGACACCGCGATAGTCGACAACGGGGTCGGCAGAGAACACCACATCGAAGAGCACCGGATCGCCGACGATCGAGTGGGCGATACCGGCTTGCGTCAGATGGTCTTCAATCGCCGCCATGATCACCTTGCCGTTTTCCCGGAACCGCTCATAGGCGCCCGGCCGGCGCAGGATTTCCATGGTCTTCAGACCGGCCGCAGCGGCCACCGGATTGCCGCTCAACGTGCCGATCTGGAAGGTAAAGCCGGCCTCGCCGATCTTTGCCTTGTCGAAATGCGCCATGATGTCGGCCGATCCGGCGATCGCAGCAAGCGGGAAGCCGCCGCCGACAATCTTGCCGAGCGTGCACAGGTCCGGCACCACGCCATAGGCTTCCTGGGCGCCGCCATAGGCGAGCCGGAAGCCGGTGACCACTTCATCGAAGATCAGGACGATGCCGTGGCGACTGGTTTCCTCGCGCAGGGTTTCCAGGAAACCCGGCGCCGGCGGGATCAGGCGCTGCAGCGGTTCAACGATGATCGCTGCGATCTCGTCGGCATGTTCGGCGATCAGCGATCGGGCGAAATCGGCGTCGTTGAAGGGCGCGACGATCATGGCATCGCGCACGCTTTCAGGAATGCCGGCCGAATCCGGCACCGCCAGGGGGAAGTTTTCCAGCCGCGTCGGCGCCAGGCTCATAAGAGCTTCGGCCGACATGCCGTGATAGCCGCCCTCGAATTTCAGGATCTTGTCGCGGCCGGTATGGGCGCGTGCGAGGCGCATGGCGTACATGTCCGCCTCGCCGCCGGTGCTCACGTAGCGCACCTGATCGGCGCAGGCGACAGCGCTGCAGATTTCTTCGGCCAGTTCGATGCCGCGGGCATTCGAGGCGAAAAACGTCAGTCCGCGCCGCATCTGTTCCTCGGCGGCCTCCAGGACCTCTTCGTGGCCGTGGCCGAGGATCATCGGGCCCGACCCGATCAGGTAGTCGATGTATTCGTTGCCGTCCTCGTCCCAGACACGGGCGCCGCGGCCCTCGCGGATCACGACGTTCGGGTCGAAGTTTCCGAACCCGCCGGCCGGCAGAACCGCCCTTGCCCGCTCGATCCAGTCTTTCTGCGAAATGCGCGCGTCCATCGGGTTGTCTCCTTTAGGAGTGTTTCAGTCAGTCAAAGATCCGGCAGGGCTCGCCCAACACGTCCGGATCGGGAACAAGACCCAGGCCCGGCCCCTCGGGCGGCACGATCCGTCCGTTGCACCGCCGGGGAGCGTTCGGGTCAAGGCGCGGCGCGACATAACCGGACAGGTCGCAAACATTCATGACCCGCTCAGGCGCCGTCGCCGCGGCCAAGTGCAGCGCTGCCGCCGTTGCGATATCGGACCCCCACGTGTCCTCGATACACATTTTCGTTCCGAAATGCAGGCACAGATCGCGGGCGCGCCGCAATGCGCTCAGGCCACCGAACTTCGACAGCTTCAGCGCCGCCGCGTCCATGCAGCCCAGCGCCGCCGCCTGCATCAGCGACGCGGTATTATGGACGTTTTCGTCAAGCTTCATGGGCAGAGAACTCGCGGCATGCACGGCGGCGCATTCTTCCAGCGTCGCACAGGGCTGTTCGAGCATCACGTCGAGGTGCGCGACGGCCCGCGCGGTGCGGATCGCGTCCAGACGCGTGCTGCCGCAATTCCAGTCGCCATAGACCAGCGGCCCCTCGCCAACCGCTTCGCGAACCCTGGCTAGGCGCTCCGCATCGGCCTGCCAATCGGCATCGGCGCCAAGCTTGGCCTGAAACTGGGTCATGCCCTGACGCGCGGCCTCAATCGCCATGCGCGCCATTTCCTCAGGCTCGACGCAGGTGATGGAATGATAAAGCGGCAGGTCGGCGACGCGTCGACCGCCGAGAAAGGCATAAAGCGGAAGATCGGCGGCCTTTGCCGTGAGATCCCACAGGGCAATGTCGATGGCCGATTTCGCATAGACATGGCCGCGCAGGCACCCCTCCAGCCGGGCCATGAGGGCCTCCACCCCGATCGGATCGGCGCCGAGCAGAACCGGTGCCATTTCCTCCAGCGCAGGCGCGACGCCGCGCGCATAGGCCGGCAGGTAGCGGGGGATCGGACAGACTTCGCCCCAGCCGACCAGGCCGGAATCGGTCTCGACACGCAGGACCACGGTCTCAACGCTGTCGCAAGTCTTTCCCTCGGCCATGCGGTAGACGACATGGCTGGTCAGCGGCACGTGCCAAAGGGCTATCCGGGTAATGCGCATATCAGCCCCCGTAGATGGCGACCGGGTCGCCGAACCGGTCGGTATCGGGCACAACCCCGTGGCCAGGTGCGTCCGGTGGCACGACATGGCCATTGCAATTGCGCACGCCCTGGCCCGGAACCGGGTCCTCGGCCAGGTGATCGTGGCAGATCCAACTGGCGAGGCGGTTTTCTTCCGGTGTGGACGCGGCCAGATGGATGGCGGCCGTATCGGCAAGCGCGGATCCGCCGACATCCTCGATATGCATGCGCCAGCCGACGGCCACGCCGAAGTCGCGGATCCGGCGCGCCTTGGTGAGACCGCCGACTCGGTTCGGCTTGACCTTGACGCCCTCGCAGGCCCGACGCTTCCAGGCCTCTAGGTGGTCCTGATAGGTCAGCATGCATTCGTCGAGCATGATCGGCTGCGGCACACGTTCCGAAACATGCGCGCACTGATCGAGGGTTTCGCAAGGCTGCTCGACCCAGTCGCGCGAAGGCACCGCGTTCAGCACCTGGACGGCGATGCCCGGCGTCCAGGCCCGGTTGACGTCGAATGTCACCGCATGATCCGGGGGCAAAGCCTCGGAAATCGCCGTCATACGCTCGATGTCGGCGGCGATATCGGTCCCGCCGATCTTGGCGGAATGGACCGTGTAGCCGCGCGCGGCGGCATCGCGTATCAGCGCCACCATCTCCTGCGGGGTCCCGGTCGAAATCGAGGAATTCAGCGCAACCGGCACTGCCGCGTCCGCGCCGAAAAGGCGCCAGAGCGGCATGCCGGTGGCCTGGCCGAGAAGGTCCCAGCAGGCGACATCGAGCGCCGACTTGGCTTCCGCGTGTCCGGGCAAGGCGACTTCCATCTGGCGATTGACAGCGTCAAGCGCAAGCGGGTCGGCCCCGATCAGCGCCGGGGCAAGGAGTTCAAGGGCGGCCCGCACACCCGCGCCGTGCGCCGGCAGATAGGTATGGCCCCATGGACAGGCCTCACCCCAGCCTACGCTCCCCTCGTCCGTCCGGATGGCGACGAAAGTGCTGTCGAGCCTTTCGAACAGGAGGCGGCCGCCCGACAGCCGGTAGGGCTTGATGAGCGGCAGGTCGCGTTGCCAGACCCTTATTTCGGTTATGCGCATGGCCCGTCATCCGCCGCGGGACCGGCTTGCGCCGTGCCTGCCCGTGTCATGCCGCTTCGCTCGCGGCATCGGCATCGGTGCGCGGCAGACGGTTTTCCGGGTCGTAGGCCGCCTCGCCAAGCACGCGGGCCCGGCGTGGCTCGCCAAGGACCAGCACTTCGAGTTCGGTGCCCGGACGCGCGGCCTCCGGCTTGATGTAGGCAAAGGCGAGCAC
>JANQQB010000447.1 GCA_028285165.1 Rhodobiaceae bacterium
AAACACCACAAAAGGGTTGGCAGATCGGCTGGCGGCATCTTGTGTCGGCTGTCCCCTCAATCCCGCAGGAGATCGTTGATCGAGGTCTTTGATCGCGTCTGGGCGTCCACTTGCTTGACGATCACGGCGCAATAGAGCGATGGCGTCGGGCTTCCGTCGGCACGGGGTTTGCCGGGCAGCGTGCCGGGCACGACGACGGAATAGGGCGGCACCGACCCGATATGCACTTCGCCGGTCGCCCGGTCGACGATCTTGGTCGACGCGCCGATGAAAACGCCCATGGACAACACCGCGCCTTCGCCAACGACGACACCTTCCACGACTTCCGATCGGGCGCCGATAAAACAATTGTCCTCGATGATGACCGGTCCGGCCTGCAGCGGTTCAAGCACGCCACCGATGCCGACGCCGCCCGAAAGGTGAACGTTCTTGCCGATCTGCGCGCAGGATCCCACCGTCGCCCAGGTGTCGACCATCGTGCCTTCGCCCACATAGGCGCCCAGATTGACGAAGGATGGCATGAGTACGACACCGGGGGCCACATAGGCCGATCGCCGCACGACGCAGGACGGCACAGCCCGGAAGCCGGCCGTTTCGAAGTCGGCCGCCTGCCAATTGTCGAATTTGGAAGGCACCTTATCCCACCACACGGCATTGCCGGGTCCGCCCCGGATGACCTCCATGGGGTTCAGACGAAACGACAGCAGCACGGCCTTTTTGAGCCATTGATTGACGGTCCAGCCGCTCGGGCCCTTTTCGGCGACCCGCACGGCGCCCCGGTCCATCAGGGCAAGCGCCGTTTCGACCGCGTCGCGCACGGCGCCTGTCGTATCGGTGCCGATCGTATCGCGTTCCTCGAAGGCCGCATCGATCGTCGTTTCCAGGGCGGACAGGTCGGCGGGCGCGTTCATCGAAAAACCTCGCGGGCATGGCAGGATCGGTAAATCGCGCCGGACATTAGCTGTCGCCGGGTCGAAGTCAACCGCGGGACAGGACAGGTGGCCCGAAGAATCGGCCGGAATTTCGGCGCGACCGTGTTCCGGCTGGCGCGCCGTCTGTCAGTGCCCGGACGCCTGCAGCACATCATTCAGGAAATCGGCCAGATGATCGGTCACGAAAGCCACATGCGGCGCATCCTGGCCTTCCAGTTCCCATTCGTCGTGAAACACTTCGCCGGTGCCGCGCGGCACGACCAGGGTCGTGACCATGCCGAGCGCATGCGGCACGACCAGATTGCGATGCAGGTCCTCGAACATCGCGGCGCGAGCCGGATCGATTCCCGTGCGGGCGATGAACTTGTCATAGGTCTCCTGCTGCGGTTTGGGCAGCAGGTCGGCAGCGACAATGTCGAAGATATCGTCGAAATGGTCGGTGATGCCGAGCCGTTCGGCCACCTTCACCGCATGGCTGTGGGAGCCGTTCGTAAAGACGTATTTGCGCCCGGGCAGGGTTTCGATGGCCCGGCCGAGCGCCGGGTCTGGCTCGACCCACGAATGGTCGATGTCGTGCACATATTCGAGAAACTCGTCCGGATCGATGCTGTGTTCGATCATCAGGCCGCGCAGCGTCGTGCCGTATTGCCGGTAATAGCCTTTCTGGATTGTGTGCGCTTCGTCCGGGGCGATGTCGAGAAGCGCCGAAACATAGGTGGTGATCTTCTGGTTGACCTGTTTGAAGAGATCCGTGTGGCGCGGGTACAGCGTGTTGTCCAGATCGAAGATCCAGAATCGGACGGGGCCGAATGCGTTGAGATCTGACAGATGATCGGTCATGGCGATCCGGGTTTCGGTCGGCGAATCTCAGGGCACAAAAAGTGTGCCGGCGCCGCCTTCGGTGAACAATTCGATCAGCACGGCATGCGGGATCTTGCCGTTCAGGATCACGACGCCCTCAACACCCTGTTCGATCGCTTCGATGCAGGTCTCGACTTTGGGGATCATGCCGCCGGAAATCGTGCCCTCGGCAATCAGTCGTCGGGCCTCGGCGATCGTCAGGTCTTCAATCAGGGCGCCGGACCGATCGAGCACGCCTGGAACGTCGGTCAGAAACATCAGCCGCTTGGCCGTCAGCGCGCCGGCGATGGCTCCGGCGAACGTATCGGCGTTCACATTATAGGTCTTGCCGTCTTCGCCGAGCGCCACCGGCGCGATTACCGGTATGATGGCGCTTTCGGCCAGGATATCGATCACCTCCCGACGCACCACGGTGGGCTCGCCCACATAGCCGAGGTCGAGCACCTGTTCGATGCTGGAATCGGTATCGGCGACGGTGCGCGTGAGTTTGCGGGCGGTCACCATGCCGCCGCCCTTGCCGCAGATCCCGATGGCACGGCCGCCTTCGGCATTGATGGCCGCAACGATGTCCTTGTTGATGGAGCCGGCGAGCACCATTTCCACGACTTCGATCGTGGCGTCATCGGTCACGCGAAGGCCCGCCTTGAAGGTGCTTTCGATGCCCAGCTTGTCGAGCATGCGCCCGATCTGCGGACCGCCGCCATGCACCACGACCGGATTGATGCCCGATTGTTTCATCAGGGCGACGTTGCGTGCAAACGCCCGGGACAGGGCCTGGTCGCCCATGGCGTTGCCGCCGTATTTGACCACCACGGTACGCCCGTCGTAGCGCTGCATGTAGGGCAGCGCTTCGGAAATCGTTTGAGCCCGGCTGGTCAGCGGGTCGTGGGTATCGGTCATGGTGGTCCTGACCTGTCGGAAACACGCGCCGGTGCGGCCGGTCGAACCGCGCTGGTAACAGGCTTTTCCGGGGTGCGCAAAGGTTTCTTGATTATCCGCACTTGTCATCGCTGCGGCGTGACATCACCTTGTTACCTGCAGGTCTTTAAGAATTGGGGGGAATGGAATGCGCCGCGATATATTTGCTCTTGTTTGCGCGCTGTGTGTCTTTGCTGCAGCTTTTACTGTCGATACGCCTGAGGCGCAGGCCGATTCCTGCTGGCTTCACAACGGGTCTCTGATGCGTCTGAAAGCGCAGGGAAACAACAGATGGATCTATTATGAATCGCCGCGCCCCGTCTTGCGTAACGCGGGTGTCCGGCCCGGCACATTGTTGTTCAATGGCGTGAAGAACGGCAATTGGTATTCCGGGACGGCGCGGGTCTTCTCGAAACATTGTCCGGGCGAACCATTGGAATATTTTGTCGAAGGACCGGTGCGCGGTGATCAGCGTCAGGTTACGGTCCGCGGGACACGCGAGGTCTTTGCCCAGTGCCGCGCAACAGGCCGCAGCAAAGCCGATACACTTGTGTTCGACTACAGTCATAGATGTTGAATACTTAAAAATTGAAGAATAGATCTGAATTTATAAGTATCCGAGTGTATAATTCGAATTTGTCTTGAATCCGTTGGTGTCAATACCCATATCAAAGTCATATGGTGACTGATGTGAGAGGAATGATGACCAACACCAATGCACTCCGGCCCGCATGGACTCCGTTGACCATCGGTCTGATGGTGCTGGGATTTGTCGTGTTCTGGCCGCTGGGATTGGCGATGCTCGCCTATATCCTGTGGGGTGACCAGTTTCAGGACATGTTCCGGGACGCCCGGACCCATTTCGACAAGATGATGCGGGACAACTGCACCGGCAACCGGCACCGCCGCTCGGCGCGCCCGGTCTATTCGGGCAACGTCGCTTTCGACGATTTCCGCGACCAGGAAATCGAGCGCATCGAGGAAGAGCGCCGTCGACTCGACGACGAGCGGCGCAAGATCGATGCCATGGAAGAAGAGTTCGATGCCTTCCTGCGCAATTTGCGTCGTGCGAAAGACCAGGAGGAATTCGACAAGTTCATGGCCGCGCGCAATGCCACCCGCCCGCCGTCCGGCAATCCGGATGCCGATGCGGGTAACAATGCCGGCTAATGATCGAGGCACAGGTCCGGCCGCTCGTCCGGCCGGACCGTGAGCAAGACCCTGGATCGGCCCGACAATTGTCGACAGGCCGGTTCTCCACAACTAGGATTGGCTGAATTCAGCGCGCCCTCGTAAGGGGCGCATTTTTTTTGTGCCCCACAATGGAATTCGACCGGACGTCATGTCAGATTCTGCAACGTCGATTCGCCGTCGGACCCGAAACCCATGACCGGGCGCTTTCGGAAAACCTCACGTTATCTCAGGGAGTTACTGGGCTTGCAACGCGCCAGGAGCCGCCAGGATTTTGTCAGGGACATCATGCATGTCGCACTGGACGACGAGACGATCGACGTCCGGGTCCGCACCCATCCCCGCGCCCGCCGGTTCACGCTTCGTGTGCCGTCGAACGGTGAAATTCCGGTTCTGACGATGCCGCGCGACGGCAGCGAACGCGATGCGGCCGAATTCCTGAAACGGCATGGCGGCTGGCTGCGGACCCGCCTCGCGGAGCGGCCGCAGCGCGTCGCTTTCGAGGACGGCGCAATCATCCCGGTGCGCGGGCGCCCGCATGTGATCGAACATTGTCCGAACCGCCGCGGCACGGTCTGGCTCGACGAGGAAGCCGGCGAACGTTTGCTGTGCGTGACCGGCGGCGAAGCGCATTTGTCCCGGCGTGTCACAGATTGGCTGAAGGCCGAGGCGCGGCGCGACCTGGAGCCGGCCGTGTCCGATTACGCCGGCCAGATCGACAAGCAGGCGAAATCGATCCGCATCGGCGATCCGAAGACCCGCTGGGGGTCGTGCTCGACGACCGGCCGGCTATCCTTTTCGTGGCGTCTCATCATGGCCCCGCCCTATGTCCTGCGTTATCTCGCTGCCCACGAAGTGGCGCATTTGCGGGAGATGAACCATTCGCGGCGCTTCTGGAACCTCGTGCGCGGCCTGTCTGCCGACACCGACCGGGCCGAAGCCTGGCTGAAGACCCACGGCCGGTCCCTGCACCGGTACGGGTGATCATCCGTGCCCGTTTGATTGCTGTCATTTCACTGTGCCGGGCAGCGTCAGATCTCCGGACGCGATATCGAACACATCCGTCACGCAGAGCAGCGGCGCATGGATGTTGGCGTTGACCCGCAGCGCCGATGTCACGCCGTCGTAAGAAACGCCGGCAACGCTGTCCGGATCGTCTAACGGCACCGTCACGCGGATTTCCGGTCCGTCGAACAGCGGCGTGTAACCCGGACTGTCGATGAACAACGGCAATCCGGGCCATGTGACGGGCATGGCCGGACGGGTGCCTTCCGGGATATCGCGAACGCCGAGCGCGCCCGGACCGCAGGCTTCGTTCGGATGCAAGACCACCCAATGGCTGTGCCAGAGGCCGCCGTCATTTGCCGGATTACCGTCGCGGTTTTCGTCGAAGAGCGGGGTGTCATCAAAGTCCGGATGACTGGTCGCCGCGAGTGCCAGGATCCCTGTGCCGGATTCAAAACCGACCGCGGATGGATCGAGCGATGTCGGCCAGACATAGGCATAGACCGAAGCGCCGCCGAGCGCGCCGGTTTTGGCCGGCGTGTCGGAACCCGCCATGCCCCTCGTCGTCATGTGAAAGGTCACGGTGCGACCCTCGCGGTGCACATGCGCGGCGAGAATGTCGAACGAGGCGGTGATCGTTTCGCCCGCCGGTGAGGCGACGGCGTCCTTCTGATGAACGGCATGGCCGCTGTCGGCAAGGGCCTGAAAGGCGGAAAGGGCAAGTCCGGCGCCGAGGACGAGTGCTGTCGCCCTGGGGCCGGCCAGGGGTGTGAACGAAGTCATAAGGAACGTCTCCTTGCAGTTCGATCATGTGATGAGGATCATATAATAGCGACTCGCTATAATTGCAATTATTATTTCGAGTCGCTATTTGAAAACGATGCAATCGATCGACGTCAGCGAAATCAGGGAAGTGCTGGAACGGCTTGGCCGCCTGGCTGCGGCCGAGGAATGGTCGACGGAACTCAATCCGGCCCAGCGCGCCGCGCTGGGTTATCTGGCACGTGCCAATCGTTTTTCGCGCACCCCGTCCGCCGTCGCCGACTATTTGTGCACGACGCGCGGCACCGCGTCCCAGACCCTGAAGGCCCTTGAGCGCAAGGGCCTTGTCGAGGCGCAGAAGTCGGACGCCGACAAACGCAGCATTTCCTACACCCTGACGGATGCCGGGCAGGATGCCATCGAGGGCCGGGGAGTGCTCGACGCGGCGATCGCGGATCTGCCGGCGGAAACGGCCGAAAACCTGCATGCCGCTTTAGGGCGCATCGCGCGGGACGCGCTCGCGCGACGCGGCAATCGCGCCTTCGGATTGTGCCGCACCTGCCGCCATCACGGATCCCGGCAGGGCGGCGCCTTCTGTACTTTGCTCGACGTGGCGCTCGCGCCGCAGGAGGCGGATCAGATCTGCCACGAGCACCGGGAATAGCGTTTTGCCTTTTCTGGACGCGCGTGGCCTGAGGGCACCTGCCGGGATTTCGTGATCGGTCGCGATTCGAAGCGACCGCCGTCACAAGGCGACCGCACGGCACAGATTTGCTATCCTTGGTGCCCCGTCATAGGAGACTGCGATGGCTGTCCGTCGGATCGTTGCAAACATTGCCGCGGATGATTTGTCGAAGGCACACGCCTTCTACCGGGACCTTCTCGGTCTCGATGTGCTCATGGATCTCGGATGGATCATGACATTCGGATCCGATCACCCGGCATCCGTCCAGGTCAGTTTCGCGCGCGAGGGCGGGTCGGGAACACAGGTTCCCGATCTTTCGATCGAGGTGGACGACGTCGACGACGTTCACCAACGGGCCGTCCAAGCCGGATTTGAAATCGTCTACGATCTCACCGTCGAGCCCTGGGGCGTGCGCCGGTTCTTCGTCCGCGATCCGTTCGGCAAGGTGATCAACATCCTGTCCCACGGCGCCTGAGCCCAACAGCCATCGAACCACAGGGAGCGCGGAATGGCCGAATTCCGATACATGGTCGACGACGTCGAGGCCGCAATCCGGTTTTATGTCGACATGCTCGGTTTCACCCTGGAGCAGCAATTCGGACCGGCCATGGCGATCCTGTCGCGGGATGACCTGTCGCTGTGGCTGGCCGGCCCGATGGCATCGGCCCGCAAGCCGATGCCGGACGGGACGGTCCCTGTACCGGGCGGATGGGCCCGGATTGTGCTGCGCGTGGACGATCTGGATGCCAAGGTCGCCGAACTGGAGGCGGCAGAAACTCCCTTCCGGAACGCTGTTGTTTCGGGCCCCGGCGGCAAACAGATCCTGTGCATGGATCCGTCTGGAAACGTCGTTGAGCTTTTCGAAACCGTCTGAACGATCCGCCGCCCGACAGGCCGAAGCCGGTACGGATCGATCAATCGCCGCCAAAGATCCGCTTGAGGAAACCGGGCACGCGTCCGGGCTCCGGCGGCAGGACCGGGCTTTCTTCCGCCGAACCGCCGCGGCGCGGGGCGGCCACCGGTTGCACGGCCGCCGTGCGCGTCATGTCGGCGCCGGGCAGTGCCGCGGGCGGCAGGCCCTTATGGGCGATTTCCATGAAACGCCGCCACGATTGTGCGGGCAGGTTGGAGCCGGAGGCGCTGCGGCTCGGCGCGCCGTCGTCATTGCCGAACCAGACCCCGGTCGTCAGGTGGCCGGTATAGCCGACGAACCAGGCATCGCGCTGGTCCTGGGTTGTCCCGGTCTTGCCGGCGGCCGGGCGGTCGCCGAGCGCGGCGCGCTTGCCGGTCCCGGTCTTCAGGGACTCGGTGAGCATATGGTTCATCATGCCGACATGGTCAGGATCGATCACCGCGCCCGGACCTGAGCCATCGCGCTCGTAAAGCACTTTGCCGTCCTTGGTGGCGATCCGGCGCACCACATGCGGCAGAATACCGAACCCGCCGTTGGAAAACGGAACATAGGCCGCTGTCAGCTCCAGGGGCGTCACTTCCGACGTGCCGAGCGCGATCGAGGGATGGGCGCGCAGCTTGGACTGGATGCCGAGCCGTTGCGCGGTCGCGACGACGTTGGCAGGGCCCACGGTATGGGCTGTCGTGGCAGCCACGGTATTCATCGACTTTGCCAGCGCCGTCGTCAGCGACACCTTGCCGTAATACTTGCCGTTCGGTGCGGTCGGGCGCCAATTGTTGATGCGCACCGGCGCGTCCAGCCGGATGCTCGACGGCGTGAAACCCTGTTCCAGTGCCGTCAGGTAGACGAACGGCTTGAAGGTCGACCCCGGTTGCCGTTTGGCGGTAACCGCGCGGTTGAACTGGCTCTTGCCATAATCGCGCCCGCCGACCATCGCCTTGATGCCGCCGCTGCGGTCGATGGCGACGAGGGCGCCCTGGGCGACGCCGCGCGTCTCACCTTCCTCGTCCAATATCGTGCGGATGACGTCTTCTGCGGCCTCCTGCAGGTGCATATCGATGGTCGTGTCGACGACCAGATCGTTCGGGATATCGCCGATCAGGCGTTTGACTTCCGACAGGGCGTAGTCCGCAACGTAGTGTTCGGCGCCGCGGGTCTGGCGCGCCGCGGAGATCGCGGCCGGTGACGCGAGGGCGTTGGCCGCCTCGGCTTCGGTGATGAACCCTTCCCTGTGCATGGCCATCAGCACCACCTGGGCGCGTTTTTCCGCCCGGTCGGGATTGCGTTTCGGCGAATAGATCGATGGCGCCTGCAACACGCCGGCCATCACCGCGGCCTCGGCGATCGTCAGGGTTCGGGCCGATTTGTTGTAATAGCGCCGCGCGGCGGCATCGATACCGTAGGCGCCGGAGCCGTAATACACCCGGTTGAGATACAATTCGATGATCTCGTCCTTGGAGAAATTGTTCTCCAGCCAAAGCGCCAGCACAACTTCCTGCATTTTGCGCTTCAACGTGCGGTCCGGTTTCAGGAACAGGTTCTTCGCCAATTGCTGGGTCAGCGTCGAACCGCCCTGAACCAGCCGACCGGCAGTGATGTTTGTGACCATGGCCCGCGCCAGGCCGATCACGTCGATGCCGAAATGCGAATAAAACCGCCGATCTTCGATGGCGATGATTGCCTGCGGCAGATAGGGCGGAACCTGTTCGAGCCGAATCGCTTCGCCGCCGGTCTCGCCGCGATTGCCGATCAGCGCGCCGGCTGCGGACACGATCTGCACGTTGGGCGGTCGTTTCGGAACTTCCCACTCGGAGGCCGGCGGCAGATAGGCGGCGTAAAACCCGAGCATGCCGGCAAAGACGATGCAGCCCCAAACCCCGGCGACCGCTCCCCAATATGCGAGGCGCCCGCTGGTGCGGGCCAGAAAAGGCAAGAGGCCGCGCCTGCGGCCGCGCGCCGACCGGGCGGGCTTGCGCCCGCGGGCCGCCGGTTTGCCTTTCGACCTGGTCCGAGGCGCGGAGTTTCCGGACTTCGGAGGTTTTGCAGGCTTGGTCGCCTTCTTCGCGGCAGGCCGCTTTTTCGCTGGTTTGGTGAGCGTGCGATCGTCGTCGCCAAGCCGCAGGTCGAGCGCGCCCGCCATGCTCGTGCCAATGTCAAACACTGGCTCTTTCCGCCCTTTCGGCATTTTTTTACGCGCCATGAACAGCCCGGTGCGATCGTAGGGTTTTGAAGATGCGGATGATTCCGGACCCTATTACCGTCTCATTAAGGTGCGGTAAAGGAATGGCACGACTCCATAAAGTCCTCTATATCTGGACGTCTTCCTCGAATGCACCTTCCGGCCGCGCATGTTCACGCTTGATCCCAGACTGGCATCGGATTCCTATCCCGTTCATTTGCTGTCGCTGTGCGATGTGCGTTTGAAGCGCGATTCTGCGGCCAATCCCTGGCTGCTTCTGGTTCCCAGGCGGCCGAACCTCGTCGAAATCCACGATCTTGCGCCGGTCGACCGGCATGCCCTGATCGATGAAATCGGGCAGGTCACCGCCGCTTTGAAGGCCGCGTCGTCCTGCGACAAGATCAACGTGGCCGCTTTCGGCAATACCGTCCCGCAAATGCATGTTCATGTCATTGCCCGTTTCACCATGGATCCGTGGTGGCCCGGTCCCTTGGACATGACCGCATCCGGCAGCCCTTGGGACGATGCCGCGCGGCAATCGTTCTGCGCCCGTCTCATAGATGCCCTCTAGAAAACTGTGTGTATAGGCTGAGTGGCGCCCTCGGCAGCGTCGACCCGCCCGCAAGGAGAAATGACGCCATGGTGTCGCTCTTGGCCAAGTCGCCCTTTCCCGACTACGAAGCGTCCGCGGTCACCGGGTTTTGCGGCAACAGTCTGGATCGGGACGCGTTGAAACGCCCGGATCGGGCGTGGTTCGACGCCCAATGGGCACGCGCGGACGCGGCCTGTCTGATATTCTGCGCGGACCGTCCGGTTCTGGATGTCACCGGCGCGCGTCCGAAGGCGGACCTGCCCGCTTCCCGCGCCGCGGATTTCGGCACCGATATGCAGACGACGGTCTTTCTCGGCATGCAGGAGGGCAAACCGCTTTTTGCTGCGCTTGCCGGCACCGACGATGCGGCAATCGAGGCGATGGGTCCGTACAAGCTTATCGATCTTCGCTCGCTGGCCCGCCAGGGCGTCATGACACCGCCCGAACTCGGCGCGCTGGCCCAGGGCAGAAGTCTGTCGCATTGGCATGACAGGCATCGGTTCTGCGCCAATTGCGGCGCGCCGACCCGCATCGCCGAAGCCGGATACCGGCGCGATTGCGATGCCTGCGGGGCCAAGCATTTTCCCCGGACCGATCCGGTGGCGATCTGGCTGACCCTGTCCGAAGGCCACGTCCTGCTCGGCCGGTCCGGCCGCTTCGCCGACAGCATGTATTCCTGCCTTGCCGGCTTCATCGAGCCCGGCGAAACCATCGAGGATGCGGTCCGCCGGGAAAATTTCGAAGAATCGGGCGTGCGCATCGGCCGTGTCGCCTACCATGCGAGCCAGCCCTGGCCGTTTCCCGCCTCGCTGATGGTCGGCTGCTATGCCGAGGCGCTCACCAGCGAAATCCAGATGGACGATGAGGAATTGGTCGATTGCCGTTGGTTCAGCCGCGACGAGGTCGCGGCGATGCTGGCCGGCAGCCACCCCGAAGGAAAGACCGTGCCCCCCGATATGTCCATCGCCTACCGTCTGATCCGGGACTATGTCGAGGCCGGTTGGTAGGCGCCGATGCCTTGATCGTCGGTGTCAGGTTTCCAGGCCCGGCCGCAGGTCGCGCGTGCTTTCCGGTTCGCTGATCTTTTCGCGGAACGATGCAGCCGGAAAGACCCCCAGGATGCGCAGTTCGCGGGAGAAGAACGCCAGTTCCTCGAGCGCAAGCGACAGGTCCTTGTCGTCCGGATGCGCTTCGACTTCCGCATAGAATTGTGTGGCGAAGAATTCGCCCTCCAACTGGTAGGATTCCAGCTTGGTCATGTTCACGCCGTTCGTCGCGAAACCCCCAAGCGCCTTGTAGAGCGAGGCCGGCACGTTGCGGACGCGGAAAATGAACGAGGTGACGCATAATCCATTCCCGGCCGCGATCGGGACGGCGTCCTTGCTGAGGATGATGAAACGTGTCGTATTGTGCGCTTCGTCCTCGATGTCTTCTGCAAGAATGTCCAGGCCATAGATTTCCGCGGCCAGGCGCGAGGAGATCGCCGCCCGGTCGGTCTCGTTCGCCTCGGCGATGATGCGGGCCGACCCGGCCGTGTCGGCGCCGACGACCGGACGCAGATTCAGTTCCCGAATTCGCCGGCGGCACTGGCCGAGCGCCTGGACGTGGCTCTGGACGCTTTCGATGCCGGCAAGCGTCGAGCCCTTCGGGGCCACCAATTGATGATGGATCGGCAGGAAATATTCGCCGATGATATGCAGCGACGAGGTCGGAAGCAGATGGTGGATATCGGCAACCCGTCCGGCGACGGAGTTTTCGATCGGGATCATCGCGAGTTCGGCGCCTCCCGATTCGACCGCCGCGAAACAGTCTTCGAATGTCGGACATGGTACGGCCTGGGCCTCGGGATAGACCTCGTGGCAGGCAATATGCGAGTTGGCGCCGGGTTCCCCCTGGAAAACGACTTTCTTCACTGTATTCATTCCGGACCCGGTTCGGTGTCTGTGTTGTCTTTTGCCGCGGCGTCTGTGCGTTCCCGGACCAGTGTCTGGGCACGGTCGAGGTCGGTCGGTGTGTCGACCCCGAACGGCACGGTGTCGACGATTGCCACGTCGATGCGCATGCCGGCCTCAAGCGCACGCAATTGTTCGAGCCGTTCCCGCTTTTCCAGAACCGACGGGGCGAGACCGACGAAGCGTTCTAAAGCCTTGCGCCGGTAGGCGTAAAGTCCGATGTGGTGATAGAGCGGTCCGTCGCCGGACGGCGCGCTCGCCCGGGTGAAGTAAAGCGCCCGCAACCGGTTCGGCGAAATCGGCGTGCCGACCGCCTTGACCACATTGGGGTCGGTGCGTTCCCGGGCTTCGGTGATCGGCGCACAGGGCGTGCCGATGGCCACCTCCGGTTCGTCCAGCAACGCGACACAGGCGCGGATGGTTTTGGGATCGACGCTCGGGAGGTCGCCCTGGACGTTGACCACGCAATCGAACCTGCCGTCGGGATCGATCTGTTCGATCGCCTCGAAGATGCGATCCGAACCCGACGGATGGTCGGTGCGGGTCATGACGGCCCGTCCGCCGGCGGCCTGAACAGCCGCGGCGATGTCCGCATGGTCGCAGGCGACCGCCACCGGTCCGATATCCGCTTCGACCGCCCGGCGCCAGACATGCACGATCATCGGCTCGCCGGCGATCGGCGCCAGCATCTTGTTCGCCAGGCGGGTGGCCGCCATGCGGGCCGGGATGAGGATTATCGGAGTCATGACGTGATCGGGTCCGGAGAGAGGGCATCGGTGTCGGGCATGGGGTGCGGAATCGAGCGGGCAGGAGGCAGCGAGCCTGCCGTGCTGACGGGAAAGGGCCGGTCCTGGCGGGTTCCTGATACTATTTGGGCGCTTGCCGTCGGTCGTTTGGGTCTGTAGTGGAAAGAGCGGATTTCACGGACGAATTGTCTCACAATCCGGTCCTTTAATCCTATGGACACTCGCTTGGCAATATCGCTAGGGTCCGGCGCGTCTTGTACACGGCGCCTTTGGCTTTGAATGCGCCCGGCGTCTGGTCTATGGTCTGGCCAGAATCGGGCAAGCGACGGAAACGGAACGGCAACGATGGATTCCTTTGAACTCAATAAGATCGCCGGCGCCCTGCTGGGAGCGCTCCTGTTCGTTTTTGGGACGGGCTTTTTGTCGGAGTTGATTTTTTATCAGCACCATCCCGAGACGCCGGGCTACGTGATCGAGGTCGCCGAGGCGGCGACCGAGGAGGCTGAGGAACCGGTCGTGATTTCCGTCGCCGCGCTGATGGCCAATGCCGAGGTGTCCGGCGGCGAAAGGGCCGCCCGCAAATGCTCGGCCTGCCACACATTCGACAATGGTGGCGCAAACAAGGTTGGTCCGAACCTTTGGAATATCGTCAATCGGCAGTTCGGCGCCGTCGACGGGTTCAATTATTCATCCGCCCTGACGGCGTTGGCAGCGGAAAAGACCTGGACGTTCGAGGAACTGAACGGCTTTTTGCAGAACCCCCGCGGGCACCTGCCCGGCACGTCGATGAGTTTTGCCGGCCTGAAGAAGGACGATGAGCGGGCCGATATGCTGGCTTACCTGCGTTCGCTTTCGGATTCTCCTGCGCCGTTGCCGACCGAATGATCCTGGTACGAGCCAAGGACTGACAGTGACAAGGAGCCGGGCCCGTCCCGGCTCTCTGCATTTTTGCCGGTGAGGAACGTGAATTCTTTGTTAGAATCGCCGAGTGGTGGTGGCGAACGGCCGCCGCCGCCATAATATTCATGCAAACCTGGAACAGGCTTCGTCACCAGCGAAGCCGTTGATCGAACCAGCGGGAGCGTTCTTGTGAAAAAAGCCGCGTTGCCCCTCGCCGTATGTGCGGGATTGTCCCTGGCACTTATCCTGCCTCTTGGAGCCGACGCGGCCAAGGCCGAGGAAGAACCGAAATGGCGGCATGGCACGTCATTGATGGGGTCGATCAAGTATCCGCCGGATTTTCCGCATTTTGACTACGTCAATCCGCAGGCGCCAAAGGGCGGCCGGGTGCGCCTTTCGGCGACAGGGACCTTTGACACCTTCAATTTTGTCATTCCGAAAGGCCGCTCCGCCGCCGGCATCGGCCTGATCTATGATTCCCTGATGGATTCCGCCTTGGACGAAATCTCCGCGGAATACGGCCTGATCGCAGACGGTATGCGCTATCCGGAGGACTATTCCTGGGTCGAATACCGCATCAATCCCAAGGCCCGCTGGCATGACGGCAAGCCGATCACGGCGGAAGATGTCGTATGGTCGTTCGACGTGCTCACAACGAACAATCCGAGCCAGAAATTCTATTATCGCCACGTGACGTCGGCGAGCGTCGCGCGGCCGGGGATCGTACGGTTCGATTTCGACCAGACGGGCAACAGGGAATTGCCGCAGATCGTCGGACAATTGTCGGTCTTGCCGAAGCATTACTGGGAGGCGGTCGGTGCCAGCGGCAATCCGCGCAACATCCTGGAAAGCACGCTGGAGCCGCCGCTCGGCTCCGGTCCCTACCGGATCAAGAGTTTCAAGGCTGGCCGTTCCGTTACGTTCGAGCGGGTCAATGATTACTGGGCCAAGGACCTGAACGTCGCGATCGGCAAGAACAATTTCGATGAGGTCGTTTACGAGTATTTCCGCGACACCAACACCCTGCTCGAAGCCTTCAAGGGCGACCAGTACGACTTCCGTTCGGAGAATTCGGCAAAGAACTGGGCGACCGGTTACAAGTTCCCCGGTGTCGAGAAGGAACGCGTGGTCCTGGAGACATTTCCGGAAGTGTCGTCGGGGATCATGCAGGCTTTTGTCGTCAACCTCAGGCGCGACAAGTTCAGCGATCCCCGCGTCCGACGCGCGCTGAACTACGCGTTCGATTTCGAAACGCTGAACCGTACGATCTTCTTCGGTCAGTACAAGCGCATCTATTCCTATTTTGCCGGCACCGAACTGGCGTCCAAGGGCCTGCCGGAAGGCCTTGAACTGGAAATCCTGGAGACGGTGCGCGACAAGGTCCCCGAGGAGGTGTTCACGACGCCCTTCACCAACCCGATCGGGGGAGACACCAACAAACTGCGGGACAATCTGCGCAATGCGGTCGCGCTCCTGAAGGAAGCCGGCTGGGAATTCCGCAATCGCAAGCTGGTCAATTCCGAAACCGGCGAACCGTTTGTCATCGAATACCTTGCCGCCGACCCGAATTCGGAACGCATCGTCCTGCCCTACCGCTCCAATCTTGAGCGCATCGGCATCACGCTCAATTTGCGCATCGTCGACACGTCGCAATACATCAATCGTCTGCGGGCCTTCGATTTCGACATGATCACCACCGGTTGGGGTCAGTCGCTGTCTCCCGGCAACGAGCAATTGTTCTATTTCGGCACCGAGGCGGCCGAAAACAATTCGTCGCGGAACTATCCGGGCATCAAGGATCCCGCCGTTGACGCCCTGATCCAGCGTGTGATTTTTGCCAAGGACCGGGAGGAGCTTGTTGCCGCGACAAAGGCGCTCGACCGTGTGCTCCTGGCGAACCATTTTGTCATTCCGCAATTCTACATCGACTACAGCCGCACCGCTCGGTGGGATCGGTTCTCGCACCCCGAGCCCTTGCCGACATATTCCTACGGCTTCCCGACGATCTGGTGGTGGGACGAGGAAAAAGCCGCCGCCGTGGAGGCAAGGAAATGAGTGCCGCGCGGTCCGCATCCGCCGCACCCGATCGCCGGACGGTCCTGAAACTGGCGGCGGCATCGGCGCTGGTACCGGGTTTCGCGGTCACGGCCGGAACGACACCGGCACGGGCCGCCGACGGCGGCGCTCACGGATTATCGGTTTTCGGCGATCTGAAATATGGCTCGGACTTTTCGCATTTTTCCTATGCGGATCCCGCAGCGCCGAAGGGCGGCCGCCACGTGACGACGCCCTCGACATGGGCGTTCAACCAGAGCCCGCTGACCTACAACACCTTCAACGGGTTTGTGCTGAAGGGCGATGCGCCGCCGCGTATCGAGATCACCTTCGATTCCCTGATGGTGAGGGCGCTCGACGAACCGGATGCCGTCTACGGGCTTGTTGCCCGGTCGGTATCGGTCTCCGATGACGGCAACGCCTACACGTTCGACCTGCGCCCCGAGGCCCGCTTCCATGACGGATCGCCGCTTACGGCAGAAGACGTAGCTTTTGCCGTCACGCTTCTGAAGGACAAGGGGCACCCGAACATCGGCCAGGTCCTGCGCGAACTGGAAAGCGTCGAAGCTGTCGCGCCCGATCGTGTCGTGTTCACGTTCACGGGCCGTCAGTCGCGCGATCTGCCGCTGTTCGTCACGCAATTGCCGATCCTGTCCAAGGCGTATTACAGCGAGGTGGATTTCGAGGCATCGACGCTCGTGCCGCCGCTCGGGTCCGGACCCTACAAGGTCGGTGATTTCGGGGTCGGCCGGTATGTCGACTACGAGCGGGTCGAGGATTGGTGGGCCAAGGACCTGCCGGTCTCTGTCGGCCATTACAATTTCGACGTCATCCGGCTCGAATTCTTTCGCGATCGCCAGGTCGCGTTCGAGGCCTTCAAGAAGGGCAGTCTGACGCTCCGGGAGGAGTTTACCTCCAAGACCTGGGCGACCGAGTACAATTTCCCGGCTGTCACCGAGGGCCGTGTCGTGCGCGAGAACTTCCCCGACGACCGGCCGTCCGGCGCGCAAGGGTTTTTCCTCAACACGCGACGGGCCGTCTTTGCCGATCCGCGCGTTCGCGAAGCGCTGGACCATGCGTTCGATTTCGAATGGTCGAACAAGAACCTGTTTTTCGACCTCTACAAGCGCACCGAATCGTTTTTCGAAAACTCGACCATGAAGGCATCCGGACCGCCGTCGGCGGACGAACTGGTGCTGCTTGAGCCGTTCCGCGGCTCGGTCCCCGACGAAGTGTTCGGCGAACCCTATGTGCCGCCCGTCTCTGACGGGTCCGGCCAGGATCGGCGGCTTTTGCGCCGCGCCTCGCAATTGCTGACAGAGGCCGGATGGAAACGCTCCGGCGACATGGTGCGCAACGAGGCCGGCAACACGCTTGATATCGAATTCATGGAGCGGTCCAAACAGTTCGAACGCATCGCGCTGCCGTTCATCAAGAACCTGAGGCTGTTGGGCGTCAATGCGCGCTTCCGATTGGTCGATCCGGCGCAATTCCAGTCGCGGCTGAAAGACTTCGATTTCGACGTAACCACCCGGCGCTATGCGCTGTCGTCGACGCCCGGCGAATCCATCCGTCAGTTCTGGGGATCGGCGGCCGCCGGCATTTCCGGTTCGAACAACCTTTCCGGCATTCGCAGCGACGCGATCGACGCGATGATCGAGAAGATCATCGAGGCGCCCGACCGTCCGTCGCTGGAGGTTGCGGCGCGTGCGCTCGACCGCCTGTTGCGGGCCGGCCGCTACTGGGTGCCGCAATGGTACAAGGGGTCCCACAACATGGCCATGTGGGATGTCTACGGGTATCCAGAGACGAAACCGAAACACGGCTTTCCCGTCGACAGCGTCTGGTGGCGTGATGCGGCAAAGGCTGACGCGATCGGTTTCCAGGGATAACACGCTTGGCGTAACGCAAATGCCGGTCGCAAACGGGCGGCCGGCCGGCAGATGAAAGACTGACATGGGCGCCTACATTGTCCGCCGGCTGCTTTTGATGATCCCGACCCTGATCGGCATCATGATCATCAACTTTGCGGTCATCCAGTTCGCGCCCGGCGGACCGGTGGAGCAGGTGATCGCCCAGTTGACCGGCACCGATGTGGCCGCGACCGCGCGGATCGGCGGCGGCTCGGGAGGGGATTTCGCGGGCGGCGACCAGAATGCCCAGGCCGGCGGCGGCGGAGACGCCGTAACGTCGAAATATCGCGGCGCCCAAGGGCTCGACCCCGAATTCATCAAGGAACTGGAACGCCAGTTCGGCTTTGACAAGCCGGCCCACGAACGCTTTTTCACCATGATGGGCGATTACCTCACCTTCGATTTCGGGGAGAGCTATTTCCGCGACGTGGCGGTGATCGACCTGATCGTCGAAAAGATGCCGGTCTCGATTTCCCTCGGTCTGTGGCTGACCCTGTTGTCCTATGGCATTTCGATACCGCTCGGCATCAAGAAGGCGGTGTCCGACGGCACGAGCTTCGATGTCTGGACGTCCGGCGTCATCATCATCGGCTATGCGATTCCCGGGTTTCTATTCGCGATCCTGTTGATCGTGCTGTTTGCCGGCGGCTCGTTCCTGGACTGGTTTCCGCTGCGTGGCCTGACCTCGGACAATTGGGCCGATATGTCCTGGCCGGAACGTATCCTCGATTATTTCTGGCACCTGACGCTGCCGCTGACGGCCATGGCGCTCGCTGCCTTTGCCACAACAACGCTTCTGACCAAGAATTCCTTTCTCGACGAAATCCGCAAGCAATACGTCCAGACCGCGCGGGCCAAGGGTCTTTCGGAGCGCCGCGTGCTCTACGGCCACGTGTTCCGCAACGCCATGCTGATCATCGTCGCCGGTTTCCCCGGCGCGTTCATCTCGGCCTTCTTTGCCGGGTCGCTGTTGATCGAGACGATCTTCTCCCTCGATGGCCTCGGTCTGCTCGGATTTGAGAGCGTCATCAACCGGGACTATCCGGTCATCTTCGCGACGCTCTACATCTTTGCCCTGATCGGCCTGATCGTTGGTCTTATCTCGGACCTGACCTACACTCTGATCGATCCGCGGATCGATTTCGAATCGCGAGAGGTCTGAGATGGACGCGACGACCGAAGAAAAACTCGATCGCGATTTTCCGCCCGCGTCTCCCGTGGCCGCGCCTGCCGGCCGCCGGCCGACGCTGTCGCCGCTGAACCAGCGACGCTGGGAGAATTTCTGCGCCAACCGGCGGGGCTATTGGTCGCTCTGGATTTTCCTCTTCCTGTTTTTCGTCACCCTGTTTGCCGAGTTCATCGCCAACGACAAGCCGATCCTGATTTCTTACAAGGGCGAGTTTCTGACCCCCATCTTTGTCTCCTATCCGGAGGAAAAGTTCGGCGGGTTCCTGCCGGTGACGGATTATCGCGACCCATTCATCCAGGAGGAGATCAAGGCCAACGGCTGGATGGCGTGGCCGCTGATCCGCTATTCCTATTCCACGATCAACAACGAACTGGCCGAACCGGCGCCGGCGCGCCCGTCCTGGATGATCGATCCTGAGACCCGCTGTGCCCGGTATCAGCAGGGCGTGGACGATCCGAACTGCACGATCGGCAACTGGAACTGGCTTGGAACCGACGACCAGGGGCGCGACGTCGTGGCGCGCATCATCTACGGCTTCCGCCTTTCGGTCCTGTTCGGTCTGATCCTGACCCTGTTCTCCGCCGTGGTTGGCGTGTCGGCGGGCGCGGTGCAGGGCTATTTCGGGGGCTGGACGGATCTCCTGTTCCAGCGCTTCATCGAGATTTGGACATCGATCCCGCAGCTCTATCTCTTGATCATCATTGCGTCGATCATCACGCCGACATTCTGGATCCTGCTCGGGATTCTCTTGTTGTTTTCCTGGGTCGGCTTTGTCGGGGTGGTGCGCGCGGAATTCCTGCGCGCCCGCAATTTCGAATATGTCAACGCGGCCCGTGCTCTGGGGGTTTCCAACTCCACCATCATGTTCCGCCATTTGCTGCCGAACGCCATGGTTGCCACGCTGACCTTCATGCCGTTCAACCTCAACGGCTCGATCACGGCGCTCACCTCGCTCGATTTCCTCGGCTTCGGCCTGCCGCCCGGATCGCCTTCGCTCGGTGAATTGCTGCAGCAGGGCAAGAACAACATCCAGGCGCCGTGGCTTGGCCTCACCGGGTTCTTCGTGATCTCGCTCATGCTGTCGCTGCTGATCTTCATCGGTGAGGCGGTGCGCGACGGCTTCGATCCCCGCAAGACGTTCAGATAGGGGCGCAGCGTGAACCAGAAAGCCCCCAACGGATCCGCGCCGTCTGCCGGAGACCCGCTGCTCTCGGTGAAGGACCTGTCGGTCGACTTCACCGTCTCCGGCAACACCACGCATGCGGTGCGCAAGGTGTCGTTCGACATCGGCCGCGGCGAGACGGTGGCGCTCGTCGGCGAATCCGGATCGGGCAAGTCAGTAACCGCCCTGTCCGTTCTCAAGCTGTTGCCCTATCCGTCCGCCAGCCACCCGTCCGGGGAGATCCGGTTCAAGGGCCGTGAACTGCTCGCCGCCCCGGAATCGGAGCTGCGCAAGGTGCGCGGCAACGACATCACGATGATTTTCCAGGAGCCGATGAGCTCCCTCAATCCGCTGCACGTGATCGAAAAGCAGATCGGTGAGATCCTGTCCATTCACCAGGGCATGGGCGAAAAGCAGGCGCGGGAACGCACGTTGCAATTGCTCGATCAGGTCGGCATCCGCGACCCGGAAACCCGCCTGCGCTCCTATCCGCACCAATTGTCGGGCGGCCAGCGCCAGCGGATCATGATCGCGATGTCGCTCGCCAATGCGCCGGACCTCCTGATCGCCGATGAGCCGACCACGGCGCTCGACGTGACCGTGCAGGCGCAGATCCTGCGGCTCCTGAAGACCCTGCAGCGCGACCAGGGCATGGCGATCCTGTTCATCACCCACGATCTCGGCATCGTGCGGCGGTTCGCCGACCGGGTCTGCGTGATGACCGATGGCGAGATCGTCGAACAGGGCCCGGTGGAAGACGTGTTCGAGCGTCCGCAACACGCCTACACGAAGCACCTTCTGGCGGCCGAGCCCAAGGGCGACCCGCCGGCCGCCGACCCGTCGGCGCCGATCGTCGTCGAAGCCGACGACCTGAAGGTCTGGTTTCCGATCCGGCGCGGCGTTTTGCGCCGGACCGTCGGTCACATCAAGGCGGTGAACGGTGTCGACATTCGCATCCGCCAGGGCCAGACGCTTGGCGTCGTCGGGGAATCAGGGTCGGGCAAGACCACGCTCGGTCTCGCCCTGTTGCGGCTCATCTCGTCGGAAGGACGGATCGTCCTGATCGGCAACCGCATTGACGGCAAGACCCGCAAGGAGGTCCTGCCGCTGCGGCGTGACATGCAGATTGTCTTCCAGGATCCGTTCGGGTCGCTCAGTCCGCGCCTGTCCGTGGCCGAGATCGTGGCGGAGGGATTGCGCATTCACAGGCCGCAGCTGTCCTATGAAGAGCGGGATCAGGTCGTTGCCAAGGCGCTAGAGGAAGTCGGCCTTGATCCCACCACCCGCAATCGCTACCCGCACGAATTCTCCGGCGGCCAGCGCCAGCGCATTTCGATTGCCCGTGCCATGGTGCTGGAGCCGAAATTCGTCATGCTCGACGAGCCGACATCGGCGCTCGATATGAGCGTCCAGGCCCAGGTCGTCGATCTCCTGCGCGACCTGCAGCGCAGCCACGGTCTCACCTACCTGTTCATTTCCCACGATCTGAAGGTGGTTCGCGCGCTCGCCAACGACGTGATCGTAATGCGCGACGGCGAAGTGGTGGAATCCGGTCCGGCGACATCGATCTTTGAATCGCCGCGCACCCGCTACACCCAGGCGCTGATGGCCGCGGCCTTCCGCATCGAGGCGATCGGCGAGGGCATTGTGCGGGAATAGGCGCGCGCGGCCGGTCTGGTCAGGACCCGCCGAGCCGGTCTTTCATGTGCTTGTAAGCCACCGGATTGAACAGGTGATAGAGGTGCCCCGACGGCGTGCTCGGCGCAGAACTCGAGACATCGACGATGTCGATCCCGTCAAACCCGTCCAGATGCGACCCGGACTGGCCGAGCCGCGGATAGCCGTGCAGTTCGCGCGAGACCAGGAGCGGCGCATCCCGGTCCGACACATAGACGGTGATGCGTTCGGCCAGCGTTTTCAGCCGTTCGACTTTCTGCGCAAAGATGCCGGCATCGATGTCTGGAGCGATCAGCATCAATTCCTTGACCACGGGCCCCGATCCCCGCGATTGCTGGCCGATTTGCAGGAGCGCGTCGACGGCCGCCCGGGAGCCGAGGGAATGGGCGACCAGATTGAAACGGCCCGACCCGAAGGTTTCGCCCATGCGGTCGAGCACGGTGACGAGCGCCGGCACGCTCCAGGCCACATTGGCTTCGTCGCGCGCATAGGTGATCACCGCGCCTTCCGACGGCCAGCTGAAGACCGCAAACCGTCCGGCCAGCTCCGTATTGACCTGGAAGCGGGCGGCGCGGCGGCAGGTCTTAGCGAATCCCATGCGATAGCCGTGCACGTAGAGGCTCGGAACCGTGTCGTCGGCGGATTTGGCGAATGTATCCCAGAAGGCGGATTCAGTGTGGTGCTTGACGTCGGCAACGGCTTCCAGGGTCCGCGGCACGTGAAAGGTGACGGCTTCGGCGACGTCATCGAGACCGGGAATTGCCGTGTGATCGACATAACATGTGCCGTATTGGAGCGGTCCGCGTTCGGCCGGGAACCGGTTGGCCAGCGCCGCGTCAGGCTGTTTCTGACGCACGGTCAGGAAGGGCAGAGCATGGCGTGCTGTCGTGAAAAAGCCGGTTGTGTCGCTGTCGGCCGGGGTGTCATTGGCCAGTCCGGTTGCAGGCACAAGGACAAGGACCGATAGCGCCAGCACCGCTGCGATCTCGGTCGGGGCATATTGGCCGAGATGCCGGAAAAGGCCGGCCCGATCGGCTGGCGGCTGACGAGGTGGCCGGGGGTGCAGCATCGAGAGGGCGGCTCCTGAAGGTGATGATGTCAGAACGATTGGCCTCGATGATGATCTTTCGAGTGCGCAACAGGTGGGGCCGGAGCAACACTAAGTCAATACGCGAAACGCGGCCGCGCAGGACCCGTAAAAGTGGCAAATGGGGCGCTGAGCGCCTCGGAAATGCCACAGTTTTTCCATTTAGCCGGCGCCCGACCCTTGCTTTTCAAGCGGGGGACCCCCATCTTGGAAATGTTGTACAAAGAGTAAACGCCGCATCGGGAAGAGGCGCGTTGGACGCGGTTTAAGTAACATAGTAGCGTGTGCGTACACGGTTTCCACGCCACAATAATGGGAACCGCTAACAATAACTATAATCGCAATCGACACCAAATCGGGCGACTTCGGTCGCCCTTTTCTCTTTGTATTGCCGGCTTTGTTTATGAATTGCCGGCCTGGTTAGTCTCCCCAAGACTGAGCCATCTGTTTTCTTGTGCATCGAATGAGCCGGCGCGGAGGTCGGTTGCGTCACCGACGAGCGAGCGCTTTTCGATCTTGTTCGACGCGGTCTTCGGCATGTGCGCCGTATAGGCAATGAAGCGCGGCACCTTGAAGGCCGCAAGCTGGCTCCTGCAATGCTCAAGAACACGTTCCGGCGGGCAATCAGCCGGCGTTCGATCGGGTTTCAGCTGGATATAGGCTTTGACCTCTTCGCCGCGTCTGGCATCTGGCACCGGTACGCAGGCTGCCTCCTCGACCTCCGGCAACAGGCACAACACGGCCTCGACCTCACGGGCGGCGATATTCTCCTGTGAGCGCCGGATCATGTCTTTGAGGCGCCCGACGAGGTATAGAAAGCCGTCTTCGTCGATCCGGAAGAGATCGCCGGTCCGGAACCAGCCCCCATCCTCAAACACAGCCTGATTGGCGTCCGGGCGGTTCCAATACCCCTGAAACAGAGCGCGGCCGCGGACCCATAACTCGCCGATGCCGCCGGACTCGACCGGCTGCCCGGCATCGTCGCGGACCGATGTTTCCCGGAACGGGGCGGCGAAACCGACACTGCCGCTGTCGAAGCGATCGGCGAATTCCGGCAACATCCAGGTCCCCAAACCGATTTCGGTCATGCCGAATCCTTCCCGCGCGACCGCACCGAACCGGCGTTTGAAGTCCCGGCATATGTCCGGTGGCCAGCCGAAGGTCGCCACCTGGATCAGGGCCGTATCGCATGCATCGCCGCCTTCTTCCTGGCGCGCCATCAGCAACGGGAAGAGGCACCATTCGATTGCATGCGTCTTGATCCAGCCGATATAGCGGCTTGCTGACAGGCCCGGTGCCATGACGAGCGTTCCGCCATTCATAAACGTCTTCAGCGTGATCCATTGCGGATCCATGTAGAAATAGGGCTGGGCGGACAGCAGGCGCCGTGGCGCGGCGTGATCCCATGACCGGGCCGCATGCGCGAGAACAAGCCAGTACTCGTGTGACAGCATGCAGCCTTTCGGAAATCCGGTTGTGCCCGACGTGTACTGGATGTTCATCAGGTCGTCCGGAGTTACGGTCGGCCCAAGGCAGGAGCGCACGTCGATCCCATTCAGGGCCGATTCCAGGCTCTCCTGCCCGGAATGGCCGTCGCCATTTACGACGAGGATCGCGTCGTTCGGGAGCGTTGCCGGCCGCTCGGGCATGTCCAGGAAGGTTCGGACCAGGTCCGCGTTCACGAAAGCGAACCGGATTCCGGCGTCGTTTGCCACGAAGCTGATTTCTGCTGGCGTGTATCGCGTATTGATGGGGACATGGACGGCGCCGATTTTTGCCAAGGCGATCCAGACAAGCGGATAGGCAAGGCAATTGGGAAGCATGACCGCAACCCGATCTCCTTTGGCGATCCCCCTGTCTTTCAGCAGGCATCCGATGGCATCGGACTTCAGCTTCACATCGCTGTAGGTCGCCCGCTCGTTCCGCTCGAAGACCTCGATCGCCACTGCCGTTCCGAGCTCGGCGGCAACGGCATCCACAAATGCTCCGATCGTCGTGGATTGGAAGGTCGCCTCAACGGCGCGGTTTTTGGCGGCTGTCCTGTCTCGCCACGTCATCATACACTCCTGATCGGCCAGACAGTTTCGGAATTTGACAATTCTGTCAAATAATTCCAGTGGATTCCGAGCGCCGGTCGATATCGTCGGCGACCGGCCTGCTATAGGCAGGGGCGGGACGCGGCAGCCAGGGAGGGTGCAGTGAGCGAACAGAAGCCGGAAAACCTGATCCGGCCGGCCCGATACCAGAAGCGGCGTGACGCCATCCTGGACGGTGCTCTGAAGATCTTTTCCGAGCGTGGCATCGAGTCCACCGGTCTGAAGGAAATTGCCGCGCATCTCGGGCTGACCCACCCAGCGCTTTACCATTACTTCAGATCCAAGGAGCAGATCGTTTTCGAGGCCGTCGAAAAGGCGATGCTGGATCTGATTGCGGTCCTGGAGGACAGCCAGAAAGGCGTTCCCGCGCACGCGCCGACACGCCTGCTTGTGCTGTGCAGCGCGCATATCCTGTATGAATTGAAAGAAAGCAGCATCATTCCATTCGTCAATTCCCTGCTTTACGGCCCGCTGCGCGACGCCACCACGCTCGACGAAGCGCAAAAGGAGCGTATCCAGGATCTCCAGCGCATCGTTCTGGATGCCTATCGCAAAATCATTGCTGCCGGTCAGCAATCAGGGGATTTCATCGAAGGGTCGGCCAGCGTGGCCGCGTTCGGGGTTCTGGGCACTGTCTCTTACACGGTTTTCTGGTACCGCGCTGACGGCGCGCTTTCGGCAGAGGCCGTCGCACGGACCGTTGCGGCGCAGGCCCTGCGGTCCGTCAGTCGGCTGGTTGAAGGCTAAAATTGACAAGATTGTAAAATTCTGACCTAATCCCTCGCAATCACAAGAGGGAGACAGTCGCATGATGAAGCATGCATGCAGAACGATCGCGGCGACGGCCGTGCTGGCAGCCGGCGCGACTGCGCCGGCATTTGCTGAACACAGTTTTAAGGTCATCGGAACCTGGGGCGTGGGCGCCATGTACAAGGAACATGAAGCGCCCCTGTGGGAGACCGCGATTCCCGAAGCGTCCGGCGGCAAGGTGACGGGCGAAATCAAGGCGATGACGGATCTCGGGCTGAAGGGATTTGAAACCGTCAAGCTCTTGAAGACGGGCGTCTATGACGTCGGCTTTGGCGCCTACACCTATATCGCATCCGGCAATCCGGTGTTCGAGGGCATCGATCTGGCCCTAACACCGAAGAACACCGACGAGGCGCGGCGGTTGGTCGAGGCTTACGATCCTGTGGTGAAAAAGGCGTTTGCCGACATTCACGGCGTCGAATTGCTCGCGAGCTATCCGTTCCCCGCCCAGGTCTTGGTCTGCCGCGACCCGTTCGAAAGTCTTGCCGATTTGAAGGGGCGCAAGATCCGCGTCTATTCCACGACGCTTGGCGACATGGCCGAGGGGTTCGGCGGTGTCAGCGTGTCCATTCCCCTGTCGGAAGTGGTGCCGGCGCTGCAGCGTGGCGTGGTTGATTGCGGCGTATCATCCGGAGTCTCGATGTATCATGCCAAATGGCAAGACGTCGTGAATTACCTCTACGAAACACCGGTCTCGGCCGGAATTGCGTTTCTTGCCATGAACAAGGCCAAGTTCGACGCGCTCGACGAAGAAACGCAAACGCTATTGACCGAGCAATCGCGGATCTTTGCAGACAAGGCCTGGGCGGCATTGAAGGATTCCGAACAGCAGGGCATTTCCTGTCTCACCGGTGAGGGCGGATCCTGCCGGTATGGCGATCCGGCCGGCATGACGCTCGTCAAGGCCAATCCGGACGACGAACCCCTGCGTCGCTCGATACTCGAAGACTACGTGCTCAAACGGTATGCGGAGCGGTGCGGTGCCGACTGCGCTGCCGAGTGGAATGCCACGGCCGGTGCCGTGATCGGCCTGTCGGCCACCCAATAGCAGCACCGATGTCCCTCCCAAGCAGCGCAAAGCGGCCCGCTTTCGAGCGGGCCGCTCAAATCCTGGTCTGGATCGGCGGTGCGGCGCTGATCGTAATGGCGTTTGTCATCACTATCGAAGCGCTGATGCTGAAATTTTTCAACCATGCGTTCGGCGGCGTGGATGAGATCACGAAATACGTCTTTGCCTGCGCCTCTTCCTGCGCGTTTGCCTACGCCGTCTTCGAAAAGGCGAACATCCGCATCGACATCGTTCGCAACCGCTTCGGGGCGCGCATTCGCCTGGTATTCGACATCATCGCGTGGGCGGTTTTTGTTCTGGTATTCGCGGTCATTGCCTATCGCGGCGTGGAACTGGCCTGGCAATCCTTCGAAAGCGGCGCGCGCTCGATCACCCCGAAACGCATGTTGCTGTTCATCCCGCAGGGAATTTTTGCCTTCGGTCTGGTCATGACGGTCCTTGCCGGGCTCGTTATCGGCTGGCGCGCATTTCGTCTGCTCTCGAATGGCCGGTCCGACGCGGCCGCGACCCTGTTGTCGCCGTCCAGCGAAGTGGATCGCGAATTGCCCGGTTCAGCGGAATCACGCCGTCTCGAGGCAGCCGATACCGACACCGGCAACGGGCACGAGCGATGATCGGAGTAAGCCTTTCCTTGCTGCTTGGCCTTCTGGCGCTTTCCGTGTCAGTGACGGCCGCGCTCGGCATGATGGCCATTCTGCTCACCACCTTTTTTACCGATATTCCAATCGACCGAATGACAGGCGAAATCGCCTGGCAGCATATGGCGTCGGAAACACTGGTCGCGATTCCGTTTTTCATCCTGCTCGGTGAGCTTCTGTTGCGCGCCGGCGTCGCGGAGCGCATGTACGCGGCGTTGACCCAATGGCTGTCCTGGCTGCCGGGCGGCACGATGCATGCCAATATCGGGTCCTGCGCATTGTTTGCCGCTACGTCCGGCTCGAGCGTGGCGACGGCCGCTACCATCGGAACGGTCTCTCTGCCGGAAATCCGCAAGCGCGGCTACAATGAACGTCTGTTCCTCGGCACTCTCGCGGCCGGGGGCACGCTCGGCATATTGATCCCGCCGTCGGTCGCCTTCATCGTCTACGGCGTTCTGACCGAAACCTCGATACCGCGGCTTTACCTTGCTGGCATGGTTCCCGGGATCCTGCTTGCCGGCTTGTTCATGGTGCTGATCGGCGTGATCTGCGTTGTCCGGCCGGCGGCAGGAGGACGGCCGAACCCGACCAACTGGGATGCCCGGATCGCGTCGCTACCGGATCTCCTGCCGCCGCTCTTCATCTTTGCCGTGGTGGTGCTGACCATCTATGCCGGCATTGCGACGCCGACCCAGGCTGCTGCCTTTGGCGTCGTCGCGGCGCTGGGATTGGCGTGGTGGTACGGCGTTCTTGATCTGACCATGTTGCGGCTTGCCGTCGAGGGCACGATGCGGACGACCGCCATGGTTGTCGCAATCATCTTGACGGCGCTGCTCCTGAATTTCGTGCTGACCTTCCTGGGCATTTCCGACCAGATCACCAACGCCGTGCTGGGGCTCGATCTCAGCCCGATCGGCCTCCTCCTTGCTATCGCTGTCTTTTACCTGATCCTCGGCTGCTTCATGGAGGGGTTCTCCATCATGTTGATCACCGTGCCGATCATCGTGCCGCTGGTAAAGGCGATCGGCTATGACCCGATCTGGTTCGGCGTGATGTTGACCCTGCTCCTCGAGGCGGCCCTCATCACGCCGCCGATCGGCGTCAACCTGTACGTCGTTCAAGGTGTGCGCAAACGCGGGTCCATCACCGACGTCATTGTCGGTGCGACGCCCTTTGTGCTGGTGATTTTTTTAATGGTCGTGGCCCTGATTCTCTTCCCCGAAATCGCGTTGTGGCTGCCGTCGGCCGTGTTTGACTGAGGAGACCCTGTTCATGAGCGAACCGAAAGCGCTCGATCTGTCAGATTTTGCCATGCTTGAAGGGACCAGCGGCAGAGCATTGGGCGTGTCGCGATGGTTCGACATCACGCAATCCGACATCGATCGGTTCGGCGAAGTCACGCGCGACCGCGATGCCATGCATATGGATCCGGAATGGGCGGCCGCGCACTCCCCGTACGGGACGACAATTGCCTACGGGTTTCAGACATTGGCCATGCTGACTGCGATGCTGAACGATATGGTGCCGCGCGGCACGCGGGAAGCCTATAAGATCAATTATGGCTTCGACCGGATCCGGTTGTTGGCGCCCGTGCCGGCCGGCAGCCGAATTCGCGGTGCCGCTGTTTTGCGAGCAGTCCGAATGCGGGATGCGGAAAGCCATGTCGTCACCGCGGAAATCACTGTTGAGATCGAAGACGCTGAACGGCCGGCGCTTGTGGCGGATTGGCTGTTTCTTGTGGTCAACGCCGAACGCGGCAAGCGCCGTCCGGACATGAACGGGGAGGCGGCCTGATGGAGCGGATCGGATTTTTGGTGTTTGAGGGGGTCGAGGAACTGGACCTCGTCGGTCCCTGGGAAATGGCCACGATGTGGCACACCTATGCCGACGGACCGCATTGTGTGACCGTTGCCGAACGCTCCGGCCCGCATGCCTGCGCCAAGGGCCTGACGCTGTCGGCTGAATACGATTTTACGACCTGCCCGCAGCTCGACGCGCTGCTGATTCCCGGTGGGTTTGCCGCCTTCGATGAAATGGCCAACGAAACGCTCGTTCGGTTCGTTGCCGGATGCGCATCCGACGACCGCCCGGTCCTGTCGGTCTGCACCGGAAGTTTCATACTGCACGCTGCCGGTCTGCTTGAGGGCCGGCAGGCCACGACCCACTGGAAGGCGATCGGCAGGTTACGCGATGCGGGCGTGGAGGTTGTCGAAGAGCGTTATGTGCGGGACGGACCGATCTGGAGTTCCGCCGGTGTCTCGGCGGGCATCGATCTGATGCTGCATTTCATTGCCGAGGTGGACGGACCCGAGGCGGCGGCCATTGTGCAGCACAACGCCGAATATTATCCGCAGGCGAACGTGTACGGAACACAGCACCTGGCCGACGGCATGCCGGCATACATGAATTCCCTGGCAAAGCGCTGATCCCTCCGATGGCCGATCGGCGTTCGGAAAATCGCAAGGACATCGTCGGCTATACCGGCAAGCTTTCGGTGCTGCCCGGAGAGACGCTCGATCTGAAGGTTTCCGCCTATGGACCGGAAACCTATGAGCTGTCGTGGCACCGCATCGAAGGCGCGCATTGGACCGATGTGGGAAGTGTGCCGGTCCTTCGGGACATGGCCTGCCAACCAAGCGGTCCGCGCACAATCCGTCGCCACGCAGTTCCGATCGGATCCTACATGACGGCACCGTTGCCGTTGTGCCTTCGGCATGTTCCGTCCTTTTCGGTGGGAGTGTTGGTCAAGCCCACCGGACCGCCGAAACCGGTACGAACGCTCGTTTGCCTGGCGCCGGGAGACGGCAGCAGCCGTCTGAGGATCGTGCTCGACGATGCCAACCGGATTGCTGTTGCCCTCGGACAGGAAATCCTCGGCTCGGAAATCGGACCCGGACTGGCGGCCGATCGATGGACTGCGGTCGTCGTCGAGGTCGACAGGGGGGCGGGCCGCATGGCGGTCGCGCTGCAGGAAATGGGCATGCCGTCACCGGCGGTCATCGGGCTTGTTCTGGATACAGCCTGGCCAAAGCAGCCCTTCCGTGATTTCTATCTGGCCGCGTCCGTGTCCGACGACGGGATGCCGGCTGAATGTTTCAATGGCCGCCTCGAGACGCCCGTGATTGCGACGTGTAACGGCATGGAACTGGCGGCTGCCTTGATCGCCGGCCCGCAATCCGTGCGCCGCCTGGGGACGGCGCGTCTCGCCCACTGGGATTTTGCTGAGGCGATCGGATCGACGCGGGTCGTCGACAGGGGCCCGAGCCGGTGCGACGGCAGGCTCGTCAACGGACCGGACCGTGCCGTGACGGGGGCTTTCTGGGACGGCAGCGTGTTTTCTCCGCAGGCGGATCCCGACCAGTACGGCGCCGTGCACTTTCATGATGATGATCTGGAAGACTGTCGCTGGCCGACCAACGCCGTGTTGACGGTGCCGAACGCATGGCCCTCCGGTCTCTATGCGGCCCGTCTGAAAACCGGGGGTGGGGAGGACCTCGTCCCGTTTGTCGTCCGCGCCGCCCCTGCGCAGCGAAAGCGGGTGGCAATGCTTTTGCCGACTTGCACCTATCTGTCCTACGCCAACGCAAAAAGCGCCATGCGCGGACCGGATTTCGGAATTGCGGACTACCCCGACGAAGGGTTTCTCGCCGAACACCCCGAGTTCGGCAAATCGCAATATGACCGGCACGCGGACGGTTCGCCGGTCATGGTATCGTCGCGTTTGCGACCGATCCTGACCATGCGGTTCGGCGTACGCCCGTGGGGATTGCCGGTCGATGCCTGGTTGCTTTCATGGCTCGCCCATGAAGGAGTCGATTATGATCTCCTGACCGACGAAGATCTGCACCGGGAGGGACTGGACGCGATCGACGGCTACGACGTCGTGCTCACCGGCAATCATCCGGAATACCATTCCCGTGAGATGCTGGATGCCCTGCAGGCGTTTGTCGAGCGGCGGGGACGCCTCATGTATCTTGGTGGCAACGGCTTTTATTGGCGCATATCCGTTGCCGGCTCAGGGGCGCGCATCGAAGTGCGCCGGGCGGAAGATGGGACGCGCGCCTGGATCGCGGAACCGGGCGAAGCGCATCATGCCATGGACGGCGCATACGGCGGCCTTTGGCGACGTCTCGGGCGGCCGCCCAACCGGCTCGTTGGCGTCGGATTTGCCGCACAGGGTTTTGACCGGAGCGGTTCTTATCGGGTTGTCGAGGGTGCCCGCGACGGCATAGCCGGCTTCGCCCTTGCAGGCATAGAGAGAGACACGTTCGGGGCTTTCGGCTGGCTGGGAGACGGCGCGGCGGGTCAGGAGATCGACCGCGCGGATCCGCGCCTCGGGACCGGCCGCGATAGTGTTGTCATCGCGTCGTCGGAGGGGCATCCGCCCTCCATGCTGCGTACGGTGGAGGAATTGCTGTCGACCCCGATGCCATTGAAGGATGCCAAGGCGCGGTCCGATATCGTGTTGCGTGCGGTGGAAGGCGGGGGCGCTGTATTCTCCGTAGGCTCCATGGCCTGGATCGGCGCCCTTGCCGAAAGCGGTTATGACAATGCAATTGCGCGCATGACCGGCAATGTGTTGCGGCGCTTTCTGGACCCGAGGTCGATTGATCGGCGGTCTTGAAGCTTTCAGGCGGCGCGGGTCAATGAATGCCGGTCGACATGCGATCGCAGCATCCGTCCGAGGCCATCCGGCATCTCCACATTGGGCTGGTGTCCGATATCCGGCAGGATCGCCAATTCCGCAGCCGCAATGCCGCTTGCGATCGTCTGGGACTTTGTCGGCGGATTGGCGCCGTCGAGATCACCGACAAAGACCAGGGTCGGGCACAGGACATGCGCGAGCATATGCCGGATGTCGACACGGCGCAGGATCGGGGCCGCTGCCCGGGCGACAGCCGCACCGTCATTGCTGATGATCAAGCGGCGTTCCTGTTCGAGCAGGGTGCGGTTCCTGGGATCGTTCCGGAACGGTGCACCGTAGAGGATTTCCATCAAATGGTCGGCAACGCTCTCCGGATCTTTGGCGAATCCGTCGAGCAGCAGGCTTTCATACTTCTCGACCTTTTCAATTGGTTCGGCTTCGGCCGAAGCGCCGCCGACGGCCAGCGACAGGAAGCGGCCCGGAAATTGTGCGGCATTGCGGATTCCGGTCACGCCGCCGACCGACATTCCGATCCAGTGAAAGCGGTCGACAGCCAATGCATCGGCAACCGACATGATGTCCCGGGCCAGCATGTCGACATCATATCCACCGAGCGGTTTGGCACTGCGTCCTTGTCCGCGCCAGTCGACCGTCACGCAACGATAGCGATCGCTGAGATGGGCGATCTGCTGTTCGTACATGCGCCCGGAAAAGAAGAGAGCATGGGTCAGGAAAACGGTTTCCGCGCCGTCGCCGAAGCATTCCACATACAGGTCGGTTCCGTTTATCGGCATCAATGGCATGACACGTCACTCACTTTCTGGCGGCAATCAAGGCAAACACTTTGCTATGAATTTACAAATATGTAAATTTTAGGATCGCTGTGAAGCTCAATAAGTTCGGACGGGAGCATTGGTCCATGACAGTGCCGCGCCTTGCCGGAATGCACGACTATGTCGACTATTATGCCCGCCGGACGCCGGCGCAGATGGCCTGCATATGGAAGGAAGGCGAGCTTTCCTACGCTGGACTTGAAAGAGCGGTCAACGCATGCGTGGCCATGCTGAAACGCCAGGGAATATGCCCGGGCAACCGTGTGGCGGTGCTTGCAGCGGCGGGCCCGACTTACCTGATCGCGCTTATGGCCGTATCGCGACTCGGTGCAATTTACGTTGGTGTCAATCCCAAGCACACGACACGAGAGATTGCAGACCTGATAGAAGACACCGACCCCGCAATGTTCGTTGTTGAAACCGACACGGCCGATCGGACCCGGACCGACCGAATCCGCAGCGCTGGCTTCCCTGGCCCGGTCATGGAACTTGGTGGTCCGGATGATCTCCCGGACGCTGAAGGATCGGAGGATTCCCATCCTGCGGCGAGCGACGACATTGCGGTAATCGTCTTCACGTCAGGCTCAACGGGTCGGGCCAAGGGTGCGGCCCTGCACCACGGCGGTCTGATCGAGGCGGCGATCGGTCAATACGCCCATTTGGACGCCCGGATGGATCGTCCCGCCCGGTATTTGTCCAACCTGCCGATCAACCACGTCGGCGGTGTCATGAACCTGACCCTTGGCGCCCTTGTCGGCGGCGGCAGCCTGGTCTTTCGGGATCGGTTCGATCCGCTTGAAACCCTGCGCGTCCTGGAAACGGACGCGGTGACGACCTGGCTGCAGGTGCCGGCCATGTTCACCCTTGTTGCAAACCATCCTGAGTTTGACCGAACCGATTTTTCGTCCGTGCGCACGATCTGCATCGGCGGCGGTCCGGTTTCCGCGCCGACACTCGCCAGATTGCGGTCGACCGGCGCCGACGTCTTTGTTGAATACGGCCAGACGGAAGTGATGAGTTCCCTCTCCTATTCCGAATTCAATGCTCCGGACGAGGTGCTCCTGAACACGATCGGCCGGTTCGATCCCCGGTTCGAGACGCGCATCGCCGGCCCGGACAACCAGGTCTGTCCGATCGATATCGTGGGTGAGATTCAGGCCAGGGGCAATTGCACGCTGCGCCGCTATTGGGGCAACGAGCAAGCAACGGCCGCCGCGTTTACGTCCGATGGCTGGCTGAAGACCGGAGACCTTGCCCTGCAACGTCCCGACGGCAACATCGTGCTCAAGGGCCGGAACAGCGAAATGATCAAGTCGGCCGGTTACAATGTCTATCCGCGAGAGGTGGAACAGGTTCTGGAGACCCATCCGAACGTCGCCGAGGTCGTTGTCTTTGGAATCCCCGATCCCGTCTATTCCGAGCGCGTCGTGGCCGCAATCGAACTGCGCGATACCGAGAATACGCCCACGGAAGCGGATCTCGTTGCGTGGTGTCGCGCCCAACTTGCCCGGTACAAACTGCCGCGTGCGTTTGTGATGTCAGAAAGCCTCCCGAGACTGCCGAACGGCAAACTCGACCGGCCGGCGGTCCGTCGGCTGGGTGAACGGATCGAACAGACCGCCTGAACGACATCCGAAGGAAGCCCCGGGATCGCCCGGGCAGAATCGCCGGTTCAGTGCGCCTCGTCCCAATTGTTCGCCGCCCGGGCATCGACCTTGAGCGGGACCGATAGGGACACGGCCGGCAGCGGCGCCGATTCCATGACGTCGGTCACGACCGGGATCGTGGCATCGACCTCTTCGTCCGGGACTTCGAAGATCAATTCGTCATGCACCTGCAAGAGCATGCGGGCGGAGAGCTTTTCCCGGTCGAGCCGGGTTTCCATGCGGGTCATGGCGCGCCGGATGATGTCGGCTGCCGAGCCCT